>NZ_JBVKCZ010000008.1:0-57531 GCF_055634335.1 Streptomyces sp. NPDC111802 | reverse complement strand
CGCTGACGTGCAGCCGCACGGATCGCCGTACAAAGGCGAGGGCCGCCGTCTTGGCGGTCTGGGGTCTACGACGCCGGAGCGGTGGCTGGATCGCGGCGGGAGGGGTGCTGCTGACCCACGGGGCGCTGGGGCTGGCGTACAGCGCGGTGCGGCCGTTGGACTGAGGGCGCCGCTGACGTGCAGCCGCACGGATGCTGCACGGATCGCCGTACAAAGGCGATGGGCGCCCGTACCGGGAACGGCCCGCTCTACAGGTCGTCGTCCTCGTCGTCCAGTCGGGCCAGCCATGTCGCCAGCCGCTCCACCGGTACTTCGAAGTCCGGGTTCAGGTCGACGAAGGTGCGCAGCTGCTCGGCCAGCCACTCGAAGGTGATCTCCTCCTCGCCGCGCCGCTTCTCCAGTTCTTCGATGCCTCGGTCGGTGAAGTACATGCAGTGAGGATATGTCGTGCCCGCCACGCGCGTTGTGCGGGCGGGCGGGCGTACGCCGAAGGCCCGGCCCCGAGTCGACGGACTCGGAACCGGGCCTCGCGATCAGAGCCGGGCAGCGTCTCAGGCGTCGAACACCTCACGCACCAGCTGCTCCTGTTCGGCCTGGTGCCGCTTGGCGGAGCCGACGGCCGGGGACGAGCCGTGCGGCCGCGAGATGCGACGCAGACGCTCGCCGTGCGGGACGTCGGCGCCGACCGCCAGGTCCAGGTGGTCGATCAGGTTGAGCGCGATGAACGGCCACGCACCCTGGTTCGCCGGCTCTTCTTGGGCCCAGAGGTACTTCTCGGCGTTCGGGTACTTCTTGATCTCCGCCTGGAGCTCCGCACCCGGCAGCGGGTACAGGCGCTCGATGCGGATGATCGCCGTGTCCGTGACGCCGCGCTTCTTCCGCTCGGCCTCAAGGTCGTAGTAGACCTTGCCGGCGCAGAAGACGACCTTCTTGACGGCGGCCGGGTCGACCGACGCGTCGCCGATGACCGGCTGGAACTGGCCCGTCGTGAACTCCTCCGCCTTCGAGGCCGCGGCCTTCAGGCGCAGCATCGACTTCGGGGTGAAGACGACCAGCGGCTTGTGGTGCGGGTTGTGCACCTGCCACCGCAGGAGGTGGAAGTAGTTCGACGGCGACGTCGGCATGGCGACCGTCATGTTGTTCTGCGCGCACATCTGGAGGAAGCGCTCCGGGCGGGCCGAGGAGTGGTCCGGACCCTGGCCCTCGTAGCCGTGCGGCAGGAGCAGGACGACGCCGGAGGTCTGGGCCCACTTCTGCTCGGCCGACGAGATGAACTCGTCCACGACCGTCTGCGCGCCGTTGACGAAGTCGCCGAACTGCGCCTCCCACATCACGAGCGCCTCGGGGCGGGCCAGCGAGTAGCCGTACTCGAAGCCCATCGCCGCGTACTCGGACAGCAGGGAGTTGTAGACGTTCAGCCGCGCCTGGTCCTCGGAGAGGTACTGCAGCGGCGTGTACTCCTCGCCCGTCTCACGGTCGATGATCACCGCGTGGCGCTGACCGAACGTACCGCGCTGCGAGTCCTGGCCGGCCAGCCGGACCGGGACGCCCTCAAGCAGGAGGGAGCCGATCGCGAGGGTCTCGCCCATGCCCCAGTCGATGGTGCCGTCCTCGACCATCGACGCCCGGCGCTGCAGCTGCGGCAGCAGACGCGGGTGGGCGGTGATGTGGTCGGGGATGTTGACCTGGGACTCGGCGATCCGCTTGACGATCTCCGTGGTGATCGCCGTGCCGACGGCGACCGGGAACTCGGCCTGCGGGTCGGAGGGTTCCACGGTGGACGGCTGCGCGGTGGCCTCGCGGACCTCCGTGAAGACCTTCTCCAGCTGGCCCTGGTAGTCCTGCAGCGCCTGCTCGGCCTCTTCCAGGGTGATGTCGCCGCGACCGATGAGGGACTCGGTGTAGAGCTTGCGCACCGAGCGCTTCTTGTCGATCAGGTCGTACATCAGCGGCTGGGTGAAGGCCGGGTTGTCCGACTCGTTGTGACCGCGGCGGCGGTAGCAGATGAGGTCGATCACGACGTCCTTGTTGAACGCCTGGCGGAACTCGAAGGCCAGACGGGCAACGCGGACGACCGCCTCGGGGTCGTCGCCGTTGACGTGGAAGATCGGCGCCTCGATCATGCGGGCCACGTCCGTCGCGTACATGGAGGAACGCGAGGACTCCGGCGCCGCCGTGAAGCCGACCTGGTTGTTGATGACGATGTGGACCGTGCCGCCGGTGCGGTAGCCCCGCAGCTGCGACATGTTCAGGGTCTCGGCCACCACGCCCTGGCCCGCGAAGGCCGCGTCGCCGTGCAGGGCCACCGGCAGGACGGTGAAGTCCGTGCCGCCCTTGTTGATGATGTCCTGCTTGGCGCGGGAGACGCCCTCGAGGACCGGGTCGACGGCTTCGAGGTGCGAGGGGTTCGCGACCAGGCTGACCTTGATCTGCTCGCCGTCGAGGCCGGTGAAGGTGCCCTCGGCGCCCAGGTGGTACTTCACGTCGCCGGAGCCGTGCATCGACTTCGGGTCGAGGTTGCCCTCGAACTCGCGGAAGATCTGGGCGTACGACTTGCCGACGATGTTGGCGAGCACGTTCAGGCGGCCGCGGTGGGCCATGCCGATGACGACCTCGTCCAGGCGGGACTCGGCGGCCGAGTCCAGCACCGCGTCCAGCAGCGGGATGACGGACTCGCCGCCCTCCAGGGAGAAGCGCTTCTGGCCGACGTACTTGGTCTGCAGGAACGTCTCGAAGGCCTCGGCGGCGTTCAGCCGGCGCAGGATGCGCAGCTGCTCCTCGCGCTCCGGCTTGGTGTGCGCGCGCTCGATGCGGTCCTGGATCCACTTGCGCTGCTTGGGGTCCTGGATGTGCATGAACTCGACGCCGGTGGTGCGGCAGTACGAGTCGCGCAGCACGCCGAGGATGTCGCGCAGCTTCATCAGGGACTTGCCCGCGAAGCCGCCGACCGCGAACTCGCGCTCCAGGTCCCACAGGGTGAGCCCGTGCTCGGTGATGTCCAGGTCGGGGTGCTTGCGCTGGCGGTACTCCAACGGGTCGGTGTCGGCCATGACGTGGCCGCGGACCCGGTAGGAGTGGATCAGCTCGAAGACGCGGGCGGCCTTCGTGACGTCGTCGTCGTGCGAGGCGTCGATGTCCTTGAGCCAGCGGACCGGCTCGTAGGGGATGCGCAGCGCCTCGAAGATCTCGTCGTAGAAGTTGTTCTCGCCGAGCAGGAGGTTGGCGACCTGGCGCAGGAACTCGCCGGACGCTGCGCCCTGGATGACCCGGTGGTCGTAGGTCGACGTGAGCGTCATGACCTTCGAGATGCCGAGCTTGTTCAGGGTGTCCTGGGAGGTGCCCTGGAACTCCGCCGGGTAGTCCATGGAGCCGACGCCCATGATCACGGACTGGCCGGGCATCAGACGCGGCACGGAGTGGACGGTGCCGAGGCCACCGGGGTTGGTCAGGGAGACCGTGACACCGGTGAAGTCGTCCATCGTCAGCTTGCCGTCGCGGGCGCGGCGGACGATGTCCTCGTAGGCCTGCCAGAACTCGAAGAAGTTCAGCGTCTCGGCCTTCTTGATGGCGGCCACGACGAGCTGGCGGTCGCCGTTGGGCTTGACCAGGTCGATGGCCAGGCCCAGGTTGACGTGCGCCGGCTTGATCAGCGTCGGCTTGCCGTCCTTTTCGCCGAACGCGTAGTTCATCGTCGGCATGGCCTTGATGGCCTGCACCATCGCGTAGCCGATCAGGTGCGTGAAGGAGATCTTCCCGCCCCGGGCGCGCTTGAGGTGGTTGTTGATGACGATGCGGTTGTCGAAGAGCAGCTTCACCGGGACCGCGCGGACCGAGGTGGCGGTCGGCAGCTCCAGCGAGGCGTTCATGTTCTTCGCGACCGCGGCGGACGGGCCGCGCAGCGTCACGAACTCCGGACCGTCGGCGGACGCGGCGGCGGGCTCGGCCTTCTTCGGCTGAGCGGGCTGAGCGGGCTTCGCGGCCGGCGCGGGCGCGGCGGGCTTCGCGGCGGCCGGGGCCGGAGCGGCCGGGGCAGCAGGCGCGGCGGCCGCGGGCTTCGCAGCCGCGGGGGCCGGCGCGGGCACCGACGGGGCGGCCGGAGCAGCCGGGGCGGCGGGCGCGGGCTTGGGGGCCGTGGTGGTGGTCTCTGCGGCCCCCGCGGCCGCAGTACCCGCCGGCGCCGCGGCGCCTGCGCCGGGCTTGTAGTCGGCGAAGAAGTCCCACCAGGCTCGGTCTACCGAATTCGGGTCCTGGAGGTACTGCTGATAGATCTCGTCGACGAGCCACTCGTTCGGACCGAACGCGGCCGCGGGGTTCTTGCCCGCTTGGTCGGTGTCGGTCGAGATGCTCGAGTTACTGGGGGACTGTGGCGACACGGCGGCAACCGCCCTCTTCCGCTTCACAAGGTGATGGACAGCGGGAATAAAGGCTACGCCCCCATGGCCGGGAAGGTCAGGCCGGGCAAGGTCATCGTCGCGTAAGTCACATCAGAAAGTGTGTTTCGTGCCTGGAAATGGCGGGAAACAAGCGTGGTTCCGCTTCAGATGGGAAGGCGGGGACGCGACCTGGCGCTACGAATCCGCAGGTCTGGACCTGATCACACGTGTCCGCCTGCCGGGACCGACGTGGATCTTGTGGCTCCGTTTCGAACTTTACGTCAACTTTGAACTGACGGCTGCCCCGGGAGTGTGACGAGAATCCGGCAGCCCCGCTCGGATTCGGCCACGCCGATACGGCCGCCGTGCAGATCCACGGCCCAGCGCGCGATGGCCAGCCCCAGCCCCGTACCGCCGTCACTGCCCGGCCCGTGCGGGCGGCGTACCGCGCCCCGGTTGAAGCGCTCGAAGACCTTGTGCCACTCCGACTTCGGGATGCCCGGCCCCTCGTCCAGGACCTCCAGCTCCAGCGACTCCGGGTAGGACCCGCGCCGCGCCTTGACCGTCACGCGGCCGTGCGCCGGGCTGTGCTTGATCGCGTTGTCGATGAGGTTGGCGACGACCTGGTGGATGCGCTCGGGGTCGGCGTGCGCGGTCAGCTCGGGCGGGGAGACGTCGAGGTGCAGATGGACGTCCGTACGGGTGTGGCTGCCGGAGCCCGATGCCATGCCGCCGCGCGCGGAGGCGACCATGTTGGCCTCCTTCAGCACGCCGGACAGGTACGGCCAGACCTCGAAGCGCCGCATGCGCAGCGGTACGACGCCGTTGTCCAGGCGGGACAGGTCGAGCAGTGTCTCCACGAGCCGGCCCAGCCGCTCGGTCTGCTTCAGCGCGGTGCGCATCGTCTCGGGGTCGGCCTCGGCGATGCCGTCGACCACGTTCTCCAGGACGGCCCGCAGGCCGGCGATCGGGGTGCGCAGCTCGTGCGAGACGTTCGCCACCAGCTCCTTGCGCTGCTGGTCCTGGGCCTCCAGCTCGTCGGCCATCAGGTTGATCGTCTCGGCCAGGTCGCCCAGCTCGTCCCGGCGGTTCTCCCGCACCCGGCGGGTGTAGTCGCCCTGCGAGATGGACCGGGCCACCGTGTTCATCTCGTCCAGCGGCGAGGTGAGCGAATGGGCCACGAACTGCGTAATGAGCAGTGTGGCGATCATCGAGAAGACCGTGATGAAGCGCAGCTCCGTCTGGGTGCGCACCGCGATCATGGACAGGCCGGTGGTGATCAGCACCGCGATGACGACCAGCGCGCCCAGCTTGGTCTTGATCGAGAACGGACTTACGCCGCCCCAGGGCTCCCCGGGGCTGCTCCGCGGAGCCGGCCCGTCGCTCATGGCGTCGGGGTCTCCAGGGCGTAGCCCACGCCGTGCACGGTACGGATCCGCTCGGCGCCGATCTTCCGGCGCAGCGCCTTGATGTGGCTGTCGACGGTCCGGGTGCCGGAGGCGTCGGCCCAGTCCCACACCTCGGCGAGCAGCTGCTCGCGGGAGAGCACCGCGCGCGGGGTGTTCGCCAGGCACACCAGCAGATCGAACTCGGTCGGAGTGAGGTGAACATCCTCACTCCGGACCCGTACGCGCCGCTGCGCGTGGTCGATCTCCAGCTCGCCGAGCCGCAGGATGCCCGACCGCGGGGTCGTGGCGGCCAGCGCGGCCCGCTCGACTCGGCGCAGCAGCACATGCACGCGTGCCGCCAGCTCCCGCATCGAGAACGGCTTGGTCATGTAGTCGTCGGCGCCGACACCCAGCCCGACCAGCATGTCGGTCTCGTCGTCGCGCGCGGTCAGCATCAGCACCGGCACGGGCCGCTGGGCCTGCACCCGGCGGCAGACCTCCAGGCCGTCGAAGCCCGGCAGCATGATGTCGAGGATCAGCAGGTCGGGCTGCCAGGCCTCGGCCGTGTCGACCGCCGCCGGACCGTCGCCCGCCGTCTGCACGAGGAATCCCTCGGCGCGCAGGCGGGCCGCGATGGCGTCCACGATGGTCGGATCGTCCTCGACCACGAGGACCCGGCGCTGTGCGCCCGGGGTCGCCGCCGTGCCGTTGTGGGAGGTGTGTGTCTGCTCCATCGCCCGCCCCAAAGTTGCTTTCCGGAATCCGTGGGGTGATTCCTCTGACTGGCTATGCCTGCGCATGCTTGCGATTGACGCTTGAATGATCCGCGTCAGGTGAGCAGAGTACGGGGAGTCACCGCGCCACGGCTATCCAGGTCGTACGGCGAGGTGTACGACGTCCGGAACGCCCCGGGCAACGGGGATCTCTTCGGTACGCACCTGTTGGAATCCGGCATTACACAAGGTTTCTTCGAATTCCGGAGAGGGCTGGGCGGACCATACGGCCAGTACCCCGCCCGGCTCCAACACCCGTGCGCAGGCCGCAAGTCCGGCCGGTGAGTACAGGCTGTCGTTGCCCTCGGTGACGGTCCACCCGGGGCCGTTGTCGATGTCGAGGCAGAGGGCGTCATACGTGGCGGAAGTCTCATGTACGTACGCCACGAGATCAGTTTGCAGAATCTCGGTGCGCGGGTCGGCGAGGGCGCGGGCGGAGAAGTGCGACAAGGGTCCGTCAAGATGCCAGCCGATAATCGCGCTCTCGCGCTCGACGACGGTGATCCGTCCGGGGCGTGGATCGGCGGCGGCGTGTGCGAGCGAGAAGCCGACGCCGAGGCCGCCGATCAGCAGCCGCGGCCCCGGCCGGCCGGTTAGCGCGCCGAGTGCCGCGTCGACCAGCAGCCGCTCCGAACGCCCGTCGGAAGTGTCCATCAGGAAACAGCCGTTCGCGATGATCTGCAGCAGTGTGCCGTGCCGCCGCAGCACGATCTCGCCGTGGGGGCCTTCGTGACGGTCCAGGACTTCGGGGATGTCGTACGAAGTGGGCATCCGGCCATCCTCGCAGCTCCGAACCGTCCGCCCGAGGGAATTTCCGCGGAGTTGAGAGGTTCCTGAGAATCGGCTCCCAAGTGGCGCCGGTCACAGACACGCGGGGGTCGCAGGCGAAAGGTGGGGGAAACGGAAGGAGCGCCTCACCTTGGAGCGGACCGCGGTCGGGGGTGTGACGGGCTCGGTTCCGGAGTCCGGTGAGGCGGGCCTGCCCGATGTCGCCGGGCTGCTGGACGGGATGCCGCGGCAGCGCGGACCGGTGGGCGTCACCGCGACGAGCGCCATCGCGCCTCCGTCACCGACACCGGCCGCCTCCGAGGTCGGCGCGCCCGATCCCCGCCCCCGCGCCTTCCGTCCCTGGCGCCTGCTCCCCACCCCCATCGGCACCCCGTTCACCTTCGCCTACGCCGTCGTACTGACCGCCACCTCCCTGATCGCCACATACGCCGACCCGGCCCTCGTCCACGCCCTCCACCAGGGCTCCAGCACCGATGTGGCGCACCTTGTGCGCACGCCCGTGCTGGTGCTGCTCGCCAGCGCGCTGTGGATCGCGGGCGGGCTGGTGGCGCCGTACACCCTGTGCTTCCTGCTGGTGTCGACCGCGCTGGAGCGGCGTATCGGCGGTGCGCGCACGGCCGTTGTCTTCCTGGCCGGGCACGTCCTGGCCACCCTCGCGACCGAGGTCCCGGTGGGGCTGGCGGTGCTGGTCGGGCGCCTTCCCGACAGCTCGCTGCACCGCATGGACTACGGCGTGAGCTTCGGCGTCGCCACGAGCATCGGCGCGCTGGCCGGCCTGCTGCGGCCGTGGCTGCGGTGGCCCGTGCTGGTGCTGTTCGGCGGGATGCTGATCCAGGACCTGCTGAACCTCGCGGACCCGCTGACCAATTGGGGGCATCTGGCGGCCCTGGTCATCGGAGTCGGGCTGTGGCCGCTGGTGCGCCGCTGGAGCCGTGCGGACTCAGTCGGCCTCGGGCGACCGCATATACGGCGTGGCGCGCCATAAATCCCACGCCCCGCCACTCCGCTGACCCCGACCACCCCGACCACCCCACAGGCTCGCGAACTCGGTGCCCGCGCGGCGCAGCGTGTCGGTCGCCGGGAGACGGTGCGGGAAGGGTCGGGCCCCTGCGGCTGTTGTTGACGAAAGCCGAGGTCACGGCATGTACGGCGGGTGATCGCTCACAGCGAACGGAGGGCCGGGAACATTCGAGGCGCCCCGTGCATTGAGTCGGCATAACTCAACTTGACTGCCTAAGGGGAGATCATGGCTTCGACGTCCACTTCGCTCACCCTGCCCGTGCTGCCGCTCGACGACGACGTCGTGCTGCCCGGGATGGTGGTCCCGCTGGACTTGAACGACGCCGATGTACGCGCCGCGGTGGAGGCCGCCCAGGCCGCCGCCCGCTCCACACCGGGAAAGCCCAGGGTGCTGCTGGTGCCACGCATCGACGGGACGTACCCGGGCACCGGTGTGCTCGGCACCGTCGAGCAGGTCGGCCGGCTGGCCGACGGTGACCCGGGCGCCCTGATCCGCGGTCGCGGACGGGTGCGGATCGGCGCCGGGACGACCGGGCCGGGTGCCGCCCTGTGGGTCGAGGGGGCGCGGATCGACGAGAGCGTGCCCGAGCCGCTGCCCGGACAGGTCGCGGAACTGGTGAAGGAGTACAAGGCCCTCGCCACCGCCTGGCTGCGCAAGCGCGGCGCCTGGCAGGTCGTGGACCGCGTCCAGGCCATCGACGATGTCTCCCAGCTCGCCGACAACTCCGGGTACTCGCCCTTCCTGACCACCGAGCAGAAGGTGGAGCTGCTGGAGACCGCCGACCCGGTCACCCGCCTCAAGCTCGCCACCCAGCAACTGCGCGACCACCTCGCCGAACAGGACGTCGCCGAGACCATCGCCAAGGACGTCCAGGAAGGCGTCGACAAGCAGCAGCGCGAGTTCCTGCTGCGCCGCCAGCTCGAAGCCGTACGCAAGGAACTGCGCGAGCTGAACGGCGAGAAGGACGGCGAGGAGTCCGACGACTACCGCGCCCGCGTCGAGGCCGCCGACCTGCCCGAGAAGGTCCGCGAGGCCGCCCTCAAGGAGGTCGACAAGCTGGAGCGGTCCAGCGACCAGTCGCCCGAGGGGTCGTGGATCCGCACCTGGCTCGACACCGTTCTCGAACTGCCGTGGAACGAGCGGACCGAGGACGCGTACGACATCCAGGGCGCGAAGGACGTGCTGGACGCCGAGCACGCGGGCCTGGAGGACGTGAAGGAGCGGATCACCGAGTACCTGGCGGTGCGCAAGCGCCGTACGGACAGGGGTCTGGGTGTCGTCGGTGGGCGGCGGGGCGGTGCCGTGCTGGCCCTGGTCGGCCCGCCCGGCGTCGGCAAGACCTCGCTCGGCGAGTCCGTCGCGCACGCGATGGGGCGCAAGTTCGTCCGGGTCGCCCTCGGCGGTGTCCGCGACGAGGCCGAGATCCGCGGCCACCGGCGTACGTACGTCGGCGCGCTGCCCGGCCGGATCGTCCGCGCCATCAAGGAGGCCGGGTCGATGAACCCGGTGGTCCTGCTCGACGAGATCGACAAGGTGGGGTCCGACTACCGGGGTGACCCGGCGGCGGCTCTGCTGGAGGTCCTGGACCCGGCGCAGAACCACACCTTCCGGGATCACTACCTGGAGGTGGAACTGGACCTGTCCGACGTCGTCTTCCTGGCGACGGCGAACGTCCTGGAGGCCATCCCCGAGGCGCTGCTCGACCGTATGGAGCTGGTCCGTCTCGACGGCTACACCGAGGACGAGAAGATCGTCATCGCGCGTGACCACCTGCTCCCGCGCCAGCTGGAGCGGGCCGGTCTGAACAAGGACGAGGTCACCATCGGCGAGGGCGCCCTGCGCAAGCTCGCCGGCGAGTACACACGCGAGGCGGGTGTCCGTAACCTCGAGCGGTCCGTCGCCCGGCTGCTGCGCAAGGTGGCGGCCGAGCACGAACTGGGCCGGCGGAAGCTGCCGTTCACCATCGAGGACGGCGATCTGCGCTCCCTGATCGGCCGGCCGCACCACGTTCCCGAGTCCGCCCAGGACCCGGCGGAGCGCCGTACGGCCGTGCCGGGCGTGGCGACGGGCCTGGCGGTGACGGGCGCGGGCGGTGACGTCCTGTTCGTGGAGGCGTCGCTGGCCGACCCCGAGACGGGCGCGGCGGGCCTGACCCTGACGGGGCAGCTGGGTGATGTGATGAAGGAGAGCGCGCAGATCGCCCTGTCCTTCCTCCGCTCGCACGGCGCCGAACTGGAGCTGCCGGTCGCCGATCTGAAGGACCGTGGGGTGCACATCCACTTCCCGGCGGGCGCGGTGCCGAAGGACGGCCCGAGCGCGGGCGTCACGATGACGACGGCTCTCGCCTCGCTGCTCTCCGGGCGGCTGGTCCGCACCGACGTGGCGATGACCGGCGAGGTCTCGCTGACCGGCCGGGTGCTCCCGATCGGCGGCGTGAAGCAGAAGCTGCTGGCGGCCCACCGCGCGGGCGTCACGACCGTGGTCATCCCCAAGCGCAACGAGCCCGACCTGGACGACGTCCCGGCGGAGGTGCTGGACAAGCTCGACGTCCACGCCGTCACCGACGTCCGCCAGGTCCTGGAACTGGCCCTGTCGCCGGCCACCAACGGCGCGGCGCCGGAGGTTCCGGTCGCGGCGTGACGGACGTGACCGGAAAGGCAAGGCCCGGGTCCCGTGAGGGAGGCCCGGGCCTTCGCCGTACTACCCGCTACTACCCCTTGGCGAGCGCCACGACCCTGTCGAGGGTTCCGTTGAATTTGTTGTGGTCACCGACGGTCGGTCCGGAGGACGTGTACTGCCACATCGTGTAGTAGCTCCAGCCGGCCGGCAGTTCCCCGACCGCCGTCGCGTACCGGGCGACCCACAGCGGGTTGGTGGTGGCGAAGCCGCTGTAGTTGCCGGTGCACTGCTTCCACCAGCTGGTGGCCGTGTAGATGACCGGGTCGCGGCCGGTGCGGGCCTTGTACCGCTTCACGAAGTCGCCGATCCAGGTGACCATCGCGGTCGGGGTCTTGCCGTAGCAGGCGTCGCCGTAGGGGTTCCATTCGATGTCGAGGGCGCCGGGCAGGGTCTTGCCGTCGCCGGACCAGCCCCCGCCGTGGTCGACGAAATAGTCCGCCTGGGTTGCGCCATTGGTGGTGTCCGGGGTCGCGAAGTGGTAGGCGCCGCGGATCATGCCGATGTCGTAGGAGCCGTTGTACTGCTGGGCGAAGTAGGGGTTGGTGTAGTACGTCCCCTCGGTGGCTTTCACATAGGCCCACTTCACGCCGCTGTCCCACAGGGTCGACCAGGCGACGTCGCCCTGATGGCTGGAGACGTCGACGCCTTCGGTCTCAGCGGCCAGGTCAGAGGCGGGGAGGCCGTCCTCGCCGTCGTGGGTCAGGACGCCCATGCCCATGTGGGCCGAGCCGCGGGGCGGGGTGTCGTCGGCGGACGCGGGTGAGGGGTGGGGGAGGAGAAGGAGCAGGGCGGCGGTGAGCAGCAGCCCGGCGAGGTGCGGGCGCCGGGGGCGGAGCAGTTCGGATCTGTGCACGGGCATAGCGTGCCTCCGAAAACTCGGTGACGCTCGGTGGGGGAGTGGTGCGTGTCCGTGATGGGCCGATGCCGTCGACTGTGGCGCGGGCATGCCAAAAGAGGCGACGGCATTGAAGCTAGACGGCCAGAACAGCAGGTGGAAGGGGGTCCGGAGGCTGCCGTTGGTCCAAGCCTGCGAAATACTGGCGGAGCAGCGGCGATGACGGCGGTTGGCGGAAACTTTCACGACCGGGAAGAACGAGGCAGGGGCTGACGTGCACGAAGAGGGAAACGGCGACGGGCGCCGAGTCGAACCTGGGGGTGCCGCCTCCGATGGAGTGACCGGTCGTGGCCTGGGCCGGCCCGAATTCCTGGATCTGGAACGCGAGTTGACGGTCCTGTTCCGACGCGCCCGGGCCAAGCAGGGCGAGATGGCCCGCGAGGTCCATCCGGACCTGGAGTCCGCGGCGTACGGCCTGCTGGTCCGTCTGGATGACGCCGGCCGCCAGCGGGCCACCGAGCTCGCCGCCTACATCGGCGTCGGCAAGGCCACCATGTCCCGCCAGCTGCACGCCCTGGAGGACCTGGGCCTGGTCGCCCGCGAGCCGGACCCCGCCGACGGACGGGCCTGGCTGGTCCACCTCACCGAGGAGGGACGCGGCCGGGTCGCCAAGGTGCGGGAGGCCCGGCGGGCGCGCTATGTCGAACAGCTGTCGCACTGGGACCGGCAGGAAGTGGCGGAGCTGGCCCGATTGCTCAATCAGCTGAACCGGGGAATGGAGAAGTAACCGAAGCGGGGGAGCGGGGGAGCGGGGGAAGGGGAAGTAGTCGAACCGGGGGACGGGGAAGCCGGCGTTCCGCTCACAGCTCCGCGTACACGACCGTCGCGTCGTCGTGGGTCTTGCTCCGCCCCAGATACGTCCGCTCCCGCGCGTCCGCCGTCTCCAGCGCCCGCACCCGCTCCACCAGCGCCCGCGCCCCCTCCTTCCGTACGAAGGTGAAGCAGTCCGTCCAGTCCCCCTCACGGAACTTCTCCACCCACCGGGTCGCCCCGTCCGTCAGCGCTGCAAGGGCCCGGACATCCCCTCGCGGCAGCACTCCCGTCACCGCCCTCTCCGCCACCGACGGATCCGCGGCGGCCGTGAAGAAGCCGCCCTCCTTGTTGCGGATGTGGGTGTCGATCATGGCGTCCGTGGCCAGGGAGGCCCTGGGGAGACGTGCGAGACGGTCGTCCAGGTATGGCGTGATCCTGCCGTCCGGTGACTCCAGGAGCAGGGCCGAGTCCGAGAGGATCAGGTACTCCACCGCCCGCGACGACCAGCGCGCCAGAACCACTGTTGCCTGTGGGGTGCGCGGGTGAGAAAGGTCACAGGTTTGCGCGTGTGCCTCGGCGGTACGTGCGATGGCGCGGGCCAACGCGTCGGTGAGGGGAACATCAGGGAGTGAAACGGTCAGTTCGGTCAGGGCTCCGCCGAGTCGTGCGGTGAACCAGGGGACGGAATGCAGACAGCCCGTCTCACCCCTTGGCGGGGTGACCCCGTCCAGGACGACCAGTGCGCCGCCCTGTCCCGAGGCGGGAAGGCCGACACTTGCGAAGTCCTCGTTGGGGCGGGCCGGATCGCCGGACTCCGAAACAAGCTCTGTTCGCATTCGGCCAGTCTGCACGAGCCCTTCACAATGTCTGCCAAGGGGTCGCATTGGTCGTCGAATGGGTGCAGCGGCGCAGGTCAGGCGCCTGATTTGGGGTGGAATGGTTCGCTCCGAGGGGGCGTGGCGGCGAATACTGCCATCGCCCGCCGCAGACGTCCAACCGGCCTGCCGTACAAGGTGTGTGCACGCGCCGCAGGAACTTGCCCGCCAACTCCCCTCCGGGGTTCACTCCTTCGGGTGGCGGGTCAGGTGATGCGCGGCCGTCGCCCACCGGCACTGGGAGGGTCGGGGACCGGTTAGGGCACCCCTTGCTCGAACGAAGTCCCGCGAGCTTGGGGGAGGGGTGTACGTACGGTCGGCGGTAGTTGACGAAGCGTCATCCGGACCCATGGGTATCACGAGTCAGGAATGCGAGCACCGGTGCAGAAGATGCGGCCTCGTCGCTCAGGCAAGCAGACGGCCTCCGCAGGGGGCACGCAACCCACTCCCGGCACCACCACCGACGTCACACCCGCCGGCAAGGGGCGCCCGACACACGTACGGAACCGGCTGATCGTCGCCGTGGCCGTGGTGGCCGCCGCCATCGCCGCCGCCGGCGTCCCCTCGATCGTCGCCGCCTCCGGGCAACTGAACGACTCCCAGGAACTGGTGACCCTCGCCGGACAGACGGAGGACGCGCTCACGCTCGCCCACTCCCTCGCCGACGAGCGGGACGAGGTGACGTCGTACATCGCCGCCGGGCGGCCCAAGTCCAAGGCGCCCAGCGAGCAGCGCAGCACCCGGGTCGACCGGCAGGTCGAGGAGCTGCGCGCCGACACCGACGCCCCCGCCTCGCTGCGCCACGACCTCGACGGCATCGCGGCCCTGCGCCGCTCCGCGCTCACCGGCCAGAGCACCGCGCTCCAGGCCCACCAGGCGTACTCCGCGGCCATCACCGAACTGCACCGCCTCGCCGAGCGGCTGGCCGACCAGATGCCGCCCCGCGCGGGCTCCGGCGCCTACGCCCTCGCCGAACTGGACTCCGCCGTACAGCAGGCCGCCGCAGTGCGCGGGCTGCTGCTCGCCGCGCTCAGCGTGCCGACCACCACCGAGACCGTCATCGACCCGGTCACCGGCCTCCCGAGCACCCAGGAGACCTCCTCGGGCGCCGACGCCAAGCAGCGTGCCGAGCTCAGCGCCGCCGCCCAGCAAGCCCGGCTGCGCTCCGACGCGTCTCTCGCCGACTTCCGCGACACCGCGCAGAAGAGCGCGCGCACCTCGTACGACTCCACGGTCACCGGCCCCGAGGCCGACACGGCCGAGCGGTATCTGGCGTCGCTCACCGACCAGGCCACGCTCTCCGACCGGGACCTGGCCACCAACACCGAGCGGGCCGAGGCCGCCCTCTCCGCCCGCGTCGACCTGATGCGCGGCGCGGAGTCCGCCCTCTACGACCGCCGCACCAAGGCCCTGGAGCAGCTGCGCGACGACGACGTCACCGCGCTGGAGATCCGCATCGCGATCCTCGGCGCGCTGGTGCTGCTCGCCGTCGGCGTCGCCACCGGCATGGCCCGCAGCCTCACCCGGCCCCTCGCCGTTCTGCGGCTCGGTTCCGCGCGGCTCGCGCAGGCCGAGGACCCGGCGGCGGAGGAACCCGTCAAGTTCACCGGGCGCAAGGACGAGTTCGCGCAGGTCGTGAACTCCGTCAACGCCCTGCACACGCACGCCGTCGCCCTCCACGAGCGCGTCACCACCCTGGAGTCCGACCGCAAGCACCTGGTCGGGCAGCGGCAGAAGATGGCCGACGCCCGCGAGGGACTGCGTGCCGAACTCGCGGCGTCCGCCGACCAGCTGGAGCGGCTGCGCGACAGCATCGGCAGCACCTTCGTCAACCTGGCACTGCGCACCCTCGGCCTGGTCGAGCGCCAACTCGCCGTCATCGAGGGACTGGAGGAGCGCGAGCAGGACCCCGAGCGCCTCGCCACGCTCTTCAAGCTCGACCACTTCGCCACGGTCATGCGCCGGCACAGCGAGAACCTCCTCGTCCTGGCCGGCACCGAACACGTCCAGCAGCACGCCGGACCGGTGCCGCTGGTCGACGTGGTCCGCGCGGCGGTCAGCGAGATCGAGCGGTACGAGCGGGTCCGGATCGCCGCGCTCCCGCCGCACGCCCATGTGGCCGGGTTCGCCGCCGACGACCTCTCCCACGTCCTGGCCGAGCTGATGGAGAACGCCACCGCGTTCTCCCCGCCCGACCTGCCCGTCGAGATCTCCGGCTGGCTGCTGGAGAACGGCGAGGTCATGCTCTCCGTGCAGGACGAGGGCATCGGCATGACGAGCGATCGCCTGACCCGCCTCAACGGTCGCCTCGCCGACTTCGACCCCGAGGCGTCCTACGACCAGGAGGGCGACGACGGCCTGGGCCTCGGCCTGTACGTCGTCGCCCGCCTCGCCCACCGCCACGGCGTCCGCGTCCAGCTGCGCGAGCAGAAGCAGGGCGGCATCGCGGCGGTCGCCGTGCTGCCGAGGGCCCTGCTGGCGCCGGCCCCCGCCGCCGCGGTGCCCTCGGACACCCGGCACCACAGCGCCGCCCACGCCTTCTCCCTGCCCGGCGCCGACGCCGAGGCCAACTCCAACGTCCTGCGCGGCCGCGCCAAGAACGGCGACCCGCTGGTCGAGCTGGCGGAGCAGGCCGTACGGGAGACGGCTGACGCGGACGCGGCGGGGGACGCGGCGGAGGACCGTACGTCATCGGAAGCCGTCGAGGCGGGTCGTACGGAGCCCGAGGCGACGCCTGCCGAGACCACGATGGAACTCCTGATCCCGGCGCCCGCCGAGGAGCCGGAGGTCCCGGTCGCCGACCCCTACGCCATCGGACCGGACACCCATGAGCGGACCCGGGACGAGGGGGACGAGGGGGACGAGGGGGAGGACCTTGTCACCGACAAGGGCCTGCCCAAGCGCACCCCCAAGATCACCACTCCCGTGGAGGTCCCGCGGCCGCGGACCGGCGGCGTCGACGCCGAGGCCCTCCGTAAACGGCTCGGCGGCTTCCGTCGCGGCGCGGAGGCCGGCTATCGCGACGTCGAGGCGGAGATCGCCGAACAGACCGGTCAGAACAAGGCACCGACCGCAGGAACCACGGAATCCGAAGCAGCCACGGGGGGCACAGTCGAGGAGGCAAGCAGTTGACCGCGCCCAGTACCTTCGGACTGAGCAGTGAAGCCCGCAACCTGCACTGGTTGTTGACGAATCTGGTCGAGGAGGTGCCGGGCATCCAGTCCGTCGCCGTCGTCTCCTCCGACGGCCTGCTCCTCCTCTCCTCGGACCACGCCCGAAACGAAGCGGCCCGGGAAGCGAGGAACGACCGGCCCACCGGCCCCCGCGGTTCCTCCGCCGACCTCGCCACCATCGTCTCCGGCATCGGCAGCCTCACCATCGGGGCCGCCAAGCTGATGCAGTTCGGCGGGGTGAAGCACACCATGGTCGCGATGGAGGAGGGCAGCCTGTTCGTCATGTCCATCAGCGACGGCTCGCTGCTCGGCGTGCACGGCTCCGCGGACTGCGACATGAGCGTGGTGGCCTATCACATGGCGCTCTTCGTCGGCCGCGCCGGCCACGTCCTCACCCCCGAACTCCGCAGCGAGCTACGGAAATCCGTCGAGGCCGCGTCGGCAGGGAGTACCCGATGAGCAACGCCCCGAAGAGCAGGCCCCATCTCCCCGTACGCGGCGGCGACCGCAAACCCGCCCGCGTACGCCCCTACTCGCTCACCGGCGGCCGTACCCGCTTCGGCCACGTCCTCCTCGTCGAGACCTTCGTCGCGGCCCTGGAGGCGCCTCAGAAGCGCAAGGAACTGACTAACGGTTCCCTCTCCAGCCGTGTCATGCCGGAGATGCGGGCCATCGTCGAACTCTGCCGCCGTATGCGTACGGTGGCCGAGATCGCCGCGCTGCTGAAGATGCCGCTCGGCGTGGTCCGCGTGCTCCTCAGCGATCTCGCGGACCAGGGAAAGATCCGTGTGTACGGCACCGGAACCGGCCACGGCACAGGCCGGCCGGACCGCGCTCTGCTGGAAAGGGTGCTGAGTGGACTCCGTCGTCTCTGACGCCGCCACCTCCTTCGGCGTCACCCCGCTCCCCGATGAAGAGGAGCACCCGCGGTCCTGGCAGACGGACCGCACCCGGGCCCCCGTCGCCACGAAGATAGTCGTGGCGGGCGGTTTCGGCGTGGGCAAGACCACGCTGGTCACCGCCGTCTCGGAGATCACGCCCCTGCAGACCGAGGCGCTGATGACCGAGGCGAGCGAGGACACCGACGACCTCACCGCCACGCCCGGCAAGCTCACCACCACCGTGGCCATGGACTTCGGCCGCATCACCCTCGACGACGACCTGGTGCTCTACCTGTTCGGCACGCCGGGCCAGCAGCGGTTCTGGTTCATGTGGGACGACCTGGTGCGCGGCGCGATCGGGGCGGTGGTGCTGGCCGACACCCGGCGGCTGAAGGACTGCTTCCCGGCGCTGGACTACTTCGAGAGCTGCGGGCTGCCGTACGTCGTCGCGGTCAACCACTTCGACGGCAGCGAGCTGTTCGAGCCGCAGGACGTGCGTGAGGCGTTGACGATCCCGGCGCACATACCTGTAATGATCATGGATGCGCGCCGCCGGATCTCGGTGATCGAGACCCTCCTGAGCCTCGTCGGTCACGCGCTCGACGAAACCCCCGAGTAGATCCCCGAGTGGATCCCGAGTAGGAGAACAGCCCCGGATGCGGAAGATACTCGTCGTCGGAGCCGGCCAGTCCGGACTCCAGCTCGCCCTCGGACTCCAGTCGAACGGGTACGAGGTCACCCTGATGTCCAACCGGACGGCGGACGAGATCCGCTCCGGCCGGGTCATGTCCACGCAGTGCATGTTCCACACCTCGCTCCAGCACGAGCGCGATCTCCAGCTGAACTTCTGGGAGTCCCAGGCCCCGAAGATCGAGGGGCTCGGCGTCTCGGTGGCGGCCCCCGGCTCCTGGGCCGAGGGCCCCGCGGCGCGCGCGATCGACTGGCTGGGGCACCTCGACGGGTTCGCGCAGTCCGTCGACCAGCGGGTGAAGATGGCCGGCTGGATGGAGACGTTCGCCCAGCGCGGCGGACAACTGGTCATACACGGCGCGGCGGTCGGTGACCTCGACTACTTCTCCCGTACGTACGACCTGGTCCTGGTGTCGGCGGGCAAGGGCGAGCTGGTCCAGATGTTCGGCCGGGACCCGGAGCGCTCCCCGTACAGCGAGCCGCAGCGGGCGCTCGCCGTGTCGTACGTCCACGGCCTGGGCCCGCGTCCGGAGCACCCGGACACCGAGGCCGTCCGCTGCAACCTCGTCCCCGGTGTCGGTGAGCTGTTCGTCATGCCCACCCTGACGACCTCCGGACGCGCGGACATCCTGTTCTGGGAGGGCATACCCGGCGGCCCGCTCGACGCCTTCCAGGGAGTGAAGGACCCGGCGGAGCACCTCTCCCTGACCCTGGAACTCATGGAGCGGTACACGCCCTGGGAGCACGCGCGGGCGACCAAGGCCGAGCTCACGGACGCGGGCGGGGTGCTGAGCGGGCGGTACGCGCCGACGGTGCGCAACCCCGTCGGGCGGCTTCCCGGCGGCGGGCTCGTGCTGGGCGTGGCGGACGTCGTCGTGGCGAACGACCCCATCACCGGACAGGGCTCCAACTCCGCGTCCAAGTGCGCCGCCGCCTATCTCGCCTCGATCCTCGAACACGGGGACAAGGAGTTCGACGAGGCCTGGATGCGCGCCACCTTCGACCGGTACTGGGCCACCGCGCAGCACGTCACCAAGTGGACGAACGCCATGCTGGCGCCGCCGCCGGAGCACATCCTCAACCTCATCGGCGCGGCAGGGCAGTTGCAGCCGGTCGCCGATCGGTTCGCTAACGGCTTCGATGATCCGGCTGACTTCGAGAACTTCTTTTACGAGCCGGAGAAGACCGGTGCGTATCTCGCTGAGGTTTCCGGGGCTTGATCCTGGGGCGTACGGCTCCCAGTACCGGGTTCGACGCGATCGGGGAGATCTTGACCTTCCCGCCGGGGCGCGGGGCCTGGACCACCTTGCCCTTGCCCAGGTACATGGCCACATGGGTGGCGTCCGGGAAGTAGATGACCAGGTCGCCGGGGCGCAGTTTCGTCAGCGGGATACGGTCGAGCCGCGCCCACTGCTCCTGGCTCGTGCGCGGGATGCGGGTTCCCGCGTGGGCCCAGGCCTCGGAGGTCAGTCCTGAGCAGTCGTAGGACTTGGGGCCCTCCGCGCCCCACTTGTACGGCTTGCCGAGCTGCCGCTTGGCGTAGCGGATCGCCCGGGCGCTCTCGCGGGACGGCTTGTGGTCGTCCTTGGCGAGGGTGCCCGACGCGAGGAAGGCCCGCTGGGCCTTCGCGGTGTCCTTCTTCTCCAGGGTGTCCAGCGCGGTGAGCTGTTCGGCGGTGAGGGAGGCCAGGAGTTCCTCCACCTTCTTCAGGCGCTTGTGTACGGCGTCCCGGTTCTTCTTCTGGCGCTCGGCGAGGGCGAGTTGCGCGTCGAGCGCCTTGCGGGCCTTGCGGGCCAGCTCGGCGGCCTTGTGTTCCGTACCGGTCAGCCGGCCGACCGTCTCGGCGCGCTCGCGGGCCAGCCGGGCGATGACATGGCCCTGGTCGAGGGCGTGCTGGGGGTCCTGGGCCAGGAGCAGGCTGACGTAGGGGGAGATGTCGGTGGTGTTCTGGTACTGCTGGCGGGCCAGGCGGCCGGCGGCGCCCCGGCTGTCGTACAGGGAGAGGCGGACGCGGGACAGGGCGGCGTCCAGGCGGCTCACCTCGGTGCGCTGCTTGTCGAGCTCTTCCTCGGTGGCGTTGTAGGTCTCCGTGGCCCGCTCGGTTTCCCGGTACAGGCGCTGAAGGTCCGTCAGGAGATCGGTGGTGGAGCGCGCTTGCGGTTCGGGGGGCGTGGGGGCCGCCGTCGCGGGGGCGGCCGGCGCGAGGAGCGTGGCGGTGGTGGCCGCGGCCGTCGCCGCCGCCGTACACGCCAGACGCAGAAGCCGTCCTGACACGTCATCACCTCCGGTGCGGAGAGGCTCTCTGCTCCGCACCGTGAGCATCGGACGGCGGCGCCGGGTTCGCGCGGTGGGTGTGCGCGGTTCGGCGCAGTGCGGTCACTCGTCCGAGTCGTGTGGCTTGCCGGGCGGCGTGGCGTCCGGCTTGGACCAGGGCCAGTTCCGGCGGCGGCTCTGCTCGCCCTCGGGGGCGTACTCGTACTTCCAGCGTTGGGTGAGGGCCGGGCGGGCGCCCTGTTTGCGTGGTACGCGGCGGTAGACGATGACCGTGGGCGGGCCGCCGTGCGGGTCGGGGACCGGGATGCGGTACGTCTTGGGCGGGTGGCCGGTGATGCCCAGCAGGACGGGGAGTACGCGGCCGTCCATGGGGCCGCCCTCGAACGGGGTGTCTTCGCTCTTCACGGCAACAGTGTCGGTCATCCCGGCTGTGGGTCGGTGGCCAGTCGCTCGGCCAGCTCGGCCGTCTGGGCATCTCGGGCCGCCGTGACGGCGAGCGCGGCTCCGAACTGTTCGACCAGCCAGTCCCGTAGTTCCGGCAAGGGGGGCTGCTTGCCCTCGTCCAGCCAGATGAGGGAGGCCGCCTCGACCGCGGTGATCCACATCCGTACGGTCATACGGAGGCGGAGGCCGGGGTGGGGGACCTCCAGGTGGCTGAGGATGTGCAGGGCCGCGGCTCGGCGTACGCCGTCCACTATGGCGGTGGTGCGGGAGGTCTCCACGACGCTGCCGCCCTGGAGCAGCGCGCTGAAGCCGGTGTCGTGCTCGTCGACGAAGGCGAGGTAGCGGTCGAGGGCGCGGGCCAGGCGCTGGAGGAGGGGGCCGTCGTGGGGTTCGTCGAAGCAGTGCTCGAGTTCTTCCGCGGCGGAGCGGAGGGCGGCCTCGTAGAGCTGTTGCTTGCCGCCGGGGAAGTAGCGGTAGACGAGGGGGCGTGAGACGCCCGCGGCTTCTGCCACGTCGTCCAGGGAGACGTCCTCGGGGGTGCGGTGGGCGAAGAGGGTGAGGGCGGCGTTGAGGAGCTGGGTGCGGCGCTCCTCGACGCTCAGGCGGCGGTAGGCGGGGGTGGGGGCCGAGGGCGTCATGACCAGCAGCGTAGTGCCATCCGGCGGTTGGGTCGGGGTGCCTGCGGCGGCCTGGGCCTGTCCGGTGGGGGTGCGCGTGGCGCCTGCGGTGCGGTGGGGGGCGGGGCCGTGCCGGGGGGGTGTCCGTCCTCGGTCGGGCGGTTGCGGTGGCTTGGAAGGTGTCCTGCGTTGACGCCCGCCGCTGCGGGCGGACACCCCCGGCACGGCCCCTTGCCGCCGTACGCGGGTGCCGCGACGCGGGGGTTCGCGCCTTTCCTATGCAAGTAGGCCGGACGACCTCCACAGGCGTCGGCCCACTCCGCGCAGCACGCCTATGTCGTCCAGGAAGTCTGTGAGGCGTTTGGCGCCTGTCTGCATGACCTCGCGGCGGTGTGCGCTGGCCTTGACCTGGGCCATGGCCTCTCGCCTGTCCAGGCCTACGTTCGTGTAGACGTCGGGGTTGACGAAGGCGACGGAGAAGACGCGGGCGAACTCGCCGGAGGTGACGCGGGTGAACTCCTGGGACCACTTCGGGGCCGTCACCATCTGGCGGCGGAGTTCCTCGCGGGCGTAGCGGACGTGGCGGGCCTCCTCGACCACGTGGATGCGGGTGACGCCGCGGATGAGGGGCTGGACGCGCTCGTCGGGGAAGGTCAGTCGCTGCATCCAGTCGAGGACCTCTTCACCGAGGAGCGTGGCCGTGAAGGAGCCGGGGGTGGTGGAGATGGTCTTGAAGAGGCGGCCGAGGGTGTGGTGTGCGCGGCCGACGGGGTACCAGGGGGTGCCGCCGTGGGAGATCAGGCGGGCGAACATCTTGGAGTGGCGGCACTCGTCCTCGATCTCGGTGAGGGCGTAGCGGACATGGGCGCTGGTGGCCGCCTTGTCGTAGATGTGGCGGACCAGGAGTTGCATGAGGATCAGCTCGAACCAGATGCCGAGGGAGGCCAGTGCGGCCGACTCGTGCTGGGAGAGGAGGATGCGCTGTTCCTCGCTCATGCGGTGCCAGAGGGGGGTGTCGTAGAGCGAGACCAGCTCCGGGGGCCAGAACCACTTGCCCTCCTCGAAGGGGGCGTCCCAGTCCAGCTCCTTGTCGGGGTCGAAGGAGTGCTTGGCGGAGGAGGCCAGGAGGCGTTCGGCCACCTGTTCGCGGTCCTTGAGCAGGCCGAGTGCGTCGCGCAGCCCGTCCAGCGCGTCGGCTTCCGTCAGGGTCGTCATCGGTCGGTCACCTCTGTTACCGGGGGTACGTCATCCGCGTCTTATGAGACTGCCTGTCAGCAAGGTCGTCAATCCCTTGCGCAGTACTTGTTGACCCCGCGTCTACCCCGTGTGAGCCTGCGTGGCATGCCGACATACGACCTGTACACCAACGATCCGGGAGAACCTCTCTGGCAGGTGCCGGCGGCCGGCGCGGCACGCTTCAGCTGGGAGTACGACGACGGGCGCGAACGGCTTCTGGCCCTGTACCAGAAGGGCAAGGACAAGCAGTGGGACGGGCAGCGGCGGATCGACTGGGACCTGGAGGTCGATCCGTATGACGCGCTCGGTACGCCGGAGGAGGCGATGGCGCTCTACGGGACGCCGTACTGGGCGAAGATGAGCGAGCGGGAGAAGGGCGAGCTGCGGCAGCACTACGCGTCCTGGCAGTTCAGTCAGTTTCTGCACGGCGAGCAGGGCGCGATGATCTGTGCGGCCCGCATCGTGGAGTCGGTGCCGGACATGGACGCGAAGTTCTATTCGGCGACGCAGACGATGGACGAGGCGCGGCACGCCGAGATCTACGGGCGTTTTCTGCACGAGAAGATCGGGATGGTCTATCCGATCAACGACAACCTTCAGTCACTGCTGGGCGACACGCTGCGCGACAGCCGCTGGGACATGCCGTATCTCGGAATGCAGGTGCTGATCGAGGGGCTCGCCCTGGCTGCCTTCGGCATGATCCGGGACACCACCACCAAGCCGCTGCCCCAGCAGATCCTGGCCTATGTGATGCAGGACGAGGCGCGGCACGTGGCTTTCGGGCGGATGGCGCTGCGGGACTACTACAAGCAGCTGACCGATACCGAGCTCCGAGAGCGCGAGGAATTCGTCATCGAGGGCTGCTATCTGATGCGGGACCGGCTGCGCGGTGTCGAGGTCCTGGAGAACTTCGGAATTCCGAAGGCCGAGGCGGAGCAGCTCAGCGAGCGGTCCGAATTCCTGCAGCTGTTCCGCCGGTTGCTCTTCTCGCGCATCGTCCCTTGTGTGAAGGACATCGGGCTGTGGGGGAAGCGGCTTCAGCAGGCCTATGTCGACATGGGTGTCTTTGAAATGGGCGACTCCAACCTGGACCTGCTGATGGCTCAGGACGAGGAGATCGCGGAGAAGCTGGATGCGGAGCGGTTCGCGGTGGAGGAGCGGGAGCGGGTGGCGGAGGTGGAGGGAGCGATCGAGGCGGGTCAACACCTCGACGGACGGCGGGGCCCCGAGCCCACCCCGGAGCCCCGGGAACCGCTGGCCTGATCCCCCTACACCGAGCAGCCCAGTCCCTCCGGAACCTCCCCCAGCACCGGCTCCGCCCCCTGTGGCGGGTACGACGTGCGCAGGGTGAAGGCGTACGGGGTGGGTCCGTTCGTGCGGAGGTGGAGGAGGCGGGACTCGGCTTCCGCGACGGTGGGGCGGTGGCCGGCGGGGACCCACCACAGGGCCGTCATCGCCTCCTGCACCCGTTCGAACCACTCGCGCCGGCGGGCCAGCATCTCGCGATGGCGGCCCTGGTACATGTACGCCGTCAGCGCGTTCGTGTCGCGCCACATCGTCAGGTTGATGATCAGCCAGTCGTCGCCGAAGACGCTCACGTCCGTCGCGTCGCCGGAGTCGTCCTTCAGCCGCCAGACGAAGCCGTCGGCGGCCTCGGCGTCGGCGTTCACGGGGTCGAGATTGTCGACGAAGTCCTTCAACTGGGGCGAGTCCAGCGGGGCCTTGAGGCGGGCGATGTTGACCTGGGCGAGTTCGAAGGCGGCTTCCGATGCGGCTGCTGTCGTCATGGACCGAACGATAGGTCGGTCGGGTCGCCGGGCGCAGCGGGTGTCTCAGTGGGTGGGCATGGTCGCCCGCGTCAACTGTCCCCGGGCGCCGGTGACTTCAGCACCGCCTCCATCACCGCCCGCGCGATCGGCGCCGCGTCGCCGCCCCCGCTGATCTCACCCCGGTCCGCGTCCGCGTCCTCCACCACCACCGCGACCGCGACCTTGGGCTCCAGGTCACGGTCGCCCTTCGCCCACGAGACGAACCAGGCGTACGGCGTGCCGGAGTTGCCGAGGCCGTGCTGGGCCGTGCCGGTCTTGCCGCCGACCGTCGCACCCGGGATCCAGGCGTTGGTGCCGGTGCCCTCCCGCACCACGTCCACCATCATTTCCTTCATGAGCCTCGCGGTCGACGGCCGCATCGCCTGCCGGACGGGGCGCGAACCGCCTGTCGAGACCGTGGCGCCGCTCGCGCGGGTCGTGCGCTCCACCAGATAGGGCGAGCGCACCTGGCCGCCGTTCGCCACGGCCGCCGCGACCATCGCCATCTGAAGCGGGGTGGCGCGCGTGTTGTACTGCCCGATCGACGACAGGGCGAGCTGCGCCTTGTCGACCTTCGTGTCGAAGGTGGACTCGGCGACCGGGAACGGGATCCTCAGGTTGGCGTCGTTGAAGCCGAAGGCGCCCGCCGTCGACGCCATCCGATCCACCCCGACCCTGACCCCCAGCCGCGCGAACACCGTGTTGCACGACCACTCGAGCGCCTTCCGCAGCGGAACGTCCTCACAGCCCTCGGACTCGTTCGTCAGCGAGGTCCTGGTGCCCGGCAGGGTGTAAGGGTCCGGGGAGTCGGTCGGCTCGTCCAGGTCCTCGACCACGCCCGCGTCCAGCGCCGCGGCCGCCGTCACCACCTTGAAGGTCGACCCCGGTGGATACGTCTTGCGCACCGCCCGGTTGAGCATCGGCTTGTCCGCGTCCCGGTTCAGCGACGACCAGGACCGGGTCACCGAGGCACCGTTCCCGGACAGGGCGGACGGGTCGTACGAGGGGGCGGAGACCAGTGCCAGGATCCGTCCCGTCGACGGTTCGATCGCCGCCACCGCGCCCTTGCGGCCCTCCAGCCCCTCGTACGCGGCCTCCTGCGCGGCCTTGCGCAGCGTGGTGACGACGTCGCCGCCGGGGTAGCGGTCGCGGGCGACGCCGTTCATCAGCGCGAAGGGCGACAGCAGCGGGTCGGTGCCCGCCAGGACGCCGTCCTCGGAGTGCTCCAGGAGCGTCGTGCCGTACTCCTGCGAGGCGAAGCCGGTGACGGGGGCGTACATCGGGCCGTTGGTGTACGTCCGTTCGTAGCGGAGGTGCTCGCCGGTGTCATGGGATCCGGTGACCGGTTCGCCGTCGACCAGGATGTCGCCGCGCGGCTGACCGTAACGGGCGATCGTGGTGCGGCGGTTGGCGATGTTGTCGTCGTAGGCCGGGGCCTCGAAGACCTGGATGCGGGTGGCGTTGACGAGCAGCGCGATCAGCAGCAGGGCGCAGAAGAAGGCGGCGTGTCTGATGTGCCGGGTCATCGGGCCGCCTCCGCGCGGTCGTCGTGGGCCCTGTCCACGGCCGCCTCCTCGCTCTTGGGGACGCCGAGCCGGCTGCGGGCCTTGTCGCTCAGCCGGATCAGCAGGGCCACGATCGCCCAGTTGGTGACCACCGATGAGCCGCCCTGCGCCAGGAACGGCATCGCCATGCCGGTCAGCGGGATCAGTCCCGTCACTCCGCCCGCGATCACGAACACCTGGAGCGCCACGATCGACGCGAGCCCGACCGCGAGCAGCCGGCCGAAGGGGTCGCGCAGCGCGAGGCCGGCCCGGTAGCCGCGCTCCACCAGCAGGCCGTAGAGCAGGAACACCGCGGACAGGCCCGCCAGGCCCAGCTCCTCCCCGGCCGTCGCCAGGATGAAGTCCGACTTGGCCGCGAAGCCGATCAGGATCGAGTGGCCGAGGCCCAGCCCGGTGCCGACCGTGCCGCCCGCCGCGAAGGCGAACAGTGACTGGGACAGCTGGTTCGGGCCCTCGCCCGCCTCGATGGAGGCGAACGGATGCTGCCAGTCCTCGACCCTGCCGTGCACATGCGGCTCCAGCTCCCCGACGGCCACCGCGCCCAGCGCCGCGAGCAGCAGGCCGACGGCGATCCACCCGGTGCGGCCGGTGGCGACGTAGAGCAGGACCACGAACAGGCCGAAGAAGAGGAGCGAGGTGCCGAGGTCGCGTTCGAGGACGAGTACGCCGACGCTCAGCAGCCAGATCGCCACGATCGGGCCGAGGACGCGCCCGGTGGGCAACTGCAGCCGCTCGCTGCCGAAGACCCGCCGGCCGGTGTACGCCAGCGCGCTGCGGTTGGCGGCCAGATAGGCCGCGAAGAACACCGCGAGCAGCACCTTCGCGAACTCGCCGGGCTGGATGGAGAATCCGGCGATCCGGATCCAGATGCGGGCGCCGTTCACGGACGGGAAGAAGATCGGCAGGGTGAGCAGGGCGAGGGCGGCGACGACACAGACGTAGGAGTAGCGCTGGAGCACGCGGTGGTCGCGCAGCATCAGGACGACCACGATGAACAGGGCCACCCCCAGCGTGGACCACACGAGTTGGGTGGGTGCCGCCCGGTCGCCCGGTGTCTCCAGGTCGAGCCGGTAGATCAGGACCAGGCCGAGGCCGTTGAGCAGCACGCCGATCGGCAGCAGCAGGGGGTCGGCGCAGGGGGCGCGCAGCCGCACCGCCAGATGGGCGACCAACGCGAGGACTCCGAGCCCGGCGCCGTATCCGGCGGCGCCGGGCGGGACGGTGCCGTTCCTGGCGAGGCCGACCGCGCAGTAGCCGTACACGGAGAGCAGGACGGCCACGACGATGAGGGCCAGTTCGATGCCACGGCGCCGGGGGAGCGGTACGGCGGGAGCGGGGGTGTCCGCTGCCACCACGGTGGTTCCGGCCTTGGTCATGTCCGGAACCTACCCAAATAGTCAGTCTTGTGTACCTAACGGCTCAGCACCAGCGCGGCGTCCGTCCGAGGGTGTCGATGTAACGGCCCGAGCCCCAGGCCCAGGTGCCGTCCGCGAGGAGGTACCAGATGCGGTTGCCCTGGACGCTCTGCCCCAGGGTCTTGCAGAAGATCCTGACGATGTCCCCCTGGTGGACGACCCGGATCACCTGGCTGCCGCGGTTGGGCGCGCTGCGCAGGAGCAGGGTGCTCGCGGTGACTTGGCCGCGGGTGAAGTGCTGGTCGTTGCCGCTGTCGCTGCCCCCGCCCTCGTCCCCGCCCTGGGTCCCGGTTCCGTCCCCCTGGGACTGGACCGAGCCGTTCTGGGACTCCCACTCGTCGTCGGCGACGGCGGGTGTGGCGGCAGCCGCGGCGGCGAGAAGGCCGGCGGCTATGGATATCGCGAAGCGGGAGCGCGGAGCCATGAGGCACCTCCAGGACAGGGAAAGAACCTGACTAACCGCCACATTAAGAGCGCTGGAGGTGGGTCGCGCGTCCTGATGGGCCATAGGTGAAACGCGCCGAAGGGGTGGTGCGTGGGGTGGTGCGTGGGGTGGTGCCTGGGGTGTGTCCCTATCGAAGGGTCAGTTTCGCCACGGCTCCGCCGTCCGCGGCGTTCGAGAACGTCAACCGCGCCCCCAGCACCTCGGCCTGCCCCAACGCGATGGTCAGCCCCAGCCCGTGTCCCTTCGCCCCGCCCTCGGTGCGAAAGCGCTGCGGGCCATGGGCGACGAGGTACTCCGGATAGCCGTCACCGTGGTCCCGCACGGTGACCACCGGCCCGTCCACGGTCAAGGACACCGGCCCGCGCCCGTGCTTGTGCGCGTTGGCCACCAGGTTCCCCAGCACCCGCTCCAGCCGCCGCCGGTCCGTCTCCACGACGACGTCCCGCAGCACCACGACCTCGGTCTCGGTCCCGGACGCCCGCACCACCCGCTCGGCCAACGCCCCGAGCGGCTCGCTGTCCGGCTCCGAACGCTCGCGCCCGCTGTCCAGCCGCGAGATCTCCAGCAGATCCTCGGTCAGGGTGCGCAACGCGGCCACCCGGTCCTGCACCAGTTCCGTCGGCCGCCCCTGCGGCAGCAGCTCGGCCGCCGCGTGCAGCCCGGTGAGCGGAGTGCGCAGTTCGTGCGCCACGTCCGCCGTGAAGCGCTGCTCGGCGAGCAGCTTGCTCTGCAGCGACGACGCCATCGAGTCGAGTGCCGCGGCGACCGCGGCCACCTCGTCGGGCGGCCGGGTGGAGTCCTTCGTACGGGGATCGTCCACCCGCGCGTCCAGGTCGCCGCCGCTGATCCGCCGGGCCACCCGGGCCGTGGCGTGCAGCCGCCGCGTCACCCGGGTCACCGCGAAGGCGCCCACCAGTACCGTCACCCCGATCGCGAGACCCGACGACCACAGGATGGCCCGGTCGAGCCCGTCGATGGTGCGGGCCTGCTGCGAGTAGTCCACCTCGACCGCGAGCGCCTGTTCGCCGTCGGCCGGGCCCGCCGCCCACATCGTGGGCCGGCCGTGGTGGTCGGCGACCATCGTGCCGCGTTCCCCGGCCACCGCGAGCTCCCGCAGCGACTCGGGCAGTTCCGGCGGATCCAGGCTGATGCCCGGTCCTATGGGGTCCCCGGCCTCGAACGCCGCCGTCGCGTCCTCCAGCCGGGACAGCGCGAGGTCGCGGGCCTGGCCGACGGTCTGGTTGGTGACCGAGACGTGCACGAGGACGCCGAGCAGCGCGGCGAGCGCGCAGCACATCACCGTGATGAAGACGGCGGCCTTCACGGCGAGCGTGCCGGCCCACTGGGGGAGCGCGAGCCTCATGGCGTGCTCGCCGAAGCCGAAGGCGAGGTGGAAGTGGAAGTGGAAGGAGAGGGCGAGGGGGAGGTGTGCGGTGTCTTCTTGCGCGCCCCGGTGCGCAGCATCTCGTCGTGCGTGAGCAGCATCGCCTTCTCGTCGGCGTCCCACGTCCACTGCAGCCGGTACTCGTACCCGGCGACCTCGGACGGCGAGCGTATGATCACCGACCGCCCCGCCAGCTCGACGCCGCTGATGGCGTCGTCCCAGCTCATCACCTGCATGAGCCGGTCCTTCTCGACGGTGTAGACCCGCACCGCGGTCGTCATGCCGGGCATCAGCCGGAAGCCGAGCGTGAGCTCGGGGCGCCCGTCGCCGGTCAGGTCCCGGTAGTACGGCAGCAGCACCGGGCACTTCCCGTGTCCGGCGCCGGCGGAGCAGTGGGCCATCAGACGGCCGGTCTCGCGGTACTGCGCGTCCTTGCCCTCGTAGTCCCCCCGGCTCAGGGCCATCTCCTGCCGTACCACCACCACCGGGTTCACATCGCGGATGTCGCCCCCGGGCACCGCGACGCCCTTCACGGCCTTCCGGTTCACCTCGCCGATCTCATAGGCGGGCCGGGATGCCGGCGTCAGCTTCGGCCAGAGCTTGTCCGGGCTGACCGCGGTCTCGGTCGGGCCCGCGCCCTGGAGTCCCCCGGCGTCCCCGCAGGCCGTCGCGGCCGACAGCAGCAGTGCGGCAAGGGCACTGAGCGCGGCGGTGCGCGCGAGGCGGCTGCGGGGCACGGTTCCGGTTCTCCTGGGGCTCGGGGTGATGGTCGGCCCGTACACCCTATTCGTACGGAAGTCCTTTTTGCGCACCTGGTGGGCGGACGGGCGACGGCCTACTCGGTGAGCTCCTCCAGCAGCCGCGCGGTGGACAGGCCGGCCCGGAGATAGTCGATGAACAGCTCGTTGTGCAGGGCCCACGGCGAGCGGCGGGAGCGTATCAGCCGGATCGCCTGCTCGGCGGAGTGGCTCCGGCGGACCAGGGCGTGGGCGACGACGAGGCCCGAGCGGTTGTACCCGTGATAACAGCGGACGAGGACCCTGCGGCCCTCGTCCAGCGCCTCGCACGCCGCCTCCGCCAGCCGTATCACCCCCGCGAGCTGGGTGCCGTCCAGCGGCCCGTCGGGGATCGGCCACACATGGTGCTCGACGCCGGAATCGGGTCCGTGTCCGGGCAGCCGCAGCAGCGTCTGGACGAGATCGAACTCGTCCCGTACGACGGCGAACTCCAGTTGCCCCGAGCGGCCCCGGAACTCGTGCCCGCCCATCCACAGGCCGGGCACGATCTCGCTCCACGGGCTGTCCGGAGCAGGTACGTCGGGTTGCTTCCTGCGGGTACGCAACGGCGCCTCCCCAGCCACCCCTAGGGCGGTCTGCCCAACTCCTCTCAAAGGTAACCGGGTTCTTGCCCCCGCAGCACCCCGCCTGTTCCCATGGTCATGGGGTGATGGTGCATGAACGGACTGCGCGTCATACCGGTCTGGCGGCACGGCCAGGAACGGCTCTACGTCTGCCTCACCGACGGGCGGAACCTCGCCTGGTACGACCGTGAGGCGGGCCGGGTCAATCTGCTCAGCGACGACCGCAGGGAGGACGTGCTGGAGGCGCTCGGCCCCTTCATCACCGGCACGGTGACGGTGGGCCCGCCCCCGGTCCCCACCCCGGCCGAGCTGGCGCGGCTGACCCTGCATCCGGACGACGACCTGGCGCCCAACCGTCCCGGCGAGGCGCTTCTGATCGACCTGGACCGGGATCCGGGACCCTCGCACCGGCTGCGGCCCGACCCGCGCCGCCGCGCGCTGACAGCGGAGCAGACGGTCGGGGAGGCGCTGGACCGGCTGGACGGCGCGGGCTGGCACACGCTGCACTCCGTGCCGCTTCCCGGCGGCGACCGCATCCACCATCTGGTGATCGGGCCGGGCGGGCTGTTCGCGCTGTACTCCCTGTACGCCCGTAAGCAGAAGGTGACCGTCGCCGACCCCACGGTCTCGGTGGGGCGCCGGGACTCCTCCCCCCTGCTGCGCCGGGTCCGTGCCGCCGCCGACCGCGCCTCCCACGCCCTGACCGCCGAGGTCCGCCCGGTTCTCGCCCTGGTCGCCCCGGCCGACGTGACGATCACCGCGTCGGTGCGTGAGGTACGGATCCTGCGGGACACGGAGGTGGCGGGGCTGGCCCGGACGGGCGGGGTGCTGAAGCCGGCGGATGTGGAGGCGCTGCACGCGATGGCTCGGGACCGGAGGGTTTGGGGTGACGCCGGCTGAGTGGTGCGGGTCGGCTGTCATGGCCGTCGGGATCGCGCGGGCCTGCGCTCAAGGGTGACGGTCAGGGCAGCTCGCCCGCCGCGTCCGGGTCCAGGAGCGGAGCCAGCAGGTCGCCGTAGTCCTGCAGTCGTGGCCCCAGGTCGGGGGCGAGGAGGGTCAGAGCGGCGGGGGAGCGGCAGTCCTCCACCTCCTCCCAGGTGACCGGGGCGGACACCGTCGGCTCGGGGCGGGCGCGCAGGGTGTAGGGGGTGGCCGTCGTCTTGCGGGCGGCGTTCTGGCTCCAGTCGACGAAGACCTTTCCCGGCCTGAGGCTCTTGGTCATCCGGTGGATCACCAGCCGGGGCAGGGCCTTCTCGGCCTCCACGGCGAGTTCCTTCGCGTACTCGGTGGCCCGTTCGGAGGAGGCCGGCCGGATCGCCGCGGCGAGATGGAGGCCCTTGGAGCCGGAGGTCTTCGCGTACGCCTCGATGCCGTCGGCGGCCAGCCGCTCCCGCAGCCAGAGGGCGACCTCGCAGCACTCGACCACGGTCGCGGGCGGGCCGGGGTCGAGGTCGAAGACCAGCCGGTCGGCCTCGCCGGGCGCGCCGATCACCCACTGGGGCGTATGGAACTCGGTGACGAGATTGGCGGCCCACATCAGGCTCGCGAGGTCCTGCACGAACACCATCCGGGCCGGTCCCTCCACGCGGGGCACCTCGGCGGTGGTGACCCAGTCGGGGGTGCCCGGCGGCACGTTCTTGGTGAAGAACACCTGACCGTCCGGCCCGTCGGGATAGCGCAGGAAGGACACCGGCCGGTCCCGCAGATGGGGCAGCAGGGCATCGGCGGTGGTGGCGTAGTAGTGCAGCAGCTCACCCTTGGTGAAGCCGGTCGCCGGATACAGCACCTTCTCCAGATTGCTGAGCGCGAGCCGTCGCCCCTCCACCTCTGTGATCGGCGTCATACGATGAGAATTCCAGAGATTAAGGTGGATGTCCGGCAAACCTCGGCAAACCGATCGAAAGGGTGCTGCACGTGCGATCCATATGGAACGGCGCCATCTCGTTCGGCCTGGTCAGCATCCCGATCAAGCTGGTGAACGCCACGGAGAACCGCTCGATCTCCTTCCGGCAGATCCACATCGAGGACGGCGGCCGTATCCGCTATCGCAAGGTCTGCGAGCTGGAGGAACGTGAGGTCACCCAGGCGGAGATCGGCAAGGGGTACGAGGACGCGGACGGCACGATCATCCCGATCACGGACGAGGACCTGGCCAACCTTCCGCTCCCGAGCGCGAAGACGATCGACATCGTGGCCTTCGTGCCGGCCGACCGGATCGACCCGCTCCAGATGGACAGCGCGTACTACCTCGCGGCGGGCGGGGCGCCCGCGGCCAAGCCGTACACCTTGCTGCGGGAGGCGCTGAAGCGCAGCCAGAAGGTGGCGATCGCGAAGTTCGCGCTGCGGGGCCGTGAGCGGCTCGGCATGCTGCGGGTGGTCGACGAGGCCATCGCCATGCACGGGCTGCTGTGGCCGGACGAGGTCCGGGCGCCCGAGGGGGTCGCGCCGGACACGAACGTCACCGTGAACGACAAGGAACTGGACCTCGCGGACGCCCTGATGGACACCCTCGGCGAGATCGAACTCGACGAACTGCACGACGAGTACCGCGAGGCCCTGGAGGAGGTCGTCGCCGCGAAGGCCGCCGGCGAGGCCCCGCCCGAGGCACCCGAACCCGCCCGGCCCGGCAAGGTCCTCGACCTGATGGCGGCCCTGGAGAACAGTGTGCGGGCGGCCAAGGAGTCGCGCGGCGAGCAGCCGAAGGACGAGGCCGAGGTCCACCGTCTGCCCCAGCGCAAGTCGGCCCGAGCGGCCCCGAAACAGACGGCGGGCAAGAAGTCGACGGCCGCGACGAAGAAGACAGCGGCGAAGAAGGCGACGGCCTCGGCCAGGAAGTCGACGTCGAAGTCAGCCCAGGGCGCGAAGAAGACGGCGGCGAAGAGCACCGCGAAGAGCACGGCGAAGAGTGCGGCGAAGAAGACGACGGCCAAGACGACGGAGAAGGCGACGGCGAAGAAGGCCACCTCACGCAAGCGCACCGCGTAGCCGGCCGGTGGGGCCGGGCGGGGCGCCCGTCCGAACCCGCCGCAACGCCAACACCGCGTTGTGCCCCCCGAACCCGAACGAATTGCTCAGCACCAGATCCCCGTCCTCCGGTAACGCCCGCGCCATCCCCCGCACCACATCCAGGTCGATCGCGTCGTCGTCCTCGCGGCTGCCGACGGTCGGCGGTATCAGCCCGTGGTGCAGCGTCAGCGCGGCGGCCACGGCCTCCACGCCACCGGCGGCGCCCTGGAGGTGCCCCAGATGCCCCTTGAGCGCGGTGACCGGCACCGTCCGTTCCCCGAGTACCGCCCGCAGGGCGCCGGCCTCCGCGAGGTCGCCCTCGGCGGTCGCCGTGGCGTGGGCGTTGACGTGGACGATGTCCGGCACGCCGGCCCCGGCGTCGCGCAGGGCCCGCCGTAGCGCAAGGGCGATGCCGTCGCCGGTCGGGTCGGGGGCGGCCATGTGGTGGGCGTCGGCCGAGAGGCCCCAGCCGGCTGCCTCGCAGTAGATCCGCGCGCCCCGGGCCAGTGCGTGTTCCTCGGCCTCCAGGACCAGGATCCCGGCACCCTCGCCGTTGACGAACCCGCTGCGGTCCTTGGCGAAGGGGCGGGAGGGCGACACGTCGAGGGAGGAGTTCCCCTCGGCCAGCGCCCGCATCGCCGCGAAGGACGCCATGATCGCCGGCGTGACGACCGCCTCGGCGCCGCCCGCGAGGGCCATGTCGACGCGCCCGTACCGTATGCGGTCGATGGCCTGCCCGATGGCCTCGGTCCCCGACGCGCACGCGCTGGTCACGGTCCGGGCCTCGCCGGTGATGTGCAGGTCGAGCGAGACCTGGGAGGCGGCCTGCGAGGGCACCGTCATGGGAGTGGTCAGCGGCGAGACGGCTCGCGGTCCCCTCTCCCGCAGCCTGCGGTCCCCGTCCACCAGCACGGACGCGTCACCGAGTATCGCCCCCAGACTCACCCCGACCCGTGCCGGATCGACCCCGCTCTCCAGCGTGCCGCCCGCCATGAACCCGGCGTCGGCCCACGCCTCCCGGGCCGCCAGCACCCCGAACTGCGCGGCCCGGTTCATCCGCCGCGCCGCCGGCCTGGGCAGGAGGCGGGCGGGGTCCACGGGTACGACCCCGGCGATCCGCACGGGTAACCCGTCGAACTCCTCCCCGGCCAACTCCCGTATGCCGTGCCGCCCGTCGAGCAGCCCCTGCCACAACTCCCCGACCCCGACACCAAGCGGTGTGACCGCCCCCAACCCGGTGACGACGACCCTGCGGGGCACGGACGCGGCGGCCTCGCTCATCTCGGCATGCCCCCTAAAGTCGTTGAAAGGGAAACATGCCCAGATTCCTCATGTCCTGCACATGCGGAGGGCGAGGAGGGCGGGAGCACCTCGTGTCGCGGCAGACCGTCTCACAGCAGTTGCGAGGCGATGAACCCGACCAACTCCGCTCTCCTCGGGGTGAGATAGAAGTGGTTTCCCGCGAAGACCCGGACGTCCAGCGCCTCCGTCGTGACGTCCGACCACGCCGCCAGGTCCTCCACCGCGCACGCGGGGTCGCGGTCGCCGCCACAGGCCGTGACGGGAACCGCCAGCCGGTGCAGACGAGTCGGGCGGTACGCCGCCAGCAGCCCGAAGTCCGCCCGTAGGGACGGCATGATCACCGGCCGCAGCGCCGGGTGTTCGTAGAGCGCGGCACCCTCGGGATCCAGCCTGCGGATGTGGGCCAGGATCTCGGTGTCGGTCGGGGCCGGGCGCGGCGCCAGTTCCTGCGGGAGCCGGGGCCTGGTCCGGCCCGACACGATCAGCCGGGTGAGGGTGCGGGCGGGGACCTCCTCCAGCCGTTGGGCCACCTCGTAGGCCACCGCCGACCCCATGCTGTGCCCGAACAGGGCCAGCGGCATCTCGTCCGCCAACTCGTCCAGCAGGGACCTCGTGATCGCGTCCGCCAGCTCGTCCATCGTGGTCGGGCACGGCTCGGACAGGCGGTCCTGGCGGCCGGGGTACTGCACCGACAGCACCTCGATCTCCGGTGGCGTCAGCGTCGCCCACTCGTGGAAGGATCCCGCCGTGCCGCCCGCGTGCGGAAAGCACAGCAGGCGGATCTTCGCGCCGGGCGCGCTCACGCCCCTGAGCCAGCGGGTGCGGATGCCGGGGACGGTCATGCCTCCGCCTCGAACTCGGCGAGCAGGGCGTCCAGGGCGTCGTCCGCTTCCCCGTTCTGCTTCATCTCCACCATGCGTGTCGTCATGTCCTTCAGCGTGATCGGTTCGAGGAACAGCTGGATCGGCACGTCGATGCCCATCTCGTCGCGGAGCCTTCCGGCGAGGTGCACGGCCGTCAGCGAGTCGCCGCCCGCCTCGAAGTAGGTCTGCGCGAGGCCGACCGTGCCGTCGAGTTCGAGCGCCTCGATCACCAACTCGGCGACCCTGGTCTCCAGTTCGCTCTCCTCGCTCTCCGGCGACGGGTCCTCGGGCGCGGGCGTCGGTGCCGCCGGGCCCCTCAGGGTCAGCGCGCCGTAGCTCTCGCCCGCGAACGGGTACGCCGGGAGCCGCACCCGCCGTACCTCACCGTCGAGGGCCGGCCAGGTCACCGCCTCGCCCCTCAGCCAGGCCTCGCCCAGCGGGTCGGCCGTCGCGTCCCGGCGGCCCTCGGCCAGGGCCGTGAGCCTGTCCGCCGCCTCCCGCGCGTCGGCGGCCACGACATAGCCGCGTACGGGCATCCGGGCCCGGCCGGTGCGCAGGGTGTGCGCGACATCGGGCAGCGACGGGGCGTCCGCCTCGCGCAGCCGGATCGCCATCCGGTCGGCCAGAAGGGAGAGTTGCGACTCGGTGCGCGCCGACAGCGGCAGGACCGTCGGCCGGGACCCGGCACCCGAGCGAGCGCGCGGCTCCGGCGCCTCCTGCACCACCACATGCACGTTCGTGCCGCCGATGCCCACCGACGTCACACCCGCCAGCCGGGGCAGACCCGGCCTGCTCGGCCACTCGCACGCCTCGGTCACCAGCCGCAGCGGGGAGTCCCGCAGGGCGGCGATCGGGCTCGTGACGTCCACCGTCGGGGCCAGCGTCGCGTGCTCCAGCATCAGGATCGTCTTGATCAGCGCCGCCGCCCCGGCCGCCGCGTCCGCGTGCCCGATGTTCGACTTCACGGACCCCAGGCCGATGCCGTCCCCGCCGGCGAAGGCCGCGCTCGCCGCCTCCAGTTCGATCCGGTCGCCGAGCTCCGTCCCGGTCCCGTGCGCCTCCACGTACTGCGCCGCCGAGGGCTCCAGCCCCGCCGCCGCCCACGCCTCCGTGATCGCGGCTGTCTGCTGGTCCACCCCCGGAGCGGTGAAGCCGACCTTGCTGGCACCGTCGTTGGTGACCGCCGTGCCCCGGATCACCGCGCGCACCGGGTCGCCGTCGGCCAGCGCGTCCTCCAGCCGGCGCAGCACCAGCACGCCCACGCCGCTGCCCGGCACCGTGCCGGCGGCCTTCTCGTCGAAGGGGCGGCAACGGCCGTCGGGGGAGAAGATCCCGCCCTGGTAGTGGACGTAGCCCTGCCGGCGCACGCCGGCGATGGCCACGCCGCCCGCGAGCGCGGTGTCGCACTCGCCGAGCAGAAGGGCCTGTACGGCGAGATGGACCGCCGTCAGCGAGGTGGAGCAGGCCGTCTGGACCGTCATGCTCGGGCCGTCCAGGCCCAGCCGGTAGGAGATCCACGGCGCCAGGAACTCGCGGTCGGTGAGGATACGGACCTGAAGCGCGCCGATCGACGCCGCGAGCGCCGGGTCCGTCCCGGCGGCCAGCGCGTGTTCCGTCGGGCTGCCGCCCACGTACACGCCCGTGCGGGAGGGGGCGTCCATGGGTGCGCACCCGGCGTCCTCCAGGGCGGACCAGGCGGTCTCCAGCAGCACGCGGTGCTGCGGGTCGAGCGCCGCCGCCTCACCGCGGCCGAAGCCGAACAGCTCGGCCTCGAAACGGTCCGCGTCCGCCAGATACCCCTGGGCGGGGACGTACGCGGGGTTGCGCAGCTCCGCCGGGTCCGCCCCGTCGGCCAGCAGCTCCTTCTCGGTGAAGGCGGACAGGGAGCAGACGCCGTCACGCAGGTGGGCCCAGTACGTGTCGAGGTCGGGGGCGCCGGGGAAGCGTCCGCTCATTCCCACGACGGCCACCGCGGACTCAAGGTCGTGCGGTGCGGCTTCCTCGGTCGTCATCGCGTGGTGCCCTTCCTGGAACGGAGCTTGTGCAGGGCGGCGCGGCGTTCGCTGCCGCGCCGGGCCGCATCCTCGTGGGGTGCGGTGTGCCCGGCCGTACTGTCGAGATGGGCCGCCACCGCGGCCACCGTCGGATACCGGAACAGGTCGATCAGGGTGAGGTCCCGGTGCTCCGGGTGTTCCTGGAGCGCCGCCAGCACGGCCAGCAGCCGTACCGAATTGCCGCCCAAGTCGAAGAAGTTGTCGTGCGCGCCGACCCGGTCCAGGGCCAGCACCTGCCGCCAGACCTCGGCCACCCGTCGCTCGGCGCCGGTGCCCGGGGCGGTGTACGTCTCGCTCAACTCGGGGCGCGAGGAGGGGGGTTGCGGCAGCCGGGGCCGGTCGATCTTGCCGGAGCGGTTCAGGGGGAGTTCCGGCAGGCGTACGAAGACGTCGGGGACCATGTAGCCGGGGAGCCGCTCCGCGAGATGGCCGCGCAGTGCCGCGTCCGGGATATCGGCGGTGGTGACGACGTACCCCACCAGCCGCTGCTCGGCCCCTTCCCCGTGCACCGCCGCCGCAGCCACCGTGACCTCTCGGTGCCCTGCCAGCAGGGCCTCGATCTCGCCGAGTTCGATGCGATAGCCGCGCAGCTTCACCTGGGAGTCGCCCCGGCCGAGGTAGTGCAGGACCCCGTGCGCGTCGATACGGCACAGGTCGCCGGTGCGGTACATACGGCTGCCGGCCGGGCCGTACGGATCGGCGACGAAGCGTTCGGCCGTCATGCCGGGCCGGCCGATGTAGCCGCGGGCCAGGGAGTCGCCGGCGACATACAGCTCACCCGTCACGCCGACCGGGACCGGGCGCAACCGCGCGTCCAGGACGTAGGCCCGGGTGCCCGGCACCGCGTGGCCGATCACCACCGGCTCGCCCGGGCGCAGTTCGGCCGTGGTCGAGTACACAGTGGCCTCGCTGGGGCCGTAGGCGTTGACGATCCGGCGGCCCTCCTCGCCGAGCCGCTCGACCAGCTCGGCCGGACAGGCCTCGCCGCCCACCGCGAGGGTGCGCAGGTCGGGGAGGGCGCCCGGGGCACGGGGGAGTGTCATCGCGGCGGACGGCGGCAGGAAGACGTAGGTGATACGGGAGTCCCGCAGCCGTGCCCGGAGCGCCTCGCCCAGCCGCTCGTCCTCCTGCGCGATGTGCAGCTCCGCGCCCGCGACCCAGGGGAAGAACAGGTCGGACACGGCCACGTCGAAGCCGAACGAGACGAACTGCAGGACGCAATCCTTCTCGGTCACCGGGAACACGGGGCGGACGTTCACGGCGAGGTTGCGCAGTGCGCGGTGTTCGACGGCCACACCCTTGGGGACGCCGGTGGAGCCGGAGGTGTAGAGGACGTAGGCGAGGTCGTCGGGCGCGCACCGCACGGGGGCGAGGGGAGCCACCGCGTCCGTGTCCTCGTCCACACGCAGTTCCGGTACGTCCGTTCCCGCAAGGCCCGTCGTCGTCTGCGCCGTCAGCAGCAGTGACGTGCCCGAGTCGGTGACCATGTAGGCGAGCCGGGCGGTGGGGTGCGCCGGGTCCAGCGGTACGTACGCGGCGCCCGCGCGCAGCACCGCGAGGGCGGCGACGGCCATGTCGGCGCCGCGGGGGAGCAGGAGGCCGACGCGGTCTCCTCGGCGTACGCCGTGTGTTTGCAGCCGGGCTGCGAGGTTGTCGGCGCGCTTCAGCAGGTCGCGGTAGGTCAGGCGTAGGTCGCCGCAGACGAGGGCGGTGGCCTCCGGGCGGGTGGCGGCGCGGTCTGCCACGAGGTCTGGGACCAAGCGCGCCTCGGTAAGTGCCTCGTTGTGCCGTCGGGCGGCTGCGGGTTCGTTGTGGCTGGTCGCGCAGTTCCCCGCGCCCCTGACGGGCGCTGCCGTTCCCTGGGAGAGCAGCCACCGCTTCTCGTCCGACGGGACCATGTCGATCGCCGACACCGGCGTCTCCGGACGGTCCAGCAGCCCCTCCAGCAGCGTCTCGAAGCACCGCACCCATCGCCGTACCGTCTCCGCGTCGAACAGCGCGCTGCGGTGGATCAGATACGCGGCGAGATCCTCCCCCCACCGCTCCACCTGGAGATGGAAGTCGAACTTCGCGGTGTCCAGCGCCACATGAACGCGCTCGGCCTCCGCACCCGCCAGCCGCAGGGTGAGCTCGGTGTCGTCGTCGTAGCCGAACACCACCTGTACGACAGGGTCGTGGCTGATCTCGCGGGCCGGGGCGACCGCGTCCACGACCGCCTCGAACGGGGCGTCCTGGTACGGCTGGGAGTCCAGCAGCGCGGTGCGCAGACGGTCGATCAGGTCGTGGTACGACGGGTCGCCGGACAGGTCGACGCGCAGCGCCAGGGTGTTGGTCAGCATGCCCACCATGTCCTGGAGCTCGGGGCGGTCCCGGCCGGAGACGGGGAAGCCGATCACCAGGTCCTCGGCGCCGGACAGCCGGCCCACGAAGGCGGCGTACGCGGCGAACACCGCCATGAACGGCGTACCGCCGCGCGCCCGAGCCGTCCCGGCGATCCGCTCGCGCACCCCGGCCGGCACCGTGAACCGTTCGGTGCCGCCGGCCGCCGTACGGACCGCCCCGCGCGGCCGGTCCAGCGGCAGCGCTACCGTCTCCGGGGCGCCCCGCAGCCGCTCGGCCCAGTGGGCGACCGAGTCCGCGTACTCGCCCGCCGCCTGCCGTTCCCGCTGCCATGCGGCGAAGTCGGGGAACTGGAGCGGGAGTTCGGGCAGGGTGTGGCGCAGGCCCTTGGTCTCGTTCTCGTAGCCGGCGGACAGCTCGCGCAGCAGCACACCCAGCGACCAGCCGTCGCACACCAGATGGTGGGCGACGAGCAGGACGCGGTGGCTGCCGTCGGCCACGGCGTACAGGGTGCAGCGCAGCAGCGGCCCGGTCGCCACGTCGAAGGGACGGGCGGCCTCCGCGCGCATCCTCGTGTCCACCTCGGCCACCGGCACATCGCGCTCCACACGCGGCTCGGCATGTCCGGCGGCGGACACGATCTGCAGCGGCACCCCGTCGGTGCCGGTGCGGAAGACCGTGCGCAGCGACTCGTGCCGGGCGATCAGCGCATCGAGGGCCCGGCCGAAGGCGGCCATGTCGAACGGCCCGCGCACCACGAAGGCGGCCGGTACGTGATAGGTCGCGGCGCCCGGATCCATGTGGTCCAGGACGAGCAGCCGGGCCTGCGCGTCCGAGGTCGGGAACTCGTATTCCTCGTACTCCTCCTGATCCTCCTGCTTCTCGTGCTCACCGATGATCCCTGTGCCGTCAGCGGTCATCTGCCTGTTCTCCATCCCCCGTGCGGTCGCCGGCCGGTACTGCCCGTGCCGCCACTACGTCCTCCACGGCCGCGGCGATCTCGCCGACCGGCCCCGGCGTGAGCACATCGCTGTGCTCGCAGTCCAGTTCGTGTACGTCCACCCCGGCCGCGCAGGCCCGCCACGCCGCGCTCTTCTCCTCGGTCGTCGCCTCCGCGGCGCGGGTCGCCGAGAAGAGGGTCACCCGGCCGTCGTACGGCGACGGGCGCCAGGCGCGGGCCATCTCGATGTACCGCCCCATGGCGCCGGCCAGGGCGTCGAGCCGCCGCTCGTCGAGGCCGGCGAGGAGGGCGCTGTGCGCGTGGACGCGTGCGACGACCTCGGCGCGCTCCAGCGGGCCGGGCCCGGCCGGCACCCCGGGCAGCGCGTTGCGCAGCAGATTGCTCAGCGCCGCCTGCTCCACCACCGCCGGGTCCAACGGCACCCGCGCCACCTCGGGCGGCTTCGGCATCGCGTCCAGCACGGCCACCAGCGCGACCTCCTCACCGGCCGCCCGCAGCCGCACCGCCAGCTCATGGGCGAAGGGCCCGCCGAAGGAACGGCCCAGCAGCAGATACGGCCCGTGCGGGCGGACCGCCCGGATACGCGGCAGACAATCCTCGGCCAACTCGCCGAGTGTGTCCGGCAGTTGATCGCCGTGCAGCACCGGAGTCTGGAGTGCGTACACCGGCCTGCCGGGGGCGAGATGCGGCAGCAGCGCCGTGTACGCCCAGCCGAGGCCCAGTCCCGGGTGCAGACAGAACAGCGGTGGCAGGTCGCCCTCGCGGCGCAGGGTGAGCAGCGGGGCGTACGCGTCCTCGTCGTCGTCGTCGTCGCCGTCCGTCCGGCCGGCGGTGAGGCGGGTGGCGAGCGCGGCCGGTGTCGGTGCCTCGAACAGCGTGGCGGGCGAGACCGGGGTCCCGAACTCCGCCTGGATCCTCGCGGTCAGCCGCAGGGCGAGCAGCGAGTGGCCGCCATGGCCGAAGAAGTCGGCGTCGGGGCCCAGCGCGACCGCCCCGAGCACCTCGGCGAACAGCGCGCACAGCCGCTGCTCACGACCCGGCCGCGGGATCCGGCCGTGGCCCCGATGCCCGTGCTCCGGCTCGGGTTCGGGCAGCGCGGCCCGGTCGACCTTGCCGTGCGGGGTCAGCGGTACGGCGTCCAGAACGGCCCACGCCGACGGCATCAGATGCGCGGGCAGGGTGCGCGCCGCGTGCTCCCGCACGAGGTCCGGGTCGCCGCCCACGACGTACGCCACGAGCCGCTTGCCGCCGTCGGGCCCCGGGCGCGCGGCGACCACGGCCCGCTCCACGCCGGGGCAGCCGGCCAGGGCGGCCTCCACCTCGCCGGGTTCGATCCGGAAGCCGCGCACCTTGACCTGGTCGTCGCTCCGGCCCAGGAACTCCAGCTCGCCGCCGGGGAGCCGGCGCACCAGATCGCCCGTGCGGTACATGCGGGTACCGGGCGGCCCGTACGGGTCGGCGACGAAACGCTCGGCGGTCTGGCCGGGACGGTTCGGATAACCGTGGGCCAGCCCGGTGCCGGCGATGTACAGCTCGCCCACGGCGCCGGCCGGTACCGGGCGCAGGAGAGGGTCGAGGACGTGGGCGCGCGTGTTGTCGAGGGGGCGCCCGATGGGCACGGACGGGCCGACCTCGTCCGTCACCTGGTGGGCCGTGGCGAACACCGTCGTCTCGGTGGGCCCGTACCCGTTGACCACCCGGGTGCCGGGGCAGCGCTCCCGCACCCGCCGCACCGCCTCGGGCGCCAGGACGTCCCCGCCCGCCCACACCTCGCGCACGGTGCCGAGCACCTCGGGCGCGATCTCCGCGACGGTGCGCAGCAGTTCGGCGGTGAGCCACAGGGCGGTGACCCGCGCTTCGGGCAGCAGCCGCTTGAGGACGTCGGGGGTGACGGGTCCGGGCGGGGCGACGACGACCGTGCCGCCGTTCAGCAGGGGGCCCCAGGTCTCGTAGGTGGCGGCGTCGAAGGTGTGCGGGCTGTGGAGCAGGACCCGCTCGTGCGCACCGCCCGCGAAACGGGAGTCGGCGGCGAGCTCCACGACGGCCCGGTGCGGAGTGACGATGCCCTTGGGTTCGCCCGTCGAGCCGGAGGTGTACATCACACAGGCGGCGGCTTCCGGATGCACCGACACACTCGGCGGCCTACCGGACTCCGGCCCGGCGACGTCCAGCACCCGTATGTCCGGCGGCAGTTGTACGTCCGCTGCCGCGACCGCCACCTTCACCCCGGCCGCCTCCGCCAGCGCCGCCAGCCGCCCCGCCGGTGCCCCCGGATCCAGCGGCAGACAGCATGCGCCCGCCTTCAGCACCGCCAGCTGCGCGACGACCATGCCCACGGACCGGCCCAGCGGCAGCGCGACGGTGTCGCCGGGCCGCACTCCCGCCTCCCGCAGCCGGCCCGTCAGCCGGTCGGACGCCGCGTCGAGACCGACGTACGTCAGCACCTCGCCGTCGGACTCCACGGCCGGCGCGTCCGGTGTCCGGCCCACCTGCTCGGCGAACCGCTCGGGGATGCTCGGCGTCCCCGTCGTCGGACGCACCGGGCCCTCGGCCAGGGCGAGCAGTTGCCGCCGCTCCTGAGGCGGGAGGACGTCGAGCCGGTCGGCCGGTGTGCCGTGGGCGGACGTCAGCGCCGCGAAGGCCTGCACCAGGCGGGCACCGACCGTGGCCGCCGAGAGGCCCCGGCGGCAGCTGATCCGCAGCAGCATCCGCTCTCCGGCGACGACGGCGATCGTCACGGGGTAGTGCGTCGCGTCCCGCGTCTCGACCAGCTCGACGGCCGGGGCGGGGCCTTCGGCGCGCGGGAAGTTCTCGAACGCCAGGACGGTGTCGAAGAGTTCACCCACCCCGGCCGCCCGCTGCACCTGCGACAGCCGTATGTGGTGATACGGCGCCAGCCGAAGCTGCTCCCGCTGCACACGGGCCAGCAACTCGTCGACGCCCTCGCCGGAGCGCAGCCGGATCCGCACCGGCAGCGTGTTGATGAACAGCCCCACCATCCGCTCGACGCCCGGCAGATCATGCGGCCGCCCGGACACGACCGCGCCGAAGACCAGGTCCCCGGCGCCGGTCAGACGGGCCAGGACCAGGGCCCACGCGGTCTGCGCCACGGTGTTGACGGTCACGCCCGCGTCGGCCGCCCGGCGGGTGATCGCGGCCGTCAGCTCGGAAGGCAGCTCGACATCGACGGTGTCCTCCGGGCCGTCGGGTCCGTCCAGCGGCAGCGGTGCGGGCCGCGTCAGTCCGTCCAGCGCCTCGCGCCAAGCGGACTCCGCCCGGCTCTGGTCCTGGCCCCTCAGCCAGACCAGGTACTGCTTGAAGGGCACGACGGGCGGCAGCTCGGCGGCCCCCGTCGTCAGTGCCTCCAGATCGCGCGCGAGCAGCGGCAACGACCATCCGTCCAACAGGATGTGATGGAGCGTCAGCAGCAGGTCGGCACCCTCGTCGTGCCGGACCAGCATCGCCCGTACCAGCGGCGGACGGGCCAGATCGAAGCGGCGGGCCCGGTCCTCGGCCATCAGCCGCGAGACCTCCGCCTCCGTCTCGTCCGGCCTGCGACCCGTGAAGTCGGTCTCCGTCCACGGCAGCCGCACCGCGCGCGGGATCACCTGCACCGGCCGCTCGACGTGCTCGTGCCGAAAGCACGCCCGCAGATTCGGATGCCGTTCCAGCAGCGCGCTCACCCCGGCCCGCAGCGCCTCGGGCGCCGTGTCCGGGCCGGTCCGGAAGCGGGCCTGGACCAGATACGGGTCCGGTCGCTCCGGGTCACGCAGGGCGTGGAAGAGCAGGCCCTCCTGGGCGGGGGAGAGCGGCAGTACGTCGGCGATGCGGCCGCCCATCAGTCGTCCCCCTCTTCTCCGAGGCCGAAGTCCAAGTCGCCCTCCAGCAGGGCGAGCTGGTCCGAGGACAGGTCGACCAGGGGGAAGTCGGAGCTGGTGTGGCCGCCCGTGCCGTCCCGGCGGGCGTGCTCGACCAGGACCTCGATCGCCTCGCACCACAGCCGGGCCAGCTCCAGCACCTCGTCCTCGCCGAGCACCCCGCGCGCGTACGAGAACCCGGCGCTCAGCCGAGGACCCCCACCGTCCCGCTCCAGGACCAGCGCGTCCACCTCCACCGCGTGCCCGAGCGGCAGCGCCTCAGCGGCCATGCCGAGCAGCTCGCCGTCGGCCGTGTCGCCGCCGGAGAACCGGCCCAGGTAGTTGAAACGCAGGTCGGGCACCGGCAGCGCGGCCAGCTTCGGAGCCGTGTCCGGGTTGAGGTACCGCAGCAGGCCCCAGCCGAGACCGGCCGACGGGACCGCCCGCAGCTGCTCCTTGATCTGCTTGAGGGCCTCGCCCGCAGCGTCCCGCGCGGGGCGCCAGAAGTCCGCGCCGAGCGCGGTGCCCGCGTCCAGCCGGACCGGGTACTGGGTGGTGAACCAGCCGACGGTGGTGGAGACATCGGCCGGCCGGGAGAGCCCCTCACGGCCGTGCCCCTCCAGATGGACCAGGAGACCGGTGCCCTGATCCTGGCCCCGGCGCCGTACCGCCGCCGCGGCCAGGGCCGTCAGCAGGACCGCGTCCGCACCGCAGTGGAAGGCCCGCGTCACCTCCGACAGCGCCGCCTCGGTGACCTCGGGCGTCAGCTCGACAGTGAGCACGGCGCGCCGCGCACCGGCGCCCCGCCCGCCCGCGATCCGCGCGTCCGGGCCGCTCAGCGCCCGCTCCCACCAGGAGTACTCCACGTCGGCCGCCTCCGGCCGCACCGCCTCCCGCGCCAGCAGCCGTGCCCAGCGCGCGAAGGACGTACCCGGGGACCGCGGCAGCCGCCGCCCGGCCGTCCCGGCCGCCAGCTCGGGGCCCAGCAGCCGCCAGGACACCCCGTCCACCGCGAGGTGGTGCACCGTCAGCAACAGCAGCCCCGGCCGCTCGGGGCCCGGATCGAGCCAGGTCGCCCGCAGCATCTCCCCCTTCTCCGGATCGAGCCGCGCCGAAGCCGCCAACTCATCGGCCGCCTCCCGCGGATCGGCGCCGACGGCCACCCCGACGCGCTCCACGACCACGTCCGGGACGGCCTCGGGAATCTCCAGCTCCCCGTCCACCAGCCGCATCCGCAGCACGCCGTGCCGCCCGACCAGCCCCCGCACGGCCGCCTCGACGCGCTTCGGCTCCACGCCCGACGGCACCGGAAACACCATCGACTGTGTGAACGCCGCCGCGTCCCCGCCCTGTTCGCGCCACCAGTGCATGACCGGCGTGAGCGGGAAACGCCCCGTGCCGGAGTCCTCCCCGAGGGCGACGTCCGTCACCTCCCGCGCGGTCAGCGCGAGCGCGGCAGGAGTACGGGCCGTGAAGACGTCACGCGGTGTGATGCCGAGCCCCGCCCCCGATGCCCGCCCCGCCAGCTGGATCGCCATGATGCTGTCGCCGCCCAGCCGGAAGAAGTCGGCGTCGGCGCCGACCCGTTCGACACCCAGCACCTCCTCGAACAGGGCGCACAGGGTGACTTCACGTGCCCCCTCGGGCGCCCGCCCGTCGACGCCGGCCCCGCTGTCCGGCGCGGGCAGTGCCGCCCGGTCCAGCTTGCCGTTGGGCGTGAGCGGCAGCTCCGCCAGCACCACCACGTCGGCCGGCACCATGGCGGCGGGCAGCCGACCGGCGACGTACGCCAGCAGCGCGTCCGGCACGGGCTCCGAGCCCGCGCCGCCGACGACGTACGCGACGAGCCGTGGCCTGCCCGGCCGGTCCTCCCGTACGACGGCCACCGCCTGCCGCACCGAAGGGTGCCCGGTGAGCACGGCCGCGATCTCGCCCGGCTCGATGCGATGGCCCCGGATCTTCACCTGGTCGTCGCTCCGGCCCAGGTGCTCCAACTGCCCGTCGTCCCGGCGCCGGGCGAGGTCCCCGGTGCGGTACATGCGCTCGCCGGGCGCCCCGTACGGGTCCGCGACGAACCGCCCGGCGGTCGCCCCCGGCCGGCCCAGATAGCCGTACGCCACTCCCGGCCCCGCCAGATACAGCTCCCCGCACACCCCCGGCGGCACCGGCCGCAGCCGCTCGTCGAGGACGTATGCGCGGGTGCCCGGGAGCGGGGCGCCGATGGGCGGGGCCGTGCCATCGGCGGCCAGCGGGCCGGCGACGGTGGCGGCGACGGTGTACTCGGTGGGCCCGTAGGCGTTGTGGAACCGGCGCCCGGCGCCGGCCCAGCGGGCCACCAGATCCGGCGGGCACGCCTCCGCACCCACGGCCAGGGACCGCAGCTCGGGGTACTCCCCGGCCGGCACGGTCGCCAGCACCGAAGGCGGCAGCAGCGCGCAGCTGATCCGCCGGGTGGTCAGCACGTCCGCCAGCTCCCGCCCGGCCGTCGGGCCGTCGGGCGGGACGACCAGGGTGCCGCCCGAGCCGAACGCCATGCACATCTCGCCCACGGAGATGTCGAAGGCGGGCGAGCCCAGCTGCAGCACCCTGCTGTCCCCGTCCAGCGCGAGCGCGTCGACGAGGCCCCGCGCGAGGGCGGTCAGGCCGGTGTGCGGGACGACGACGCCCTTGGGGCGGCCGGTGGAGCCCGAGGTGTGGATGACGTAGGCGGGCGTCGACGGGTCCAACTCGTCCCCGGCGAGCGGCTGTTCGTCGTATGCCCGCTCGTCGAGCACGAGCGTGGGGATGCCCGTCTCCGGGAGCGCCCCGGGTTCGCCGGTCACCACCAGGACCGGCGTCGCGTCCTCCAGGGCGAGCCGGATCCGCTCCGGCGGGTGGTCGGGGTCGATCGGCAGATGGGCCGCGCCCGTGCGCTGGATCGCCAGCAGCGCCGGGACCGTGGCCGCCGTACGGCCCAGCGCGAGGGCGACGACACGGCCGGGACCGGCGCCGTGCCGGGTCAGGTACGCGGCCAGCCGGTTCACGCGGTCGGTCAGTTCGGCGTACGTCAGCCGCAGGCCCTCGGCCTCCAGCGCCGGTGCGTCGGGGGTGCGGGCCGCCTGACGGGCCACCAGGTCGGGGAGCGACAGCGGCTCGGGAGCGGGCCCGCCGGAGCCGAGTTCCGCGAGCCGGCGCCGGTGGGCCTCCGGCACCAGGCCGGCCTCGGCGAGCGGCACCTCCGGGTCGGCGGTGAAACGGCGCAGCAGCTCCAGGTAGGCGTCCGTCCAGTGGCGTACGGCGTCGGCGTCGAAGAGGGCCGTACGGATCTCGAAACTGCCGTCCATCGTGTCGTCGTCGGCGTCCCGGACGATGCCCACGAGGTCGTGCTCACCGCCCGTGTGGATCCGCTCCGGCTCGCTGAACTCCCGCAGGGCGGCCACGCTGCGCTGCTGGGTGAGGTGCATGAACACCCACTGGAACAGCGGGGAGCGCCCGGCGCTGCGGTCGGGCGCGACCGCCGAGACGATCCGGCCGACCGGCACGTCGGCGTTGGCCATCAGCTCGGGGAAGTCGCCCGCGAACCGGGCCAGCACATCGGCGAAAGAGTCCCCGGGCCGGATCCGCCAGCGGGTCGGGACGGCGTTCATGACGTACCCGATGACCCGCTCCAGGCCCTTGGCCGCCCGGTTGGCCGTCGGGGTGCCGAGCACCAGGTCGTCGGCGCCCGTGAGGCGGTGCGCCAGAACCGCGAAGGCCGCCATCAGGACGACGTACACCGAGGCGCCGCGTTCCCGGGCCAGGGCCCGTACGGCCCGGGCGGTCGGGGCGTCGACCTTGAACGGCACCTGTGCGATGCCCTCCGCGAGGTCCGTTCCGCCGCCCGGCACGGTGAGCGCCCCCGGCGGCTCGGCGAGGTAGCGGCGCCAGAAGTCCAGCCGCGCCTCGAAGACACCGGCCTCCTCCAGCTCGCCCTGCCAGGACGCGAAGTCGGCGTACTGGATGCGCGGCCGGGCCGACTTCGGTTCCGTACCGGCGCGCAGCGCGCGGTGGGCCTCGGCGAACTCGGCCTGGAGCACGTCGAAGGACCACCAGTCGGCGATGACGTGGTGCAGGCTCAGCATCAGCGTGGTCCGCCGGTCGTCGACCGTGACGAACCGGGCCCGCATCAGCGGCTCGCCGGCCAGGTCGAAGGGACGGCGCCGGAAGGTCTCGAAGGCCTCGGCGATGGTGGTGCCGGTGCCCCGCAGGTCCTCCCGCTCCAGCCGGAAGCGTTCCTCGGGCGGGAAGGTGACGCTCAGCGCGCCCGGTTCGCCGCCGATGCGGGCCCGCAGGATGTCGTGGTCCTTGCGGACCAGCGTCAGCGCGGTCTCCAGCAGGCGCGCGTCGACCGGCTCCTCGAAATGGTAGGCACAGCACAGGTTCAGGGCCGGAGTGCCGGGATACAGCGACTCGTACACCCACAGGTCCTGCTGAGCCGGACTGAGCCGCACCGGCCCGTCCCCGTCGCGCGGCGGTACGACCGCCGGGACCAGCCCCGCCTGCCCGGACTCCACGAGCCGCCGCATGAGCCGGACGCGCTGCTCACCGCTGAGCGCGCTGAAGCGGTCCGCCATCGATGCGCCCGACGGGGCGGTCATGCCACGCCCTCCCGTCATGCCACGTCCTCCCGCAGTTCCGCCAGCCGGTGCAGCCCGGCCAGCACCTCGTCACGGCCGAGGCCGAAGTCCACGAAGCAGGCGACCTCGTCACAGCCCAGCTCGCGCAGATCGGCGAGCATCTTCCGGCAGGTCGCGGCGGAGCCGAGCAGACTGCCCCAGGTCAGATAGCGGTGGAAGGCGAACTCGGCGAGCATCGCGGTCTGTTCGTCGGTCAGTTCCGCCGTCGCCCGGTCGGCCGTACGGTTGGCCGTGGTCTGCCGGACGTACGACCGCAGATACCGCTTCAGCGGTACGGCGGTCAGCCGCCGCGCCTCCTCTTCGTCCGCGCCGACGAAGGTGTGCGCCATGAGCGTCACCCGGCCGTGCGCGTCGGTGCCGCCCTGGTCGGGGGCGGCGGCGCAGGCGGCCCGGTACCGGGCGATCTTCTCCGCCAGCTCCTCCCGGCTCTGCCCGACGGTCGCCCCGAGCACCCCGGTGCGCAGCCGTCCGGCCGCCTCCCAGGTCGCCGGGTTGCCCGAGCTGGTCAGCCACAGGGGCAGGGTCTCCTGCACGGGCCGGGGCTGCGGCTGCACGGCGACCGAGGCGCCGGTGCCGTCGGTGAACTCGGCCGCCTCGCCCGCCCACAGCCGCCGCAGCAGCGGGATGTCCCGCAGGGTCCGCTCACGGCGGCCCTCGTAGTTGCCGGGCGCGAGCACGAAGTCGGCGGAGTGCCAGCCCGTCGCCGCCGACAGCCCGATCCGGCCGTGCGAGAGGTTGTCGACGACCGCCCAGTCCTCCGCGATCCGCAGCGGGTGGTGCAGCGGCAGGATCACGCTGCCCGCCCGGATGTTGATCCGCTCGGTGGCCACCGCGAGCGCCGCGCTGAGCACCGGAGGGCTGGGGAACACCTGCCCCACCTGCTGGAAGTGCCGCTCCGGCGTCCAGATCGCGTGGAAGCCGAGCCGGTCCGCGGTACGGGCGACGGTGAGGATGTCGTCGTAGGCCTCGCTGTGCCGCGGCGGGCCGCCGGCCGGGGAGCCGACGGGCGTGTCGGCGCCGAAGAACATCACGCTCAGGTCCATGGCACCTGCTTCGGGGTGGAGGGAGTGGAGGGGCCGGAGGGGGCGGAGCCGGTACGGCCGTCGCGGCCGGGCTGCCGGGGAACGCGTGGCCGGCGCGGGATGGGCGCCGGTGCCGCGGGTGCCTCGGCCGGCGACCGCTCCAGCTCGGCGGCCAGGGCGGCGACGGTGGGCGAGGTGAACAGCTGGGCGGCGGTCACCGTGCGCCCGGCGCCGGTGAGGCGGGCCGCGACCCGTACCGCGCGCAGGGAGTTGCCGCCCAGCCGGAAGAAGTCGTCTTCGGGGCCGATGTGCTCCACGCCGAGGACATCGGACCAGACCGCGGTGATCTCCCGGTGCAGGGTGGAGTCCGCCGGGGTGCCGGCCGTGCGGGCCGGGGCGAGCACCGCGTCCCGGGCGGCGTCCGCACGCCGGGGAGGTTCGGGCAGCGGGAGCCGGGACAGCGGTACGTCCGGCTCGGCGGCGGCCGCGCGCAGCGCCTCGACGACCGCGTCCGCCAGCCACTCGACGAACTCCGGCGCCAGACAGGAGGTCCGGTACTCGAAGACCAGCGTCATACCGTCCGGCGCGCCCGACGCGTCGTGGTCGTCCGTCACGTCCACCAGCAGCTCGAACCGCGCGGTGCCGGTGCGCAACGGCTCCACACCGGCCTCGGCGCCGGGCAGATCCACCTCGGCGCGGACGTTGTTCTGCAACGCCAGCACCACCTCGGTGAACGGCTGCCGCCCGGGTTGCCGCACCGGGTTGAGCGCGTCCACGACCTCCTCGAACGGCACGTCCTGATGGGCGAAGGCGTTCAGCGCCGCCTCCCGGACCCGGGCGAGCAGATGCCGGGCCGTGGGGTCGCCGGAGGCGTCGGTGCGCAGCACCAGCATGTTGACGAAGAACCCGACGACATCGTCCACCGAGCCGTCGTGCCCCCGCCCGGCGACCGGCGACCCCACCGCGAGATCCTCGCCGGCCCCCGCACGACGAAGGGCCGTCGCCAGGGCGGCGTGCAGCGCCATGAACAGCGTCGCGCCCTCCGCCCGCGCGACATCGACGATCCGCCCGTGCGCCGCCGCGTCCAGCCGCCGTACGACGGTGGCGGCGTCCCGGCCCGGCACGGCGGGCCGTCCGGGACGGCGCGGGAGCAGCGGCCCGCCGGCCGGGAGCTCGGCCAACTCCTTGCGCCAGAAGGCGAGTTGGTTCGCGACGAGGGACCCCGGTGCGTCCGCCGAGCCGAGCCGCCGCCGCTGACGGCGCGCGAAGTCGGCGTACGGCACGGGCAGAGGGGGCAGCTGCGGTTCGGCGCCGGAGGTCCGGGCGGCGTACGCGCGCGAGAGGTCCCGGAACAGCGGGGGCAGCGACCAGCCGTCGCCCGCGATGTGATGCAGCACGAGCAGGAGAGCGTGCTCGCCGGGCCGGTCGACGACACTGAAGAGCACGGCGTGCAGCGGGAGTTCGACGGAGAGGTCGAAGCGGTGCCGGGCGGCTTCGGTGACCGCCTTGGTCAACTCACCCGACCCGACGTCGACCTGCCGCAGTCGAGGCAGCGCCGCGGCGCCCTCCAGCACCCGCTGTCCCGGCTCGCCGTCCCTCGCCTCGAACACGGTTCGCAGCGCTGTCTGCCGGACGGCCACGTCCCCGAGGGCCGCCCGCAGCGCCTCGGCATCGATGTCGCCGCGCAGCCGCACTAGCACCGGCAGGGTGTAGGCGGTCCCCGCGTCGACCCGGTCGAGGAACCAGAGGCGACGCTGGGCGTACGACAGGGGCAGCGCGGCCGTGTCCGACAGGGGGGCAACCGCCTTGGCCGGTTCGCCCTGCTCGGCCTTGTCCACGTGCGGCGCCAGCGCCGCCGGCGTCCGGCACTCGAACAGCGTCCGTACGCCGACCTGCGCGCCGAGCGTCAGCTGGATCCGTCCCAGCAGCCGCGCCACCATCAGCGAGTTGCCGCCGAGCGCGAAGAAGTCGTCCTCGGGACCGACCGACGCCACCCCCAGCACCTCGGAGAACAGCCCGCACAGCGCCGCCTCGACCGCGCCTGACGGCTGTCGTGCGGCCTCCGACGCGAGCGAGCCGGTGATCGGACCGGGCTCCGGCAGGGCGGCACGGTCCAGCTTGCCGTTGGCGGTCAGGGGCAGGGCGTCCAGGAGCACGAAGGCGGCCGGGACCAGGTAGTCGGCCAGCACACGCGCCGCGTACTCGCGTACGTCACCTTCGGAGAGTTGATGTTCCCCGCGGGGGACGACGTAGGCGATGAGCCGCTTGTCACCTGTGCCGTCGGGCCGCGCGACCACGGCGACCCGGAGGACGTCCGGGTGTCGCGCCAGGACCGTCTCCACCTCGCCGGGCTCCACCCGGAACCCGCGGATCTTCACCTGGGAGTCGGCCCGCCCCAGATACTCCAGCACGCCGTCGGCCCGGCGTCGCACCTGGTCCCCGGTGCGGTACATCCGGCCACCGGCGGGCCCGTACGGGTCGGCGACGAACCGCTCGGCGGTCAGCTCGGGGCTGCCGCAGTAGCCGAGCGCGACACCTGCCCCGGTGGCGTACAGCTCACCCGTCTCGCCGTCCGCGACGGGCCGCAGCCGCGCGTCGAGCACCCGGAGCTGTTTGCCGGCCAGCGGGCGGCCGATCGGCACCGGCCCGCCGTCCCGCACCTCCTCGGCGGTGACCGGATGGACGGTCAGGAAGACCATGCCCTCGACCGGGCCGTAGCCGTTGCTCAGCCTCAGCCCGGGGTGACGCTCCAAGGCGCGGGACGCGTGCGCGGGCGACATGGGCTCCCCGCCGACGATCAGTTCGCGTACGCCGGCGAGGGCTCGCGGGTACTCGTCGACGACCACGTGGAACAGGGACGCGGAGAGATAGACGGAGGTGACGGCATGGCGTTCGACCAGGCCGGCGATCACCACCGGGTCGGGGCGCTGCCCCGGGTGCAGTACGCACAGGCCGCCGTTCAGCAGCGGGCCCCACAGCTCCATCGCGAACGCGTCCCAGGACACCGGGGAGCACTGCAGCCACACAGCGCCGGCCCCGAAGGAGGCGAAGTCCTGCCCGGTCAGCGTCCCGGTGATCGCCGCGTGGGAGGCGACGATGCCCTTCGGGCGGCCGGTCGAGCCGGAGGTGAACATCACGCAGGCGGGGTCGTGCGGCCGTATCGCGACCTGGCCGGGCTCCAGGGGCCGTACCCCCTCGGCGTCCTCGACGGCGATCTGCTGGGCGGCGTCCATCGGTTGGCGGCTTCCGCGCCGGGACACCACCACTGCGATCCCGGCGTCGGCGGCCATCCCGCGCAGCCGTTCCGCCGGGAAGTCCGGGTCGAGCACCACATAGCCGGCGCCGGCCTTGAGCGTACCCAGCAGTGCCACCGCCATCTCGGCGGACCGCTCCAGGTGGACGCCCACCAGGGCCCCCGGACGCACACCGTGCCGCCGGAGCAGTGCGGCCAACCGGGCGGCGCGGGCGTCGAGTTCGCCGTAGCTCAGCCGTTCGTCGCCGGACACCAGCGCGGTCGCCGCCGGAGTCCGCCGAGCCTGTTCCTCGAAGAGTTCATGCACCCCGTGCAACGCCCCCGTTGCCCCCTTCTCAGGCATCTGCGGCCGAGCGGGTGGGACATATGTCCGTCCAACGATCCTCGACGTAGGCGAGGCAGTCGGCGCGGCTGCTCGCGGTCAGCGCCACGTCCCACCCGTCCGGCACGGTGATCCCATCGGGCCAGAGCGAGAACTGCCCCTGGGCGTTGGTGAGAACGAGGTAGGTACTGTTCTCGTCCTCGAACGGATTGGTGGTCATGGTCAGCCCTCCACGAGCGTTTTGGTCTCGGGGTTCTCGGGGTTGTCGCGATTCCCGGGTTTGTCGCGGTTCTCCGGGGTTTCGGGATCGCCGGGGCGCCCGGAGTCTTCCTCGGAATCGGTGGAGTCCGCCGAATCGGCCGCCGCGTCCGGCAGCAGCGAGTCGATGTCCCGTACGGTGCGCCGGGACATGCACAGCACCGCGACCGTGATGCCGCACAGACCCGCGATGAGCAGCATGGCCGCCATACCGCTGCCCGGTCCGTCCCCCACCAGCGGCCCGAGCACGACGAAGACGCCGGTGCCGTCCGCGGCCCGCGGTTCGAAGACATGGTCGGCGAGCGGGCCGGACACGGCCGTGGCCAGCGGAACGGAGATCTGCGACAGGAACATCACCGCGCCGAAGACCCGCCCGTGCCACTCCTGGTCCACCTTGGTCTGCACGATCGCCTGCATCACGCCGTTGATCATCGGCATCAGCGCGGCGCCCACGAGAATGGCCGCGCACCAGCCGACCACGCCGCCCGCCAACGCCATCGCCACCTGGGCGGACAGACACATCCCGATGATCCCGAGCAGCATGCCCCGGGCCCGGTTCCGCGGCCCGCTCCAGGCCGCCATCAGCAGTCCGCCGGCCACCCCGCCGACCCCGATCGCGGTGTTGACGCTCGCCAGCGCCGAGGTCTCGCCGCCGGACCGGGCCAGGACCATGGGCTGTACGGCGGCGAAGCCGAACACCATGACCAGGTTGACCAGGCAGAAGGCCAGCATCAGATCGCGCAGGCTCGGATGGCGGAAGAGGAAGCGCATCCCCTCGACGGCCTCGGTGACGAGCCTCTTGCGCGGGGCGCCGGCCGGCTTCGGCCCGGGACCGGTGTCCCCTCGCAGCCGTACGAACCGGATCGCGGCCAGCGCGACGGCGAAGCTCACCAGGTCGGCGACGATGATGAAGCCGAGCCCGGAGAACGCCACCAGCAGGCCGCCCAGCGCCGGACCGCCGACGTCCGCCGTGCTCTTGGCGCTCGCCAACAGGCTGTTCGCGCGTTGCAGTTGGCGCTTGTCCACCAGCAGCGGAACGGCGGCCCCCAGGGCCGGGAACTGGAAGGCGGCGGCGCAGCCGAGCAGCATCACCGCCCCGTAGACCTCCCAGGTGTGCAGTCCACCGGTGAAGTGCAGGACGCCGAGCAGCGCCACGACCAGCAGCCCGCCACCGTCCGCGAGCTGTAGCGCGGTACGCCGGTTGACGCGGTCGACGAAGGCTCCGGCGAGCGGGCTCAGCAGCACCTGGGGGAGCAGGGCGCACAGCGAGAGCGTGGTCAGCGCGGTGGCCCGGCCGGTGGCCGACCAGGTCTCGAAGACGAAGGCGAACCTCAGGACGGAATTGCCGACCAGGGATATCGCCTGCCCGCTCCAGACGAGCATGAAGGGACCCATGCCGGTGAACCGGCCGGTCCTGCCCCCGTCGTGCGCGGTGTCGTCGTGCGAGCGCGCCGTATCGGCCACCTGCGTACCCCCGTCGAATGTGGCTTCCGGTCGAGAACCCTAGTTCGAAATGGCCTGTCGTATACACCGAACCCGAACACGTGGCAGTCACCTCGTAGACATCTACGAACAATTGACGACACATTGATGATCGCGGTCTCGGACAGCCGGCCCGTGCCGTCTCCCCGGGCCCTTCGTCAGGGGTGTCTTTCGTGTGGTGGTTGACCGATCGGCTGGCCCACCAACTGCGGTCTCTCTAGGATGTGTTGCCGGCGAGGTGATCTCCTCGGCCGTCCTGCCCCTGGGGGAAGCCATGGAGCCTGGAAAGCAGCTGTCCACGTCGATCGATGCCACGGTCCCCACGGCCGCGCGCATGTACGACCACTACCTCGGAGGCAAGGACAACTACGCCTCGGACCGAGCCGCCTGTGAGGAGCTGGACAAGGTCGTCCCCAGCACCCGCGCCCTCGCGCTGAACAACCGGCGCTTCCTCCAGCGGGTCGTCGGGACGCTGGCCGGCGACTATGGCATCCGCCAGTTCCTCGACCACGGCTCCGGTCTGCCGACCCAGGACAACGTCCACCAGGTCGCACAGCGCATCGACCCGTCCTCGCGCGTGGTGTACGTCGACAACGACCCCATGGTCCTGGTCCACGGCCGTGCCCTGCTGGACCAGAACGACAACACCGCCGTCATCCACGCCGACATGCGCGAGACCGACGCCATCTTCTCCCACGCCGACACCAAGCGCCTGATCGACTTCTCGCAGCCGGTGGCGGTGCTGTTCAACTCGGTGTTCCACTGCATCCCCGACAGCGACACGGACGGCCCGCTCGCCGTGGCCCGCCGGGTGCGCGAGCGCCTCGCGCCCGGCAGCTTCATGGTGATGTGCCAGCTGGTCAGCGAGGACCCCAAGGTCCGCGAGTTCGTCACCGACTTCATGGACCAGGCGACCCAGGGACACTGGGGCCGGGTGCGTCAGGAGAAGGACGTCGCGGAGTACTTCGACGGTCTGGAGATCCTGGAACCCGGCCTGGTGGAGGTCTCCACCTGGCGCCCCGACACCGAGGTGGCACCGCGCCAGCTCACCCAGGAGTGGATCGAGTTCGGCGGCGTGGGCCGGCTGCCGTAGCAGAACTCACCACGGTGTCCGGCACGGCATCGCCGTTCCTTACGACTGCGGGGAGTACCGCTCCATCGTCTCGCGCAGCCGCTGAACCGACTCGCGCGGGTTGAGGGCCTCGTCGCCCAGACGGTCCAGGGCGAGCCGGTACTCCTCGGTCTCGTCGCGGTCCTCAAGGAAGGCCGCGCTCTTGATGTGCTCCAGATAGACGATGTCGGGCAGATCGATGCCGCC
>NZ_JBVKCZ010000007.1:0-290306 GCF_055634335.1 Streptomyces sp. NPDC111802 | reverse complement strand
TTGAGTTCTCAAGGAACGGACGCTTCCTTCGTACTCACCCTCTCGGGCTTTCCTCCGGGCGCTTCCCTTCGGTCTTGCGTTTCCGACTCTATCAGTGTTTTTCCGGCCCTCTGACCACCGTCCTGCAGGCATGCAAGAGATGACCCCGAGATAGGATCTGACAAGTTGGGTGCTGCTGGGCAAGGACGCCTAGTCGCGTCACTCAGCCCCAAGCAGGAGTACGACTGTACACGCGGCCGCGGAGCGGGTGCAAATCGATTTGCGGTATGGTCTAGACCACTCCGAAGTGCTCACGCGGAACCGGCACTTCATGTGACATACCCTGCTGAACAGTGTGCCGTCCGGCACAGGCAGCGACGGCCCATAACGATCTCCACCCCTGGGAGGCTTCCCATGACCACCGTCACGTCCCCACTGGCAGGACGCGCCGTCGGACTGGCGTCCGTACCGGATCCCGTCTTCTCCGGGGCCATGGTCGGCCCGGGCACCGCTATCGACCCCGTGCGTGAGCCCTCCGAGGCCGTGTCGCCTGTGGACGGAGTCATCGTCTCTCTCCACCCGCATGCCTTTGTCGTCGTCGACGAGCAGGGCCACGGTGTGCTCACTCACCTGGGTATCGACACCGTGCAGCTCAACGGCGAGGGCTTCGAGCTGCTCGTGAACAAAGGCGACACCGTGACGCGTGGCCAGAGCATCGTGCGCTGGAACCCCTCGGCGGTCGAGGCGGCCGGCAAGTCTCCGGTGTGCCCGATCATCGCCCTCGAGGCCACCGCTGAGGCTCTCTCCGAACTGCGGGACGATGGCGATGTGAAGGCCGGCGACAGCCTCTTCATCTGGAAGTGACTCGGGTGCCGTCACTGGACGGCATGTAGGGACGACAACCACCGCGGCGGCGGGACCCGCCGCACTATCGGAGACGGGTGAGATGGAGACAACGCTGCGAGGCGTCGGCGTGAGCCACGGTGTGGCCATCGGCGAGGTTCGGCACATGGGAACGGCGGTGCTCGAACCGCCTGCCAAGCAGATTCCGGCCGAGGACGCGGAGCGTGAACAGGGGCGCGCCCGCAAGGCCGTGGAGGCTGTGGCAGCCGACCTGATGGCGCGTGGCAACCTGGCGGGAGGCGAAGCCCAGGCCGTGCTCGAGGCGCAGGCCATGATGGCCCAGGACCCCGAGTTGATGTCGGACGTGGACCGGCGTATCGCCGTGGGCAGCACGGCCGAGCGGGCCGTGTACGACGCCTTCGCCGCTTATCGCGAGCTGCTGGCCGGCGCCGGTGAGTATCTCGCCGGTCGCGTGGCCGACCTTGATGATGTGCGGAATCGTATCGTCGCCCGGCTGCTGGGGGTCCCGATGCCGGGTGTCCCGGACAGCGACGAGCCCTATGTCCTGGTGGCTCGCGACCTCGCTCCGGCCGACACGGCGCTGCTGGACCCGACCCTCGTGCTCGGCTTCGTCACCGAAGAGGGTGGGCCGACCAGCCACAGCGCGATTCTGGCGAGGGCGCTCGGTGTGCCGGCCGTGGTCGCGCTTCCGGGTGCCGGTGAGCTCGCCGAGGGCACGGTCATCGCGGTCGACGGAAGCACCGGCGACATCTTCGTGAACCCGAGCGACGAGAAGAAGGCCGAGCTGGAGGCCGCTGCCGCCCAGCGCAAGGCCGCTCTCGCGGCATCGACCGGGCCGGGTGCCACCGCTGACGGCCACAAGGTGCCGCTGCTGGCCAACGTCGGCGGGCCGGCGGACGTTCCGGCCGCCGTCGAGGCGGGCGCTGAGGGTGTCGGTCTGTTCCGTACCGAGTTCCTGTTCCTCGACGACAGCAAGAAGGCGCCGTCGGAGGAGAAGCAGGTCGAGGCCTATCGTCAGGTTCTTGAGGCCTTCCCGGAGGGCCGGGTCGTCGTACGTGTCCTGGACGCGGGTGCGGACAAGCCGCTGGACTTCCTGACGCCGGCCGATGAGCCCAACCCGGCGCTGGGTGTGCGCGGTCTGCGGACGCTGCTGGACCACCCCGAGGTGCTGCGCACCCAGCTGACGGCGCTCGCGAAGGCGGCGGAGGGGTTGCCGGTCTACCTCGAGGTCATGGCCCCGATGGTGGCGGACCGCACCGATGCCAAGGCGTTCGCCGACGCGTGCCGTGAGGCCGGGTTGCGGGCGAAGTTCGGTGCGATGGTGGAGATTCCGTCCGCCGCGCTGCGGGCACGCTCGATCCTTCAGGAGGTCGAGTTCCTCTCCCTGGGCACCAACGACCTCGCGCAGTACACCTTCGCCGCGGACCGTCAGGTGGGTGCGGTGTCCCGCCTGCAGGACCCGTGGCAGCCCGCGCTCCTCGACCTGGTCGCGCTGTCCGCGGAGGCGGCCAAGGCGGAGGGCAAGAGCTGTGGCGTGTGTGGCGAGGCCGCTTCCGACCCGCTGTTGGCGTGTGTGCTGACCGGTCTGGGTGTCACCTCCCTGTCCATGGGCTCGGCGTCGATTCCTTATGTCCGGGCGACGCTGGCGAAGTACACGCTGGCGCAGTGCGAGCGAGCCGCCGCGGCCGCCCGGGCTGCGGACAGCGCCGAGGAAGCGCGCGATGCCGCTCAGGCGGTGCTGTCCGGCGAGTAGTCGGACACCGACGGCTGTCTGCCTGTCGTTGAGGGGCGCTCGACCTGAGGGTGGAGCGCCCCTTCTCCTTTGTTCAGTGCTGGTGTCCAGGGTGCGCTGCGTCGCCCCCGAGGTCCGGTGGGACGCAGTAGTCGACCCCTGATTCCGGGGAGATGAGGTCTCCGGATTCGATGTCGGTGCAGTAGGCGTCGAAGACCTCGCCCGCGGTCAGGGGTTCCAGCCCGTCGCCGCGAAGACGCCATCCGTAGATCCGGTCGGAGATCCCCTGCGCGCTGGTCCGCATCACGAGTCCGCCGGGGCTTCGGGTGGCCAGGCCGAGGGCGAGAACGGTCGTGAACTCCAAGGCTTCGGCCTCGTCGAGGCGTGTGGCGCCCTGGGCGTCGTCGTCGGCGTGCAGGACGGAGACGAGTGTTTCTGGGGTTCCCGTGACGCTGCAGACGAGGTGTCGGCTCCCGGGTTGGGCCGTGTCGAGGACGCGAACGAGGAGGTCGGAGGCACGGGTGAAGGCCGCGCGACCGATGTCCTCGCCGCAGGTGGCGCAGGTGCCGAGGCGTGCCAGGAGTGTGGCGGCGTACTCCCATGTGGCCTGTCGTACGGCCTCGTCGACCAGGGTCGGGACGATGTCCGCCAGCGGCCGGCCGTCGTAGGGGACGGTGGGTCCGGTGGTCGCGAGTTCGGCTGTGAAGCGGGTGCGGCTCGACTGGACGTCGGGGTCGAGGCCTGCTTCCGCGCAGTACTCGGCGTACTCCTGTGGGTCGAAGAGGGCGATGGTCGTATGGCTGCCCTGGGAGGCCCTGGTCCTGAGCAGGGCCTCCACCTGTTCCAGATAGATCTTGTGGTCGTCGAAGGTGAAGCTGCGGTAGCGCCGCATGGCGCGGAAGTCGTGTTCGTCGGTCAGCAGGCCGATCGTGCCGGCGATCTCGCGGCGCAGGACGCGTCGCATCGTCAGGTGGTCGGTGTGCGCCATGTTTCCCCCTTGTGCACAGTCGATCAATGCTCACTCACAGTAACCGGCGGCACTGACAACGGCGTCGGGGCGAGGTCCACAGGGATCTGGGCGGCATGTATTCGTGCAGGTCAGGCGCGCTTGCGGGCGAGTTCCTCGTAGAAGTGGAGGAGGTCGAGGTTGTCGATGGAGCCGGGGTTGACCGCCTTGTCCAGGGGGGTGCCCTGGAGGAGGCGCTTGACCGGGACCTCGATGCGCTTGCCGGTGAGGGTGTGCGGGACGCCGGGGACCTCGATGATCTCGTCGGGGACGTGCCGTGGGGAGAGCTGTTCGCGGATGGTCTGTTTGATGCGGTTCAGCAGGGCCTCGTCGAGTACGGCGCCGGGTGCGAGGTGTACGAAGAGGGGCATCCAGTAGCCGCCGTCAGGCTGTTCGATGCCGATGACGAGGGATTCCTTGATCTCGGGGAGGCGCTCCACGGCTTCGTAGATGTCGGCCGATCCCATGCGGACGCCCTGGCGGTTGAGGGTCGAGTCGGAGCGACCGTGGATGACGACGGAGCCGCGTGAGGTGAGGGTGATCCAGTCGCCGTGGCGCCATACGCCGGGGTAGGTGTCGAAGTAGCTGTCGTGGTAGCGGCTGCCGTCGGGGTCGTTCCAGAAGTAGATGGGCATGGACGGCATGGGGTTGGTGACCACTAGCTCGCCCACCTCGTCGTGGACGGGTTTGCCACTGGGGTCCCAGGACTGGAGATCGGTGCCGAGGCCGGGGGCCTGGAGCTCGCCGATGTACACGGGCAGGGTGGGCACGGCGCCCGCGAAGCAGGAGCACACGTCCGTTCCGCCGCTGACGGAGGCGATCCAGAGGTCGTCGCGGACCTCGTCGTGCAGCCAGCGGAACCCGTCGGGCGGCAGGGGTGATCCGGTCGTGGCGACGCACTGCACCTTGGTGAGGTCGAAGTCGCGCGCGGGGTGCACGTCTGCCTTGCGGCAGGCCATGACGTACGCGGCCGAGGTGCCGTAGAGGGTGGCCCCCGTGCGTTCGGCCACTCGCCACTGTGCGCCGGTGTCGGGATAGCCCGGGCTGCCGTCGTAGAGGACGATCGTGGTGCCGGTGAGAAGGCCGGAGACGAGGAAGTTCCACATCATCCAGCCGGTCGAGGTGTACCAGAAGAAGCGGTCCTCGGGGCCCAGGTCGCAGTGCAGGCCGAGTTGTTTGAGGTGTTCGACGAGGATGCCGCCCTGGGACTGGACGATGGCCTTGGGAAGGCCGGTCGTCCCGGAGGAGTACAGGACCCAGAGGGGGTGCTTGAAGGGCACCTGCTCGAAGACGGGTTCCTCGTCGGCGGCGGTCATGGACGACCACTCCAGGGCGCCCTCGGGGGCCTCGGTGCCGAGGATCGGAATGTGCACCACCGCTCGCAGGGTGGGGAGTTCGCGGCGCAGTTCGGCGACGGTGTCGCGGCGATCGTGCTCCTTGCCGCCGTAGCGGTAGCCGTCGACCGTGAAGAGCACTACGGGTTCGACCTGCTGGAAGCGGTCGAGGACGCTGCGGGCGCCGAAGTCGGGGGCGCAGGAGGTCCAGACGCCGCCGACGGCGGCCGTGGCGAGGAGGGCTACGACGGCCTGCGGGATGTTCGGGAGGTAGCCGCTGACCCGGTCTCCGGGGCGTACACCGAGGGCGCGCAGCTCGGCGGCGAGGGAACCGACCTGGCGGCGCAGTTCGGCCCAGGTCACGGGGCGGGGTTCGTGGGATTCGTCGACGTGGAGAAGTGCGGGTTCGTCAGCGCGGGTGGCGGCGGCGCGCAGGGCGTGCTCGGCGTAGTTCAGGGTCGCGCCGGGGAACCATGGGGCGCCGGGCATGGAGCGATCGCCCAGCACGCGCGCGTAGGGGGTGGAGAACCGTACGTCGAACCACTCGGTGACGGCTTTCCAGAAGGTGTCCAGTTCGTCGACCGACCAGCGGTGCAGGGCCGCGTAGCCACCCTCGGAGGGGGCACCGTGGTTCGCGGCGGCCCACGCCTGGAACTTGGTGACCTGTGCTCGGGCGATGCGCTGCGGATCTGGCTGCCAGAGCGGCTGAGGGTTCACGATCGACATGGCGGCTCCCGGACTGTGCGCGTCGTGTGCGTCTTCCGCGCACGGCTGGGGTGTGCGCGTGACGCGGATGACACGGACGATGCCATGTGATCGACTTCTGCACCAGGGTGCGCCCCACACAGTCCGTGTCGTGAAGATGTGCTCCCAGCACGGGTGAACGGCAGTTGAACGGCACGCATGTGTGGGGCGGTCAATGGCAGGCTGAGCAGCATGGACGGTCGTGACCTGGTGCGTTCGATGAAGGTGGTCGGTTCTGTGGGGGCGGCCCAGGGGTTGCGTACCGTGCGAGCGGCGTGGCGCAGGAGGCGTGCGGACGCCGCGGGGCTGCCGCCCCGGGGTGCCGAGCGGGCCCGTGTGCCCGGGCCTGTGCAGGAGGTGCGGCCCGGTCCGGGCGGTGGCGTCATCCGGTTCAGCCGGTCCGAGCTGCGTGTCATGGTGACCGTGAACGGCGCCGTCTTCTGGGGCTGGGACGGGGCCGCTCCGGAGCCGTCGTACGCGCTCGCCGGCCGGTGTCCGGAACCGGATCCCCGGGCGGTGCTGGAGCCCGACAAGGAGGGTGGCTGGCGGGTCGTGGCCGGGCGGGTGACGGTCGTCATCTCGCGGCACGGGGCGGTCGAGGTGCAGACGCCCGGTGGTGTGACGCTGCGGCGCGATCTGCCGCCGCGCTGGTGGGAGCCCGTCGCGGGTGGGCAGGCCCGGTGGATGCAGCGGTCGGAGGTGGCCGCGGACGCGCGGTTCTTCGGCCTCGGCGGGCGGGCGTCGGGACCCCGGCTCAAGGACGGCACGTACCGGCTGTGGAACACCGACCCCGGGCATCCGTTCGGTCCCGGTGACGACCCGCTGTACATCACCATGCCGGTACAGCTGGTCGTGGCCGACGCGGCCACGCACCTGGTGTTTCACGACACCTCGTGGGACGGCACCGTGACGCTGCGGGAGGGCGAGGAAGGCGCCGGTTCCGGCCATGATCGGGCGGGGACCAGCGAGCTGCGAATGGACGGCGGTCCACTGCGCTGCTGGGTGATGGTGGGCACTCCCGCGCGCGTGCTGCTCGTCTGGGCCTCCCTGACCGGTGCGGCCGCGCTGCCGCCGGCGTGGGCGCTGGGCCACCATCACGCGCGGTGGGGGTTCGGCGGTGAGCAGGAGGTACGGCGGATCGTTTCGGGTTACCAGGAGCGGGGCCTGCCGCTGGACGCGGTCCATCTGGACATCGACCACTACGACGAGCACCAGGTGTTCACGGTCGACCATGAGGGCTTTCCCAAGCTGCCGCAGCTCGCGGAGGACCTGCGGCGGGACGGGATCCGCCTGGTGTCGATCGTCGACCCGGCGGTCAAGGCCGCGCCGGGCAACGCCTTGTACGAGAGCGGGACGGCCGAGGACGTGTTCGTACGGGACGCCTCGGGGCAGCTCGTGCGGGGCGTGGTCTGGCCCGGGGAGTCGGTCTATCCCGACTTCACGCACGCGCGCGTGCGTGAGTGGTGGGGTGGGCTGTACGAGGAGCGGCTGACGCAGGGTTTCTCGGGCTTCTGGCACGACATGAACGAGCCGACCTCGTTCACCGCGTTCGGGGAGTCGACGCTGCCGCGCTCCGCCAGGCACTCCCTGGACGGGCGGGGCGGCGACCATAGGGAGGCGCACAACGTCTACGGCCTGTGCATGGCCAGGGCGGGCTACGAGGGGCTGCGCGAACTGGCGCCCGGGGAGCGTCCCTTCGTCTTCTCGCGCTCCGGATGGGCCGGCATGCAGCGTTATGGTGGCACCTGGTCCGGTGACGTGGCCACGGGCTGGCCCGGGCTGCGGGCGTCGCTGTCGCTGGTGATGGAGCTCGGGCTGTGCGGGGTGCCGTACTCGGGGCCGGACGTCGGCGGGTTCGACGGGAGTCCTTCGCCGGAGCTGTATCTGCGGTGGTTCCAGATGGCCGCGTATCTGCCGCTGTTCCGTACGCATGCGAGTCTGCGGGCGGGGCGCAGGGAGCCGTGGGAGTTCGGTCCGGAGGTTCTGGAGCACGCGCGCGTGGCGCTTGTCGAGCGGCGGAGGTTGCTGCCGTACTTCGTGACGCTGGCGCATGTGGCGCGACGCTCAGGGGCGCCTTATGTGCGTCCGCTGTGGTGGTCGGCGCCTGAGGACCGCGCATTGCGCGACTGCGGGGACGCGTTTCTGCTGGGCGACTGTCTGCTGGTGGCGCCGGTGCTGGATCCGGGTGCCGACCGGCGTGCGGTGCAGTTGCCGCGCGGGCGTTGGTACGACACGGCGACGGAGAAGGCGTACGAAGGGCCGGGGCAGGTTCTTCTCGACGCCCCCATGTCACGGATCCCGGTGCTTGTGCGCTCGGGTGCCGTCGTCCCGGTACGTGGGGACGACGGCGGGCTGGAACTGGAGGTGTGGGCGCCCGCCCAGGGCCGTACCGGGGGCGGGCTGGTCGTGCCGGACGCGGGTGACGGCTGGGACGAGCCGGAGATCGAGCGCTACGTCACCCGCTGGGAGGGTCACAAGGTGGTCGTCGAGCTGGAGCACGAGACCGGTCTGATCCCGACGCCCCGTCCGGTGCGCGTGCGCGGGCTCGGCGAACGCCCGGCTCAGATGTAACGGCCCTCGAAGAAGGCCCGTACCGCCAGCGTGTGCAGCGGGAAGGCGAGCTCCTCCGCCCTGCGCAGGAGGTGCCAGCCCTCGGTCTCGTCCGTGGCTGCCGAGTTCGGCAGGCGGTCGGCGGGGCGCTCCGGGAGGAGGCCGAACAGCAGCAGGTGCCCGTCCGGCGAGCTCATCGCGTCGACGAGGCGCACGTCGCGGCCGGCGGCGTCGATGCCGGTCTCTTCCTTGAGCTCGCGGACGACGGCCTGCCGCCAGTCCTCGCGGTCGTCGATGTAGCCGCCGGGCAGGGCGATGCCGCCGCGCGCGGGGGCGACGGTTCGGGTGATGACGACCAGGGCGGTGCCCTTGGTGTCGTACACGGGCTGGAGTGCGACGGCTACCGGCAGTGGATTGCGGTAGGCCACGGCGCCGCACACCGGGCAGGTGCGCGGCCAGCCGGAGACGCCCTCTCCGTAGGGCGCGCCGCAGCTGGAACAGTGGGAGTCCGCTGCGGGGTTGGGAACGGAGGCTTGAGTTTCGGACACGCGGCGGACTGTATCCGATCAGTGGAAGGGCGTCTTCCGGGGGCCGGTCACTAGTTCCTCGTCAGGGCTTTCGAGGACACGGGGAAGTCGAAGTAGGTGTCGGGATAGGCCTCCGGCTTGTAGGTGTAGTGCCACCACTCCTCGGCGAGGTTCACGAATCCGAGGGCTTCGAGGGTGCCCTTGAGCAGTAGCCGGTTGGCGCGCCGGCTGCCCTGGATGCGCGGGTCGAGGGTGTGCGACAGGGTGTCGAAGCAGTCGAAGCCGGTGCCCATGTCGAGGGAGTTGTCGGGGAAACGCTCGCCCTGGGGCGCGTAGCAGGGCACCAGGGGCTCTCCTGGTACGTACGGCCTGGTGGGCTTGGCCGGCAGCCGGACGACGGTCAGGTCCACCGTCGAGCCACGGCTGTGGCCGGATTTCTCCGCGATGTAGCCGTCCAGGAAGAGTCGGGTCTTGTCGACGTCGGGATAGAACTCGCTCTTCATGGCCTGGTCGTCGAGGTCCTTGGCCCAGCGCACGAAGTGGTCGACGGCGCGCTGTGGCCGGTAGCAGTCGTACACCTTGAGTGTGTAGCCCTGGCGCAGCAGTCTCTGCTGAGCCTTGTGGAGCGCTTCGGCGGCGGGTCGGGTGAGGATGCACAGGGGCTGCCGGTAGCCGTCGATGCGCTCGCCCACGAAGTTGTGCGGGGTGAAGTACCGCATCTCCTGGACGATGGTGGGGTCCACGCTTCTCAGCGCCACGAAGTCCTTCGGCGCCTTGGGCTCGGTCTTCGCCTGGGCGGTGGCGGGGGTCGCGGTCACGGCCAGCAGCGTGGCCAGCGTGGTGATCAGTCCCCGTACCGCGGTCGACAGTCGTGTCATGTCTCCTGCATCTATCAGGAGTTGGGGTGGGCGGGGAAGCGGGCGGGCGTCATGTCCAGCCTGAAGATCGAACACGGCGCCCTGCCGCGTTCCGGTCGCCCGTGGCACACTTCTGACGTTCCGTCAGGTCACTCTCGGGGAGGGATCATGCCACGCACGCGCACACCTGTGATCGCCGGGTGGTTCGCCGGTGACGGGGAGGACTTCCGGCTCGTCGGCACCCGCTGCGCTGCCTGCGCCTCGGTCTTCTTTCCTCGCGAGGACGCCCACTGCCGGAACCCGGGCTGCCCGGGCGGCGATCTGGAGGAGGTGCCCCTCTCGCGACGCGGGCGCGTCTGGTCCTGCACGGACAGCCGATACCGGCCTCCGTCACCCTATGTGACTGATCCGGAACTTCCGTGGCAGCCGTACACGTTGATCGCTGTGGAGCTGGAATCCGAGCGTCTCGTGGTGCTGGGGCAGGCGGCTCCGGGGGTCACCGTCGCCGATCTGACGGTGGGCATGGAGGTGGAGGTCGTCCCCGGGGTGCTCCATGAGGACGCGGAGACGATCTGGACGACCTGGCAGTGGCGGCCGACGGGGGTGACGGCATGACGGACGACGTGGCGGTGCTCGGCGCGGGCATGCATCCGTGGGGCAAGTGGGGGCGCAGCTTTGTCGAGTACGGCGCGGTGGCGGCCCGCGCGGCACTCGCCGACGCCGGTCTGGAGTGGCGGGAGATCGGGTCGATCGTCGGCGCGGACACCGTGCGCGGCGGCTACCCGGGGTATGTGGCCGGGGCGACGTTCGCGAAGGCGCTCGGCTGGCAGGGCGCCCGGGTCACGAGCGTGTACGCGGCGTGCGCGTCCGGGGCGCAGGCGATCAACACCGCGCGGGCGCAAATACTTTCAGGCCTCGCGGACGTGGTGCTCGTGGTGGGTGCCGACGCGGCTCCCAAGGGCTTCTTCCGGCCGGCGGGCGGCGACCGGCCCGATGATCCGGACTGGCTGCGCTTCCGTGTCCTGGGTGCGACGAATCCGACCTACTTCGGTCTGTACGCGCGTCGGCGGATGGCCGTGCACGGGGACACACCGGAGGACTTCGCACAGGTCAAGGTGAAGAACGCCGCCCTGGGGGCGCTGAATCGCAATGCGCGCTACCGCAAGGCGGTCACCGCCGAGGAGGTCGCCGCCTCCGCCGTGGTCGCCGACCCGCTGCGGCTGCTCGACATCTGCGCGACGTCGGACGGAGGAGCGGCACTCGTACTGGCCGGTATGGAGTTCGCGCGTCGGCACGGCGCCTCGAACCCGGTGCGGATTCGAGCGGTTTCCACCGTGACGCCGCGCTACCCCAACACCGTCCTGGATCTGCCGGACATCGCGACGGACTCCGCGGTGGCGGTGCCACCGGCGGCCGAGACGTTCCGGGAGTCGATCGCACGCGCCGCCTACGAGGAGGCGGGCATCGGACCCGAGGACCTCTCGTTCGCGGAGGCCTACGACCTGTCCACCGCGCTGGAGTTGCAGTGGTACGAGGATCTGGGGCTGTGCGGCCGGGGAGAGGCCGCGAAGCTCCTACGGGAGGGCACGACGGCGCTCGGAGGGCGAATACCGGTGAATGTGAGCGGCGGTCTCGCCTCCTTCGGCGAGGCGGTCCCGGCCCAGGCCATCGCCCAGGTGTGCGAGCTCACTTGGCAGTTGAGAGGCGATGCGGGTGACCGTCAGGTCGACGGAGCGCGCGTGGGCATCGCGGCGAACCAGGGGCTGTTCGGGCACGGGTCGGCCGTAGTGGCGATGCGATGAGGCACGCCCCTGCGGCGGGCCCCCCGGCGCGGTCGTACGCACGTGCCGGGGCCCGCACGCCACCCAGGACGATCAGCATTTATTTACGCTGCGTGAGCAGCCAGGAATGCTGCGTGAACGTCTCATGAACTGGGCTCGGGCGCGCTTCCGCGGAGCCATCATGCTCCCGTGAAGTCCTGGACGGATACTCTCCGCTTCGCCTTCCAACCGGTGGTCAATCTGACGACCGGTGGAGTCGCGGGGCTGGAGATACTCGCCCGCCCGGAGACCGGCGACGTCCTGGCCGAGGCTCGCCGCAATCCCGAACTCGACGGCCAGCTCGCCGTGTTGGCGTTCCGTGCGGCGGCTCGCAAGGAAACACTGTTCCCGCTGTACGTCAATGTGTTCGCCGGCACCCTCGCCGACCTCGGCGGGCTCACTCCGCTGCACGACGCCGTGCGCGCGGCTGGGCGGCTGCCGTGGGAGGTGACGATCGACATCGGTCCGCCGTACACGCATGTCCCGCAGCAGGCGCTTCTGGAGGCGGTCGGCGGGCTGCGGGAGCAGGGGTTCCGGATCAGCGCGGACGGCGTGGGTGACGGGGACATCCCCCTGCGACTGCTCACGGACATGGCACCGGAGCTGGTGAAGCTCGACGCGTCCCTGCTGGCCCGGCCGGCGGCGATAGGAGCGATGCGGACGCTGTGCGAGCAGCTCGGGGCACTGCTGTGCGTCGAGGGCGTGGAGACGGAGCTCCAGTGCGCGGCCGTGCGGTCGTCGGGCGCGCAGCTGGCCCAGGGAGAGCTGTTCGCTCCGCCGGCCCGGCTGCCGGCGGCGGAGGTATACGTTCCGCCGCGCTCGTCCGGACTCGCGGTGACGCCGCGCTCGGGGCCCTCGGTGCGGGAGTTCGTCCGGCCGGCGGCACTGCTGCCCGCCACCGCGTCGGCCGGCCAGGTGCGGGCGCTGCTGACCGGGTCGCCGGATGTGTCCGGGGTGCTGCTGGTGGACGGGTACGGCATCCCGGTGCGGTCGGTCCACCGATCCCGCTTCCTGCTGTCGATGTCCGGGCGCTACGGCCACGCGCTGTACGCCGACCGGCCCGCGGCCAAGCTCGGCGACCCACCGCGCACGGTCGGCGTCGACGCCACCGCGTGGGAGGTGCTGGACGTGGTCGCGGACGGCGGCCGGGACCGTACCTCGGACGATGTGGCCGTGGTCGACGCGTACGGCCGGTGCGTGGGCGTCGTCCGGCTCGCGGACCTCGTCCGAGCCCTCGCCGAGACCCGGGTCGAGGAGGCAGCCGGGCTCAACCCGCTGACCCGGCTGCCAGGGTCCGACGCGATCACCGGCGAGGTGGACCGGCGGATCGCGGACGGGCGGACGTTCGCGCTGAGCTGGCTGGATGTGGACCATTTCAAACAGGTCAACGACGGGGCAGGGTTCGCGGCGGGCGACGAGCTGATCCGGTCCGTCGGGCGCGCGCTTCAGCACGCGGCGTCGGGCACCACCCGCGTGGGCCACATCGGCGGGGACGACTTCCTGGTGCTCGCGGATCCGGACAGGCTGAGTCCGCTGGCCGTCTCCATGCTGGACGCACCATGGTCGGCGGGTGGACTTCAGGTCACGTTATCCCTGGCCACGGTCCTGTGCGAACCGGGGAGCGTGACGGACCACCGGCAGGCCGCTTCCTGTCTGGCGCCGCTCAAAAAGGCGGCGAAGTCCCTGAGCGGGGCTAGCTGGGTGCTGGGCCGCGCCGGGCTGCCCGGGCACGAGATCCTTCGCGGGGTGACCGGGGCCGCGGCCCCGGCCGAGTGCGCGGTGGCGGAGCCGGGCAGAGGGTGAGACGCTTTCCCGTGAAGGTCAGCGGTGACCGAAAGGCGACGCAGGCCTCAGCACAGCAGATGACTTCGACCCCTGCCGGGTCCAGCGGGAACTGGCCCGCCCGTCGGCCTCAGCAGGGCCTCGGTGCTCGTCCCATCCCAGAACGGGTGTGCCGCGAGCACGGTCGGCGTGGGTCCGTGACCCGTCGGCACGCCCTGAACCGTTGGCGTCGGCAACCTTGACGCCCCCTGGACACCGGTGAACACTTCCCGGTGTCGGTCGACATCGCCGTACATTCTCGGCGTATCCACGCACTGCGCCGTACGGTTCCGCCTGTACGAAGGCCCCTCCCCCACGGGCGATTCGGCTGCGACGGCACGCTCGTCACGGACGCCGGGCGGGGCGCGGGACCCTCCCTGCCTTCGGCTGAAGTCGCCATGGGAAACGCACCGCGCACGGAGAAACCGGGGCCGATCGTCCCGGCCAGGGCCTAGGAGCAGCCATGAGCAACGGAGACATCTTCCTCGGTGAGGTCATCGGCACAGCGATCCTGATCCTCTTCGGGGCCGGAGTGGTCGCCGCGGTCGTACTGAACTATTCGAAGGCCAAGGACGCGGGCTGGGTCGTCATCGCCTTCGGCTGGGGATTCGGCGTGATGGCCGGGGCGTACACCGCGGCTCCGCTGTCCGGTGGGCAGCTGAACCCGGCCGTGACGATCGGGATCGCCATCGACACCGGGAACTGGGACAAGGTCCACATCTACATCGCCGGCCAGATAGTCGGCGCGATGCTCGGAGCCGTGCTGTGCTGGCTGGTCTACTTCGCGCAGTTCCAGGCCAACGCCGACAAAGAGATCGCTCAGCCGACCCTCGGGATCTTCTCCACCGCGCCAGCGATCCGCAACACCGTGGCGAACCTCATCACGGAGATCATCGCGACCATCGCGCTGGTGCTGCCGATCCTGGCGTTCGGCCTGACGAAGGGGCTCGGCGTGTCGGGCACCGCGATCCTGATCGTCTCGTTCCTGGTGGTCGGCATCGGCCTGTCGCTCGGCGGTCCCACCGGGTACGCCATCAACCCGGCCCGTGACCTGGGCCCACGCATCATCCACGCCCTGCTCCCGATTCCCAACAAAGGCACCTCGGACTGGGGTTACGCGTGGATCCCGGTGGTGGGACCGCTGATCGGCGGGGCGCTGTCCGGGGTCATCTTCAACGCAGCGTTCTGAAGGATCCGACGAAGGGGACGCCATGACCGACAAGTTCGTCGCCGCAATCGACCAGGGCACCACCTCGAGCCGCTGCATCGTCTTCAACCAGGACGGCGCGATCGTCGCCGTCGACCAGCGCGAGCACCGCCAGATCTTCCCCAAACCCGGCTGGGTGGAGCACGACGCCACCGAGATCTGGTCCAAGGTGCAGGCGGTGGTCGCCGGGGCGATAGCGAAGGCCGGGCTGCGCGCCGACCAGCTCAGCGCGCTCGGCATCACCAACCAGCGCGAGACGACGGTCCTGTGGGACCGCGCGACGGGCAAGCCCGTGCACAACGCGATCGTGTGGCAGGACACCCGTACCGCGGCGCTGTGCAACCAGCTCGGCGGCTCGGTCGGCCAGGATCGTTTCCGTGAGCAGACCGGACTGCCGCTGGCCAGCTACTTCTCCGGCCCCAAGGCGGCCTGGCTGCTGGACAACGTGCCCGGTCTCAGGGCCCGCGCCGAGAACGGCGAGATCGCCTTCGGCACCATCGACTCCTGGCTGATCTGGAACCTCACCGGCGGCACGGACGGCGGGCACCACGTCACCGATGTGACGAACGCCGGGCGCACCATGCTGATGAACCTGGAGACCCTCCAGTGGGACTCCTCGATCCTGTCCGCCATGAACGTGCCCGAGGCCATGTTGCCGGAGATCAAGTCCTCCTCCGAGGTGTACGGGACCGCCGTCGGACAGCTGGCCGGTGTGCCGGTGGCGTCGGCCCTGGGCGACCAGCAGGCGGCCGTGTTCGGGCAGGCCTGCTACGACGTGGGCACGGCGAAGAACACCTACGGCACGGGCAGCTTCCTGCTGCTCAACACGGGCAACCGGCCGGTGCCGTCGAAGAGCGGGCTGCTGACGACGATGGGCTACAAGATCGGCAGTGAGGCAGCGGTGTACTGCCTGGAGGGCGCTATAGCCATAACGGGCGCGCTGGTCCAGTGGTTCCGTGACCAGCTCGGCATCATCCGTACCGCCGACGAGATCGAGCCGCTGGCGGCGAGCGTCGAGGACAACGGCGGCGCTTACATCGTGCCCGCCTTCTCCGGCCTGTTCGCGCCGTACTGGCGCTCCGACGCGCGCGGCGTCGTCACCGGCCTGACGCGATACGTCACCAAGGCGCACCTCGCGCGGGCGGTGCTGGAGGCGACGAGTTGGCAGACGCGTGAGGTCGTGGACGCGATGCACCAGGACTCCGGCGTCCAGCTCATGAACCTGAAGGTCGACGGAGGCATGACGAAGAACAACCTGCTCATGCAGCACCAGGCGGATGTGCTCGGTGTGCCGGTGATCCGGCCGAAGGTCTCCGAGACGACCTGTCTGGGCGCCGCGTACGCGGCAGGGCTGGCCACGGGCGTGTGGAACGACCTGGACGAGCTCAAGGCGCACTGGGCGAAGGACGCCGAGTGGACGCCGGCCATGACCGCCGAGGTGCGGGACCGCGAGTTCCACAACTGGCACAAGGCAGTGGAGAAGAGCTTCGGTTGGGAGGAGGACGGCGAGAACTGAAACACACGGCTGACGCCCGAGAACGGTCCACGCGAGCGTGCGTCACGCGCGCGTGCCGGTGAGCCACGGCCCGTACCCCGGTCGGCGGGGGTACGGGCCGTGCCCGTACCCGGACTTCAACTGGTCACGGTCTCCCGGCGGTCCGCCTGATACGCCATGGCGTGCTGGACGACGCCGATGAGGGTCTCCTTGACGGACTCCCGGTCACGGGCGTCGCACAGCAGCAGCGGTACGCCCTCGTCGAGGTCGAGGGCCTGCCGGATGTCCTCCGCCGGGTAACGATCGGCTCCCTCGAAGCAGTTGACGCCGACGAGGAAGGGTATGGATCGCCGTTCGAAGTAGTCGACGGCCGCGAAGCAGTCCTCGAGGCGGCGCGTGTCGGCAAGGACGACGGCGCCGAGCGCGCCCTCCGACAACTCGTCCCACATGAACCAGAACCGCTCCTGGCCGGGGGTGCCGAAGAGGTACAGCACCAGGTCCTCGCGCAGGGTGATACGGCCGAAGTCCATGGCCACGGTGGTGGTGCGCTTGCCTTCGACGCCGCTCGTGTCGTCGACCGGGCGTCCGGCCTCGGTGAGCAGTTCCTCGGTGCGCAGCGGCCTGATCTCGCTGACCGCGCCGACGAGGGTGGTCTTGCCCACGCCGAAGCCGCCGGCCACCAGGATCTTGAGCGTGACGGGCTCGACCGGAGGCTTCCCGCGCTCAGAACGCCCGAAGATCATCGATCTCTTCTCCTGCTTGATGGGGGTCGGGCGACGGTGGGCCATAGCCTCCGCCGCCGGGGGTTTCGATGACGAGTACGTCGCCGGGTCCGACGTCCGCCGAATCGCTTCCGCCCAGTGCGGTGACCGTGCCGTCCGCGCGTTCGACGCGGTTGGCGCCCGGCGCGCCGGGCTCGCCGCCCGCCATGCCGTACGGCGGTACCCGGCGGTGCTGGGACAGCGTGGAGACGGTCATGGGCTCGTGGAACCGGATGCGGCGCACGGCGCCGTCCCCGCCGCGCCACTGCCCGGCGCCGCCGCTGCCGCGCCGCACGGCGAACTCGTCGAGCTGTACGGGCAGTCGCCACTCCAGCACTTCGGGATCGGTGAGGCGTGAGTTGGTCATGTGGGTCTGGACGACGGGTGCGCCGGGAAAGCCGTCGCCCGCACCGGATCCGGACGCCACGGTCTCGTAGTACTGATGGCGTTCGTTGCCGAAGGTGACGTTGTTCATGGTGCCGGAACCCTCGGCCTGGACTCCCAGTGCGGCGTACAGGGCTCCGGTGATCGCCTGCGAGGTCTCGACGTTGCCGGCGACGACCGCTGCCGGGGGTTCCGGAGCGAGCATGGAGCCGGCCGGCACGATGATGTCGAGGGGACGCAGACAGCCGTCGTTGAGCGGGATGTCGTCGGCGACCAGGGTGCGGAAGACGTACAGGACCGCGGCGTTGACGACCGAGAAGGGTGCGTTGAAGTTGGTGCCCAGCTGCGGGGACGTGCCGGTGAAGTCGACGGTGGCGGAGCGGTTCGCGCGGTCCACGCGCACGCGTACCCGGATGACGGCGCCGGAGTCGGTCTCGTAGGCGTACTCGCCGTCGTCCAGGGCGTCGACGACGCGGCGTACCGCTTCCTCGGCGTTGTCCTGGACATGCTTCATGTACGCCTGGACCACGTCGAGGCCGAAGTTCCCGATCATGCGGGCGACTTCGTCGACGCCCTTCTGGTTGGCGGCGATCTGGGCGCGCAGATCGGCGAGGTTGGTCTTCGGGTTGCGGGACGGGTAGGGCGCCTCGGTGAGCAGGCGGAGGGTCTCGTCCTCGCGGAAGCGGCCGTTCTCGGCGAGCAGCCAGTTGTCGAAGAGGATTCCCTCCTCGTCGATGGTGCGGCTGTTCGCGGGCATGGAGCCGGGGGCGATGCCGCCGATCTCGGCGTGGTGGCCGCGTGAGGCGACGTAGAAGAGGATCCTCGGCTCACTCTCCGTGCTCGCCGTGCGATCCGTGTCGAAGACCGGGGTGATCACGGTGACGTCGGGCAGGTGGGTGCCGCCGTGGTACGGGTCGTTGACGGCGTAGGTGTCGCCGGGGCGCATCCGGGGGCCGCGGCGCCGGATGACCTCCTTGACGCTCGTGCCCATCGAGCCCAGGTGGACGGGGATGTGCGGGGCGTTGGCCACCAGGTTTCCGTCGGGGTCGAACAGGGCGCAGGAGAAGTCCAGGCGTTCCTTGATGTTGACGGACTGGGCCGTGGACTCGAGGCGGGCGCCCATCTGTTCGGCGATGGACATGAAGAGGTTGTTGAAGACCTCAAGGAGAACCGGATCGGCTTTCGTGTCGAGATCGGAACTCTCCGTAATCGCGACGCGTTCCATGACCAGATGCCCGTCGTCGGTCGTCGCGGCCTGCCAGCCGTCGTCGACGACGGTCGTCGAGCTGGCCTCGGTGATGATCGCCGGGCCGGTGACCGTTTCGCCGGGAGGGAGGGACTCGCGGCGATGGAGGGGCACGTCGCGCCAGGTGCCGCCGGAGTGGAGGCGGACCGACCGCGGGGTGGCCGGGCTGCCTTCAGGGGTGGCTTCGTAAGGGGCGAGAGCGGAGAGGTCGGGGGGTTCGGTGATGCCGGTGGCTTCGACGGAGAGGGCTTCGACGACGATCGGGCGGTCGAGGGTGAAGGAGTACGTGGCGCGATGACGTTCTTCGAAGGCCCGCCGCATCGTGTCGGGTTCGGTGAGTTCGACGGTGAGGGTGGTGTCGGTGCCGTCGTAGCGGAGTTGGGTGCGCCGGGTGACCTTGATGCGGTCCTCGGGGACGTCCTCGTCGAGGAGTTCGCTGCGTGCGGCGGATTCGAGGTCTTCCGCCGTCTTGAGGACGCCCGGCATCGAGGCCGCCTCCAGGGGGGCCTCGACGGACTGTTCGCGCATGGCGGTGGTGTCGGCGAGGCCGATGCCGAGCGCGGAAAGGACGCCGGCCATGGGCGGCACCAGGACGGTACGGATGCCGAGCGAGTCGGCGACCATGCACGCGTGCTGGCCACCCGCCCCACCGAACGTGGTCAGGGCGTAGCGGGTGACGTCATGGCCCTTCTGGACGGAGATCCGCTTCACGGCGTTGGCGATGTTGGCGACGGCGATCTGGAGGAAGCCCTCGGCGACCTGCTCGGGCGACCGGTCGTCGCCGGTCTGCTCGCGGATCTCGCGCGCGAGGGCGCTGAACCGCTCACGGACGAGGGCGTCGTCGAGAGGCTGGTCGCCCTCGGGGCCGAACACCTTGGGAAAGTGGGCGGGTTGGATCCGGCCGAGCATGACGTTGGCGTCGGTCACGGCCAGCGGGCCACCGCCGCGGTAGCACGCGGGCCCCGGATCCGCGCCGGCCGAGTCCGGCCCTACGCGGTAGCGGGACCCGTCGAAGTGGAGGACCGAGCCACCGCCGGCCGCGACGGTGTGGATGTCCAGCATGGGGGCGCGCAGCCGGACGCCGGCGATCTGTGTGGTGAAGACACGTTCGTAGTCGCCGGCGAAATGCGAGACATCGGTGGACGTGCCGCCCATGTCGAAGCCGATGACACGGTCGAAACCGGCGAGCTGCGACATCCGCGCCATGCCTACGATCCCGCCGGCGGGGCCGGAGAGGATGGCGTCCTTGCCGCGGAACTGGCCGGCTTCGGCAAGACCGCCGTTGGACTGCATGAACATCAGCCGTACGCCTTCGAGCTGGTCGGCGACGTGCCGGACGTAGCGGCGCAGCACGGGCGAGAGGTAGGCGTCGACGACAGCGGTGTCCCCGCGCGGGACGAGTTTCATCAGCGGGCTGACCTCGCTGGACAGCGAGATCTGCGGGAAACCGATGCGCGCGGCGAGCTCTCCGACAGCCTGTTCGTGGCCCGGGTGGAGGTGGCTGTGCATGCAGACCACGGCGACGGCGCGGATCCCGTCGTCGTGCGCCTCCTGGAGGGGGCCGGCGAGGGCGTCCAGGTCGGGGGTGTGCAGGACGGTGCCGTCGGCGGCGATGCGTTCGTCGACCTCGGCGACCCGCTCGTACAGCAGCTCGGGCAGTTCGATGCGGCGGGCGAAGATGTGCGGGCGGTTCTGGTAGGCGATGCGCAGGGCGTCGCGGAAGCCACGGGTGACGACCAGCAGGGTCCGCTCGCCCTTGCGCTCGAGGAGGGCGTTCGTCGCGACCGTCGTGCCCATGCGGACGGCCTCGATGGGGTCCTGGGAACCGTCCAGCAGCTCGCGTACGCCCGCGACGGCCGCGTCGGAGTAGCGCGCCGGGTTCTCCGACAGGAGCTTGTGTGTCAGCAGACGGCCGTCCGGGCGTCGCGCGACGATGTCCGTGAAGGTGCCGCCACGGTCGACCCAGAACTGCCAGCCTGTCATGTCACTACCCCGCTTCCGCGCCGCTCACAGCGCCCGCAGGCCGTTGATCACGTCGCGCAGAATACTCTCGTCCACCAGCTCGGCCGGTGGTACGGGCCGGTTCACATGGACGAATTCCCCGTCCACGAGATCCCCGACGAGAACCCGTACGACTCCGATGGGCAGATCGAGTTCGGCGGAGAGCTCGGCGACGGACTGCGGGGCGTCACGGCACAGCTCGACGATGTCCACGTGTTCCGGGGACAGCGTCGAGTCTGCGTCCGGATCGTCCGCGTGCGGTTCCGCGACGACCACCGCGATCAGGTCGAGGCGGTGCTGGGCCGCACTGCTGGTGCGGCCGCGCGTCATGGCGTACGGACGGACGACCGGTCCGGCCTCGTCGTCGAACCAGTGGCTTCTTCCCTGACCGTCAGCGCTCATGCCATCCCACTACCCGCCCGAGGGCAGATCGGTGCGCGGAGCGGTGCCCAGATGTACGCCGACCCGCTTGACGAGGAGCGTCATCTCATAGGCGACCTGGCCGACGTCGGAGTCGGCATCCGAGAGCACCGCGAGGCAGCTGCCGTCACCGGCGGCCGTCACGAACAGGAAGGCGTCGTCGAGCTCGACGACCGTCTGCCGGACGTTGCCCGCCTCGAAGTGGCGGCCGACGCCCTTGGCGAGGCTGTGGAACCCGGACGCGACGGCGGCCAGGTGCTCGCTGTCCTCGCGGGTCAGATCCTTGGACACACCCGTCGGCAGGCCGTCGCCGGAGAGCACGAGGGCCTTGCGGATGCTGGCGACGCGGTCCACCAGGTCTTCCAGGAGCCAGTTGAGCTCCCCGGACTGGTTGGTCGCGGTGTGGCCGGTCGCCTTCGGTGCGGTCATCGACCGTCCCCCTTAGTCGTTCCTTGTGGTGCTGTGCCGCTGTGGGCGTCGTCGCCCGCGGCGTTCTCCCGGCGGCCGCGCTGCCAGCCGCGCTGGAGTGAGGCCATTCGGCTGCGTACCTCATCCGCGTCTCGCTCAGCGAGCTCCGGCTTGTCGTCGACACGCTGTGCGGGGCCCTGCTTGAGCTGCGGCGCCAAATTGGCCTGCCGTACCCGCCGGGGCAGCGGTCCCGCACCGGAGCCGGTCTGCCGTTGCGCGGTGGACGGGGTCGGTACGGAGTCGTCGGCGCTGCTCGACGCGATCGCGGGGCGGCGTGTGCGCCTGGGGAGAGTAGGTGGCTCCGACGGTTCACCGCCGTCGCGTCCCGCGGAGGACGGGAGCTCGGTGCGGTCTTCGACGCGGTCCGGCCCGCCGGTGGCCTCGGCACGGGGGCCGGTTCCGCGGCGGCGGTTCGGCAGTGGAGCGAGGCCGTTCGGCTCCGGACGGCTGGGGCCCGCGGGAGACTCCGGGTCGGCCTTCTCCCGCCGGGAGCGCTGCTCGGTGACCGGACGTCCGTGCGAGCTGACGAGCTTGGGTGCACTGCGGCGGGGCAGCGGCACCGGGGCGCTCACGTCGTCGGCCTGGTTCGGCCCTTCTGGGATGCCGGAGACTGGATGCTGTTCGCCGAGCGGGCCTGCCGTCTCGGTCTCCGGGTGGGAGGGGGCACGACGCGGACGGAAGAGCCCGCCGCGCTCGCCGTCCTCGTCGTCGAGGGCGTCGGGGAAGTCGCTGAGGGCGTCGAGGTCGACCGGGGCCTCCAGCTCGACCGGGCCGTCCAGTAGTGCGGCGGGCAGGCCGGGCAAGCGGGCGGGCACCTGGGTCAGGGCGGCCCGGCGCGACTTCTCCAGCTCCGCCTCCTTCGAGGGCTTGGGCCGGTCGAGACGGAATCCGATGCCGTTGGTGTCCGGCACGTCGTCGGTGAGGAGCGCGTCGGGGATGAAGACGACGGCGGTGGTGCCGCCGTACGGCGACGGCTGGAGGGAGACGCGGACGTTCTGCCGCTGGGCGAGCCGGCTGACCACGAACAGGCCGAGCCGGTCGGTGTCGGACAGTTCGAACTCGGGCGTCTCGGCGAGGCGGAGGTTGGCGTCCAGCAGGACGTCGGCCGCCATACCCAGGCCGCGGTCGTGGATCTCCAGGGTGAAGCCGTTGGCGACCCGCTCGCCCAGGACCTGGACGGCGGTGTGCGGCGGGGAGAACACCGTGGCGTTCTCCAGGAGTTCGGCGACGAGGTGGGTGAGGTCGGCGACGGCCGGACCGGTGACGGCGACGCGGGGCAGGCGGCGCACCTCGATGCGCTCATAGTCCTCGACCTCGGCGACCGCGGCGCGGACGACGTCCATGAGCTGGACGGGCTTGCGCCACTGCCGGGAGGGGGCCGCGCCGGAGAGGATCACCAGGCCTTCGGCGTGGCGGCGCATACGGGTGGTCAGGTGGTCCAGGCGGAACAGGTCGGCGAGCTCGTCGGTGTCCTCGGTCCGGCGTTCCATGGTGTCGAGGAGGGTGAGCTGTTTGTGCAGCAGGACCTGGCTGCGGCGGGCGAGGTTGACGAAGACCTCGGATACGCCGGCGCGCAGTTCGGCCTGCTTGACGGCGGCCTCGACGGCGGCGCGCTGGAGGGTGTTGAGAGCTTGGCCGACCTCACCGATCTCGTTCTTGTCGTACTCCAGACGCGGGACCTCGGTCTCCACGTCGACCTGTTCGCCCGCCGAGAGGCGGCGCATCACGCTGGGCAGCCGGACGCCGGACGCCTCGTGGGCCTCCAGACGCAGCTGCCGCAGATCGCGGACGAGGCTGCGGCCGATGCGCACGGAGAGGAAGAGCGAGAACAGCAGGGCGAGCAGGCCGAGGACGCCGGCGATGGCCGCCTTGATGATGACGCCCATCGCGACGGGCTGGACGCGTTCCTGATAGCGAGTGCCCGCCTCGTCGTTGAGCTTGCTGAGCTCTTCGAGGACGCTGCCGGCGGCGGTGTCCCAGCTCTTGGCGTCGACCGTGCTGGGCCTGCCGGGCTGGGAGAAGATGACGGCCTGTTCGGCGACGCGCAGCGGGGCGGTGGAGGCGTTCTTCCAGAAGCGCTCGTAGCGTTCTCGGTCGGACGAGGGCAGGTCCGTGAGGCTGATCTCGTACATCACGGCGCGCTGGGCCACGAGGTCGGAGACGTCGCGGGTCTCTTCGCGGGTGAGCTTGCCGACCACGAGGGCGGAACTGAGCAACGCGTCCTCGCGCGAGAGCAGTTCGCGGGCGCGGGTGACGTTGAGCAGGGCACGGGCCTGTTTGTCCATCGCGACGCTGTCGATGCCGTCGATGGATCCCAGCAGGGCGTAGCAGGGATCGACGAGCCGGTTGTAGAGGTAGAGGGCCTGGGAGCGGGTGACCGTCCCGTCCTCGATGCTGCGGCGCAGGGAGTTGATGCCGTCGAAGGCGTCCAGGACGGCGGTGAGGCGCTCCGCGTCCCCCTGGTCCATGCCGTCGCGGACGTCGGGGTCCTTGGCGTTCTTGCGGATCTCGGCGACGGCGGTGTCGGTGGCGTTCCGGGTGACGCGCAGCGCGCTCTGCGCGTCCGACGCCCGGCGATCGGCGAGATAGACGAGCGCCTGACGGCGTTCCTGCTGGAGAACGCGGACGGCGTCCTCGGTGGAGTAGCCGAGCTTCTCGACGAGGGATGACACCGTGAACAGCTGGGCCACACCTCGCCCCGTGAGTACCGTGGCGAAGCCCCAGATCGCGGTCAGGGACACCAGCGGCACGAGAAGCAGCGCCACCATCTTCCGGCGGATCGACTTCCCGCGAAAGCGCATGGCCTCCCCCAGCTCAAACCCCCACCGGTCAGGGGGCACACCTGTGCGTCAACAGTCGGCGCGAGCCTACTACCGACGCACAGTTAACTCGAAGAGCCGTCCGGAACCTGAACTTCCGCACCAGCGACGAGACATGGGGAGTTGTCCGGGCATTGCGGGAGATTGCCTACCGCGATCGCGGGATCCCCTGGCTGAGGGAACCGGCCGGTCTCCCTGGCCAGTTGGCCGGAATTTTATCTTTGCTGGGAATCTTCGGGACGCTTCGTTCGTCCTTCTCTATGGGAAACGGGGGCGGAATGGGCCACAGGAGCCGCATCCTGCCTCTGGCGGGCGTAAAACAGCGCAAGCCGGGCAATCGCTGGGGAGCCGTGTCTTCGGGCACGGGCAAGCGGTCTGCTGGCGGTGGGGAGTGACACGGTGATGGGCACGGCGGAGCGGCGTGAGACGCCCGAGGAGGGCGCTGCGGCGCATACGAGGGCGCGGCGTGGCCCCGAGGCGCTGGATCGCGACATTCCGGCGGGCGCACGCCCGCGGTCGGGGAGCCGGGAGATTCCGGAGGGCGCGAGCGTGGTGACGGCGGATGAGGACGACGTGGTGACCGGCTCCCGTGGCAGGTCGGTGAGGGACGAGAGCAGTGCCGAGGCCGCCGGCGACGGGGCGACCGAGGGCTGGTCGGGCTACCGGCCGCTGTGGGTGGAGGAGCCGGCGCGGCGGCGGCGAATGCCCGATCCGGTGCGCAGGTCGGCGGTGCGAGCCGTGCTGATCATCGCGGTGACGCTGATACAGGCGATGGTGGCCTTCCTGTGCACCCTGGCGGGATCCTGGCTGGCGTTCCCCATGGTGATCAGCAGTGTGGCCAGCACCGTGGTGGCCACCTGGGGTGCCGTGGACGTGTGGGTGACGCGCCAGGTGTGGAACCAGCGCAATGGCGTGGTCTCGGCACCGAGCAGCACCGCGCGTGCCCTGCGACGCGAGCGGCGCCGGGCACGACAGCAGGCTCGAGAGGCGGAGCGCGCTCAGGAGCGGATAGGTCAGCGGGGCGGGGCCGGACAGTTCTCGCACCCCTGAGCGTGGTCGGGCGGCGGCCCGGCGCGGGATGCCAGGTGGACTGAGCCGTCCTGGAGCGAAAGGCTGGACGCCGAAGAGCCGCCGTTCCCGTGCACGACCGCCGCTCCAGCCATGGCGGTTCGCGGATCACCCGGCCGTCGTACTTCGAGGATCCGGCGTACGTCCTGCTGCTGCGCGACGAGCAATGACGCGCTAGGAGCCGTACCGGGGGCGGCGTACGCGTCCACCCGGCCGAGAACACCTGGGCCGCCGGCCAGTTGGTGATCTGCCCGGGTGCCTGGGCGCCGCGGCCGCTGACCCATCTCGGAGTGCCGTTCACCATTGAACGCCAGGTCCCGATGAGCACCTCGTCGTCGCCCGTCGTCGGCGAGATCCTCGCCGATCTCGCGCTGACCGGCGGCACCGAGCACCCCCATCGGCCAGTTCGACCCCACTCGCTCCACCGGCACTGATGCGCCTCATTGACAGGTGTCCCGCCGCACTGACACCGTCCCGCCTCATTGATCTACACATCCGCCCGAGCCACTCCCTCCCCTCCGCCGGCCCACGAGGAGTCCGCTCATGCCGACCACGGAGCAATCAGCAAGCCCACCCAGTCATGACGACGCCGAACTCGCAGAGTTCGGCTACAAACCCGAGCTCAAGCGCACCCTGGGCAATTTCCACACCTTCGCCGCGGGGATCAGTTACATCTCGATCCTGACCGGCACGTTCCAGCTGTTCTACTTCGGCTACGGCAGCGGCGGCCCCGCCTACTGGTGGTCATGGCCGATGGTCTTCGTCGGCCAGTTCATGGTCGCCCTCTGCTTCGCGGAGCTCGCCGCCCGGTATCCCGTGGCGGGCTCGGTATACAACTGGTCGAAGAAGATAGGCAATCCGCATCTGGGCTGGCTCGCCGGCTCGTCGCCGTCATCGCGGGCGGCGGCTTTGCCTACTACTGGTTCGTCCAGCGGCACCGGACGGGCGTCCTCGCCGAGCACAGCTTGGACGCCTCGGCCACCTCCGGTACCTCGCCCCTCACAAAGCCGGCGGCCGACTGAGGCAGGCCGGCACCGTGGCTGATCACATCGTTCCCCGCGCCCCTACGGCGCTGCGGGCGCCGGGCGTTTGAACATCCGGGTGGCTGTGATCTCGCTGTGCACCGCTTCCCCCGCCTGGGGCTGTTGCGGCAGCCCCGGGCGGAGGTGTTCCTCCACGCGGATGTACTTCAGTCCGGCCCTGAGGTCGGCGTCGTTGCGCAGGCGGATGACCAGCGGGAACTCTGCCAACGCCGTCGTGTCGAACAGGCCGGTGGTGTAGAGGAGTTGGACTCCGAGCGCGTCGGACACCGCGCGCTGGAGCTCCAGCAGATAGGTCGCGTTGGCGCGGCCGATGGGGTTGTCGAGGAACAGTGTGCCCGCGTGCCGGTGCTTGTCGCGGCCCCGGTCGTTCGACCTGAGCGCCGCCATCGTGCAGTACAGCGCGATGGCCGCGGTCAGCAGCTGCCCGCCGGAGAAGACGTCGCCCATCTGCCCGACGGGCACCCGCTCGGCGCGCAGGACCGCATCCGGCTTGAGGATCTCGACGGCGACGCCCTTGGGCTGAAGGGCGGCCGCGACTCCCCGCAGCAGCAACGACATCCCGTCGCGCCGCAGATCGGAGTTCTTCTTCACGGCCGCCCGGGTCGCCTCGTCGATGACCTCGCCGAGACGCTCGGTCAAGGTCGCCTGGTCGGGCTCCTCGAAGCGGATGCGCAGGAACTCCTGCCCGGACCACTCCCCCAGCCCCTCGGGCAGCCGGGACAGTCGCTGGGCGGACCGCAGGGTCGCCAGCGCCGACTCGACCAGGCCCCGGAGCCGGTCCACGATCGAGTCGCGGTTGCGCTCCAGCTGAGCCAACTCGTCGGTGAGGACGCGCAGTCGGGGCGCGAAGGCGTCGGCCCACTTCTGCGCGTGCTCGGGCAGCGCGGAGGCGGGCAGCTCACGGATCTGCTGGCGGGCGGGCGTGCGGACCTGCTCATAGCGCGTGGAGTTGGCGTGCCGTACGAGCACATCGCTCGCCTCTCGTACGGCGGCCTCGGCGGCGGAGAGGTCGGCGGCGCAGCCGCGCAGCGACCGGCGGGCCTCGGCGGCGGACTGCCGGGCCTCCTCCGGGCTGCCGGGGTACGGTTCGGGCGCCTCCTGCTCCTCGTCCGCGGTGTGCTCCCGTAGCAGGTCACGCAGCATCGCGGCGATCTCGTCGAAGCCGCCGGCCGCGTCCTCGGCGGCGCGGTGGGATTCGAGGAGCTCCGCGTGCGCCTCGCGGGCCTGGGTCAACGCCTCGGTGCGGGAGGCGAGTTCGGCGGTCGCGGTGCGCAGCAGGGCCTGCGCGTGGTCGGCGTCGCGCGGCTGGAGTTCCTCGGACAGCTCGGTGTGCGTCTCGCCGTCCTCGGGGGCATGCCGCTCGGCCTCTCCCCGTAGGCGCCCGAGCTGCTCGCTCGCGCTGGACATCCGCGTCTCCAGGAGCTGGACCAGTTCCTCCGCCCGCGCGGCGGCCGCCTGCCGGGACGGCCCGTCGGAGCCGTCGGGCGATTGAAGGAGCTGTTCGGCCCGGGTGCGGACCTTGTTGCTGAGCCGGTCCAGCTCCGCGCGCGCCGCGCTCTCGTCGCTCTCCGCGCGGGCCTGCTCGGCGCGCAGGTCGGCCCCGACGCCGACCTTCTCGTACACCTGGGAGGCGGCCCGGTACGCCTCGCGCAGCGCGGGCAGGGACGCCTTCGGGGCATCCGCGTCCGTGTCCGGTACGTCGTCGGGGGCGCCCGCGATCTCCGAGCGCTCGGCGCGCAGGGCGCGGGCGGTGCGGCGCGCGTCGTCGGCGGCACGCTGGGCGGCGCGGCGGTCCTCGTCGGCGGCTCGGGCACGCTCCAGGCAGGTCTGGGCGCGGGCCTCGGACTCGGTGGCCTCGTCGGCGAGTTCGCGCAGCTTGACCTGCCAGCCGGCCCGTTCACGCAGTCGGAAGGCCAGCCCGGCCAGGGCGTCGGCGGAGCGCCGTGCCCTCTGCGCCGCCTCCTGCCGCTCGTCGCGGACCTGGGCGGCCTCGGCGGCGGCTTCGTCGGCCTCGGCCCGCGCGGTCCGCGCCTCGGCGAGCTCGGCCTCGGCCTCCTCGGCGAAGGCGCGCGTATCCCTGGCCGCCTGCGCCAGCTCGACCAGGTGTCCGGCCGGGCAGCCGGTCCGCCACGAGGCGAGCCGCGCCGCCAGCTCCCGGTCCTTGCCGAGCCGCGCGGCGAGGGTGCGGATCTCCTCGTCCCGCTCGGTCGCCCGCGCGCGCAGCGCCTGCCGCTCCTCGTCGGCGGCGTGCTCGTCGTGCATGGCGGGGTTCGGCGGGACCAGGAAGACGTCACCGCTCGGCTCGTCGGCGGTCGGGGTCGGGGCGAGCAGGGCCGCCGCCGTGCCCACCGCGACGGCCGAGCGGGGCAGCAGGGCCGCGTCGCCCAGGACGTCGCGGGCACGCGCGTGTGTGTCGGGGTCGGTGATGATCACACCGTCGACCAGTTCGGGCCGGGCGGCCAGCACGCGCGCATGGTCGACGGGGTCGACGGCCTGCGCGAGGTAGCGCCAGCCCGGCAGCGCGGGAATGCCCTGTTCGCCGAGGAACTCCACGGTGGCCAGCACGTCCGGACCGGGCGGCAGCAGCCCGCCGTCGCCGAGCGCGCCCAGGATCCGGGCGTCGTCCGCGGCTGCCGTACGCAGTTCGAAGAGCTGGCGCTCGGCGGCGGAGACGGCGTCGTCGAGCAGCTCACGCAGCTCGTCGGCGAACCGGTCCAGCTCCTCCGGGGTGAGAGCGCCCTCGGCGAGGCCGGTGTCGGGCGCGGGCGCGCTCGCCTTGCCGTCGCCGCCCGCTCGCGGAGCGGGCACGGAGCCGCGCTTCACGACGGACCCGCCGGTCAGGCTGAGCAGTTCCGCGAGCCGCTCCTCCACCGCCAGCCCCTCCGCGAGCCGGCGCTCGGCGTCGTAGGCCCGCTCCGCGCCGGTCGCCGCGTCTGCCGCGCGGGCCGCGGTCAGCTCCGCGCGGGACTCGGCCGACGCCGCCTCGCGCGCGCGCTCCGAGGCGCGTCGGGACGCTTCGCGGGCGGTGTCCCAGGCGGCGACCGCCGTCTTCTCGGCGTCGCTCGCGGCCAGGGCCGCGCGGGCCGGGTCGGCGTCGGGCGCGCTGTCGTCGAGCCAGCCCGCGCGAACGGCCTCGGCGGTCTCCTGCTCGACCTCCGTCAACCGCTGCCGCAGATGCCCGGCCTCGCTGCGCGCCCGCTGCGCGTCGGTGGCGGCGGCGGTGGAGTCCCGGTACGCGGACTCGCTGACCTCCTGTAGCGCGGCGGAGCGCTCCTCCCCCTCGTTGGCGAGGGTCTCGGCGCTCTCGGCGGCCCCGTGCAGGGCCCGTACGAGATCGACGGCGGCCTTGGCTCGGGCGGCCAGCGCGGGGGCCGCGTCCCGCTCGGCCTCCTGGATGGCGACGGCCACGCGCGCGACGCGGTCGGAGGCGGCGCGGTGCCGCAGAACCGCCTCCGCGGCCTGCCAGGCGGAGTGCAGGGTGCGCGCGTCGGCAAGCTCACGCTTCTGCGCGGCCGCGGACTTCTCGGCCGCCGCCAGTGCCAACGAGGCGTGCCGGAAGGCCAGTTCGGCGGCGATCAGCGAGCTGCGCTCACGCGCCGCCTCGGCATGGGTGACGGCGTACGCGGCGGCGGTGACCCGCTGGGCGAGGTCGGCGGCCCGCACCCGCTCCTGGACGCCTCGCGCGGACAGCCGCCGGGCCAGGGTCCGGGTCCGCCGCTCGGCGCCGGTGTGGATGTCACGCGCGCGTGAGCGGGCTTCGGCGGCCTCGACGATCCGCCCCAGCAGGTCGACGGAGCCGGCGGTGAAGTCCCGCTCGGCGATCAGCTCGGCACGCCGGCCCAGCTTGTTGCCGAAGCCGCTGACCAGGTCGGCGAGGCCGTCGGTGTCGCGCGTGTCGGTCACGGCCCGCAGCAGCAGGTCGGTGAAGTCGGCGTCCTTCTTGACCGCGAAGAGGCCGGCCGCCTCGCCCTCGTCGGCGTTCATCTCCCGCTGGTAGCGGAAGAGTTCGGGGTCGAGGCCGAGGTCACCGAGGTGCTCGATCCAGCGGTCGTGGATCTCCTCCCAGTGGACCTCCAGATGCGGATACGCCTTGCCCGCCTCCGTGATGGCGTCCCGGAAGCCCTTCATGGTGCGCCGGCGGCCCTGTGCGCCCGACTGGCCCTCGACGGACGGCCGCACGGCGGTGGACTCGGCGACCGGCAGGTTGTCCAGGCTCAGCCCGGGCCCCGGGCGGAAGGAGTACCAGGCCTCGGCGAACTTGCGCGGGTCGTTGGAGACCTGGCGCCCGCGCCACTCGCTCACCTTGCCGACCACGACACACTCGCCGGTGAGCGTGTGCTGCCACTCCAGGGCGACATGCCCGCAGTCGTCGGCGAGCAGGAACTTCCGCAGTACGCCGGAGCTGGCGCCGCCGAGGGTGTTGCGGTGACCCGGCAGCATCACGGAGAAGATCAGCTTGAGCAGGACGGACTTGCCGCCGCCGTTCTCCAGGAAGAGCACCCCGGCGGGCGCGGGCCGGCGGGGCGGCCCGACGGGCTCCTCCTCGAAGAACTCCGCCTGCGTGGGCGCGGGGTCGGGCACGGGCTCGCCCACACCGCGCAGATCAAGCACGGTGTCGGCGTAGCGCGCACCGGCGGGTCCGATGGAGTAGAGGCGGACCCGGGACAGCTCGTACATGGCGGACTCTCGTAAGTCTTCGGCAGATCGGGGAAGTTCGGGGAAGCCAGTGGGCTTCAGCCGGAGTGGAACGGCAGCCCGGCGTCGGCCACCAGCTCCAGGTCGTCCGTCTCCTCGGCGGGCAGCAAGGTGGGCGAGCCGTCGGTGACCGGGACCACGCCCAGCTCCAGCAGCTCGGCCATGGCGGCGCTGCCGGCCATGTCACGCACCTGGAGCTGGTAGCGGGAGGTCGTCCGATATGTGCCGCCGTTGTCGTCGCTCGTCCGCTGGAGGAATCCGGAGTCGGTCAGGAAGGCCACGGCCTTGGCGACGATGCCGGTGGTGGAGCCGGCGAGCCGACGCGCGTCCTTGGTGGCGCCGGTCGCGCTGCGTCTCACCCAGATCCGCCAGGCGGCCTCCAGGCCGGGCGCATCCGTCGCGGGGTCGGTGTTCTCCCCCTGCGCCTCCGCGCGCTCCTCCAGCCGACGGCAGGCCTGTCGGACGAAGGCGTCGACGCCATTGACGGTGACCCGGCCGATGTAGCCGTCGTCGGCGAGGTCCTCGGGCCGCGGGAACGCCATGGCGGCGACGGCGAGATGGGCCAGCCCGTGCAGGAACCGGTCGCTGCCGTCGGCCGACGTCCGGCGGGCGTAGTCGCCCATGCGCACCGCGAACACCGAGTCCTCGGCGGCCGTCACCGCCATCCCCGCGCGCGGGGATACCTCCAGCACGATCAGTCCGAGCCCGGCGGCCACGGCGTCCGCGAGTCGCGCGAAGGGCGGGTCCTCGCGGTAGCGGCGCAGCAGATCGGTGTACTCCTGGTCGCGCGCGGGCTGCAGCTTCGGCTGCAGCCCGAAGGCGACGAGCCGCGCCGCGTCGGCGGCGTCGGCGGGAGTGACGGCGGCGGTCGCCGACGGGGCGGGGGCCTCCGGGTCGCTCCGATCGACGTGCTCGGTCACGGTTTCGGCTCCTTGGTGCGGTGTTGCTCGTTCATACGGTGCTCTGCCATACGGTGCTCGGCGCGGCTCATGCGGCTTCCGTTCGGTCGGCCGCCATCCCCGCGGCGTCCAGCAGGGCCGTGCCGACGATGAGGTCGGCACCGCCGAACTCGGGATCATCCAGCTCGGTCCCGTCGTCCACGGCGAACAGCAGCTTGCCCTCGCCCTGCCGATAGGCCGTGCCCACCGGCGGACTGGCCGCGTGAACGGCCAACAGCGCGACCAGATAGGGCAGCTCGGGATCCCGCCGCCGTGCCTCGGCCAGCAGGCCCGACAGCCGGCGCGGCGCGTCGGCCGGCAGATCGAGCAGGACCATCGCCGCGGCCAACTGCTCCTCGCTGAACCGGCTGTCGTCCGGTGTCGCGATGAGGTCGGGCTCGGGCATCTCGGCGCCCAGGTGCTCACGCTCCACGGGCGGCGTCAGCAGTATGTCGACGAGATCGCCCACCCGGACCGACACCGGCGTACGCAGTCCCGTGCCGCGCGCGAAGAAGGCGTCCGTGACCCGGACCGCCTGCTCCAGGGGCAACGGCAGGACGGGGGCGACGAGATGGCCGTACAGGTCGATCCCCGATGTCGTCATCGGCGTGGCGAAGGCCTGGCGGTCCTGCTCGGCACGGAACAGCGGTCCGGCCTCCAGCAACCGCGACTGCAACTGCGTGTGCCGTCGGATGCAGTCCTTCACGATGTCGACCAGCTCGGCCGCGCGGCGCTTGTGCTCCGCGTCCTCGGTCTCGTCGCGCGCCTTGCGGATGTTGGTGAGGATCGCGTTCTCATGCCGGTACCGGTCGGCGACGTGGTCGAGCGCCTCGGCGATCATGTCCGGTACGGCGCTCAGCCAGTCGACCGCCCGGACATTGCGCCGGGTCGCGTCGAGGGCCCGGCGGAGCGTCTCGGAGTACTGCACGGTGCGGTACCGGGCCTGCTCGGCGGCAAGCTGGGCGTCGGCCAGCCGGCCTCGGTTGATCAGCACCTCCAGCTTGACCTCGGCGGCGATCTGGGCGCTGGTCACATCGGTGTCGAGGGCGCCGACGAGGACGTTGACCGCCTCGTCGGTCGTACGCAGGTACACCGTGCCGCCCGGCCCGGGGACCTCCTCGATGAGCTTGAAGTCGTAGTCCCGGCGGACATAACTGCCGTCCGGCGCGAAGGTGCCGTACACGGCACGGAAGCCGCGGTCCACGCTGCCGACATTGATCAGGTTCTCCAGGACCCAGCGGGCCACCCGCTCGTGCTCGGCCACCGGACGCCGCGGGGCCTGGGCGGCGATGCGCGGGATGAGACGGGCGACTATCTGGTCGTGGTCGGCGCCCGTGTCGAAGTCCATGTTCAGTGTGACCAGGTCGATGGCGGCGAGCGCCACCTCCGCCATGCCGTACACCGAGTACTCACCCGCGAGGTTGGCCTTGCGTGTGTCGAGGTCGTGCAGCGGCGCGGTGCAGGCGAGCGCGCGCAGCCGCCGCGCCAGGCCCTCGTCGGCGGCCGGGCCCGGAGCTGGGCGCGGCCCCGCGCTGAGCTGGGGCGGAACACGGTCCGTCGATGCAGGCGAAGTCACGGTGCACAGACTAGGTCCTGGGTCTGACAACGATCCAAACGACGCGGATCGCCTCGGGCGGTGCGCCGTGCTGCGGCCCGCGCCGTGCTGTGGCCCCCGCCCTGCTGTGGCCCGCCTTCCACGTCGTCGACGACCCCCGCGACGGTTGACCGACTTCCGTGCCCGAGCCCGTGCCCCGTGCCCCGAGCCCCGAGCCCCTACAGGAGAGCTTCGCCCTCCCCCACCCGCCGCCGGTACACCTCGACCACCCGCTCCAGCGAATCGTCGAGATAGACCGCGAGCAGCTTCTCGGCCCCGCCCTTGTCCCCCGCCTCCAGAGCCCGGAGGATCTGCTGGTTACGGGCGAGGTAGGGCTCGTGCAACCGGTGTGGATCGTCGACGACGTGGAAGGCGAGCCGCAGCTCGGCGAAGACGCTGCGCATCAGTTCGTCGGTGCGTTCGCTGCCCGCGAGCGCCACCAGCTCCCGGTGGAAGTGGATGTTGGCGGTACCCAGCCCTTTCCAGTCACCTTCGCGCACCGCGCGCTGTCCTTCGGCGACGGCTTCGGCGGGCCCCTCCAGGGGGTACGGCGGTTCACCCAGCCCCCGTACGACCGCGCACTCGACGAGCCGTCGGGTGCGGTAGATGTCCTCGACGTCCTCCACCGTCAGGACCCGTACGAACACGCCCCGATTCAGCTCGTGGACGAGCAGCCGCTCATGGGTGAGCAGCCGGAACGCTTCGCGAAGTGTGTTGCGGGACACACCGAGCGCCCCTCCGATGCTGTCCTCCGACAGCCGGGTGCCGGGCGGGAAGAAGCCCTCGGCGATACGGCTTCTGAGGATGTCCGAGACCCGCTCCGCCGTGCTCGTGCGCCCCAGGAGGGCACGATCGTCGGCCAGTCCGCCCAGCTGCTCTGCCATGCCCGGAATTCAACCGCAGACACGAGAACGAAACAACAGGGGTATTGAAGGATCGTTCAACGATCCTCTACGTTACTGCTCACCGTTCAGCCCACTCGTTCAGCTCACCGATCAACTCACCGTTCAACTCGCCGTTCAGCTCAGTTCCGCACCCTCCGTCCCCTCACTGCGAGGTGCCCATGAGCACACCCCCTCCGCCACAGGCCCTGACCCACCCCGCCACTGACGAACGCGCCGCCGACGACGGCGCGTTCGCCTGGCTGCGCGCGCTCGGTCCGCGCGGCCGCCGTGCCTTCGCGGGCGCTTTCGGCGGCTATGCCCTGGATTCGTACGACTACTTCACCCTGCCACTGAGCATGGTCGCGCTGGCCGCGTACTTCGGCCTCGACAGCGGCCAGACCGGTCTCTTCACCACCGTCACGCTCGTCGTCTCCGCGATCGGCGGTGCCCTCGCCGGAGTGCTGGCCGACCGCATAGGCCGGGTCAAGGCGCTGATGATCACCGTGGTCACCTACGCGGTCTTCACCGTCGCCTGCGGCTTCGCACCCAACTACGAGACACTGCTGGTCTTCCGCGCCCTTCAGGGCCTCGGCTTCGGCGGCGAGTGGGCGGTCGGCGCGATCCTCGTCGCCGAGTACGCCAGCGCAAAGCACCGCGGCCGCACGCTCGGCGCGATCCAGAGCTCGTGGGCCGTCGGCTGGGCCCTGGCCGCGATCATGTACACGGTGGTCTTCTCGCTCGCCGACGACGACCTGGCCTGGCGCGTGATGTTCTGGACCGGCGCGCTGCCCGCGCTGCTCGTCATCTGGATACGGCGTCAGGTGCACGACGCCCCCGAGGCCGTAGCCGTGCGTGCGAAGAGCACCGAGAAGGGCTCGTTCGCGGCGATCTTCAAGCCCGGCCTGCTGCGTACGACGATCTTCGCGGGCCTGCTCTCCACCGGCGTCCAAGGCGGCTACTACACCCTCGCCACCTGGGTGCCGACCTACCTCAAGACCGAGCGCGAACTGTCGGTCGTCGGCACCGGCGGCTATCTGACGTTCCTGATCTCGGGCGCCTTCATCGGCTACCTGACCGGCGGTTACCTCACCGACCGGCTGGGCCGGCGGCGCAACATCTGGCTGTTCGCGCTGCTCTCGGCGGTCTGCATCCTGGCGTACGCGAACATCCCGAGCGGCGCCAACACCCTGCTGCTGGTGCTCGGTTTCCCGCTCGGCTTCTGCATGTCGGCGATCTTCAGCGGCTTCGGGTCCTACCTGAGCGAGCTGTACCCGACGGCGGTGCGCGGCACGGGACAGGGCTTCACCTACAACACCGGCCGCGCGGTGGGTGCCGTCTTCCCGACCACGGTCGGCTTCCTGGCGGACAGCTGGGGCGTGGGCGGCGCGCTGGTGTTCGGCGCGATCGGCTACGGCATCGCGGCGCTTGCCCTGTTCGGACTGCCGGAGACGCGCGGGAAGGAACTGGCGTGAACCGCACGGGAGACCGACCGCTGACCCTCGTGACGGAAGACCGTCCCGTCACCCTGCCGTCGCAGGACCGCCCCCTCACCCTCGTCGACGAGCACGCGCACGCGTGGAGCCCGCAAACGGCCCGCGCCCGCTTCCGTGACGGCCTCACCGGCCCCACGGCCGGGGTCTCGGCGGGTCACACCCAGGCCAACCTGATCTCGGTGCCCGCCGACTGGGCGTACGAGATGCTGCTGTTCTGCCAGCGCAACCCCAAGCCCTGTCCGGTCCTGGACGTGACGGACGCCGGTTCCTCGACGACGCCACTCGCCGAGGGCGCCGACCTGCGCACCGATCTGCCGCGCTACCGGGTGTGGCGGGACGGCGAGTTGGTGGACGAGCCGACGGACGTACGCGCCCACTGGCGGGGCGATCTGGTGTCGTTCCTGATCGGGTGCAGCTTCACCTTCGAGTGGGCGCTGACCGAGGCGGGTGTGCCGATCCGGCACATCGAGCAGGGGCGCAACGTCCCGATGTACGTGACCAGCCGCCAGTGCCGTTCGGCGGGGCGGCTGCACGGCCCGATGGTGGTGTCGATGCGTCCGGTGCCGCCGCAGCACCTGGCGGCGGCGCTGCGGGAGACCGGTCTGCTCCCGGCGGTGCACGGCGGCCCGGTGCACTGCGGCGATCCCGCGGCGCTCGGGATCGCCGACCTCGGCCGCCCCGACTTCGGCGATCCGGTGGACACCGAGCCGGACGACATCCCGTTGTTCTGGGCCTGCGGAGTGACACCGCAGGCCGCGGTGATGGCCTCGCGCCCGCCGTTCGCCATCACCCACGCACCGGGCCAGATGTTCCTGACCGACGCCCGCGACGAGCAGTACCGCATCGTCGCCTGACCATGGTCGCCCGACCGAGGAAACCCGACGGGCCCCCGACCGGGGAAACTCGACGGACCCCTGACCGAGGAAACGACGGACACATGACCTCCATCGATCTGAACGCCGACCTCGGCGAGGGCTTCGGCCGCTGGCAGCTCACCGACGACGAACGGCTGCTGTCGGTCGTCACCAGCGCCAACGTGGCCTGCGGCTTCCACGCCGGGGACGCGGCCACCATGCGGCGGGTGTGCGAGCTGGCGGCCGAGCGCGAGGTACGGATCGGCGCCCAGGTCTCCTACCGGGACCTGGCCGGCTTCGGGCGGCGCGCGATGGACGTACCGCCCGCCGAGCTGACGGCCGAAGTGGCCTACCAGATCGGCGCCCTGGAGGTCTTCGCGCGAGCGGCGGGCACGCGCGTGTCGTACGTCAAACCGCACGGCGCGCTCTACAACCGGGTCGTGCACGACGAGGAGCAGGCCGGTGCGGTCGTCGACGGTGTGCTCCTGGCGGACGCCACGCTGCCCGTGCTCGGGCTGCCCGGCTCGCGGCTGCTGGAGCTGGCCGCGAAGGCCGGGCTCCCGGCCGTCACGGAGGCGTTCGCGGACCGTGCGTACACCGACCGGGGCACGCTCGTGCCGCGCGGCCACGACGGCGCCGTGGTCACCGACCCCGAGGCCGTCGTGGAGCGCTCGGTGGGCATGGCCCGGTCGGGCGCGGTCACCTCCCACTCCGGGGCGCGGATCGAGGTACGGGCGCGTTCCCTGTGCCTGCACGGGGACACACCCGGCGCCGTGGAGCTGGCCCGCCGGGTGCGGGCGCGGCTGGAGGAGTCGGGTGTCCGGGTGGAGGCCTTCGTATGAGGGCGCTGCCCGTCGGCGACGACGCCCTGCTCGTCGAGGTGGCCTCGGGCGAGGAGGCCCAGGCGCTGCACACGGATCTGCTGCGGCGGCGCGCCGAGGGCTCGCTGTCGGTACGGGAGATCGTCCCCGCGGCCCGGACCGTCCTGCTCGACGGCCTCGCCGACCCGGACCGCCTCGCCTCCGAGCTGACCCGATCCGAGGTGCCGCCCGCTCCCCCACGCGCGCGTGACGTCGTCGAACTCCCCGTGCGCTACGACGGCCCGGACCTGGCCGACGTCGCCGCGCACTGGGGCGTGTCCCCGCAGGAGGTGACCCGGATCCACGCGGGCACCGAATTCAGCGTCGCCTTCTGCGGTTTCGCCCCCGGGTTCGGCTATCTCACCGGCCTGCCGCCGCGCTACGACGTCCCCCGCCGGGCCACTCCGCGCACGGCCGTCCCCGCGGGCGCGGTGGCGCTGGCGGGGCCCTACACGGGCGTGTACCCGCGCTCGTCGCCGGGCGGCTGGCAGCTGATCGGCACCACGGACACCGTGCTGTGGGACCACACGCGTGTGCCGGCCGCGCTGTTGTCGCCGGGCACGCGCGTGCGCTTCGTTCCGGTGGGGAGCTCATGACCGACCGCGCGCTCTCCGTCGTCCGCGCGGGGGCACTGACCACCGTGCAGGACCTCGGCCGCCCCGGGCACGCCCACCTCGGCGTGCCCCGCTCGGGCGCCCTCGACGGGCCCGCGGCCGCCCTCGTCAACCGGCTGGTCGGCAATGCCCCCGAGGCGGCCGTACTGGAGACCACGCTGACCGGCTGCGCGGTGCGGCCCCGTTCGGCGGTCACCGTGGCGGTCGGCGGCGCGCCCTGCCGGGTCACGGTGGACGGCCGCCCGGTCGCCTGGGGCACCCCGGTGCACGTGCCCGCCGGTACGCTCCTGGACGTGGGCGCGGCCGTCTCGGGCGTACGGAGCTATATCGGCGTCTCCGGAGGCATCGCTGTCGAGCCGGTCCTCGGCAGCCGCTCCACCGACCTGCTGTCCGGACTCGGCCCACCACCCCTCACGGACGGCGCTGTGCTGCCTCTGGGGCAGCCGACGTGGCTCCACGCGCGCGTGGACGTCGCCCCGCAGCCGGCGCCTCCCACCGAACTCGTCCTGCGCGTGACGCCAGGCCCGCGCGACGACTGGTTCACGCCGGAGGGGCTGCGTGCCTTCACCTCGCGCGTGTACCGCGTCTCCCCCGCGAGCAACCGCATCGGGCTGCGCACCGAGGGCCCCGCCCTGGAACGGGCACTCACTCGCGAACTCCCCAGCGAGGGCGTGGTCCTGGGCGCGGTCCAGGTTCCGCCCGACGGCCGGCCGGTCGTGTTCCTCGCCGACCATCCGACGACCGGCGGCTACCCCGTGATCGCCGTCCTCCGCACGGCCGACCTCCCGGCAGCCGCACAGGCGGTACCGGGCACCCCGGTCCGCTTCGTGGCCGTACGCCGCCGCTGACCCGCGCCACACCGCGCACGCCACGGCCACCACCCCTCACCCCCCAAATACGCTACGCAGCCTCCGTTTCGGGCTGGTGCTCCGCAGCCGAGCGCTGACCGGGCAGCGAAAGCCCGTCAGACAGGGCCGACCCGTCCGGCAGGGACAGCTGACCGGGCACCGACAGCCCCTCCGGCAGGGTCAGCTGCGCCGACAGCGACCGGTGCTCCGGCACTGACCTGTGCTCGGCCGCCGGCCGGTGTTCGGGCAACGGCATCGGCTCCGGCACCGCCAGCGAGGCCAGCGCCAGGGACACCGCCTGTGCCGCACGCAGGTCGAGCCGGCCGCTGGTGCCCCGCGAGCGGTGCCGCATCTCGGTGGCCGCGAGGCGCAGCAGCTGAGGCAGCAGGTCGTTGCAGCGCCGGATCACCCAGGCGGTACCCGCGGTGGCCAGCCACAGCAGGCTCGCCGACTTGGTGGGCGGCGCGAACTCCGGCTCGGGCGAGGGCTCGGTGCCGGTCGCGATGCCCTTCTGCCGGAGCATCGCGTGGAAGCGCAGCGCGATCTGCCGGTGACCGCGCTCCCCGGGATGCAGCCGGTCCGCACTCCACATCGCGCGGTCGCTGATCCAGTCGTCGTCGACCGCGTGCAGATGCACGGCCCCGTACCGCTCGGACAGCGTGTGGACCACCGTGTTGACCGCCCGCTGCCGCCGGGCCAGCGGGTTGCCGAGCACCGCCGGCAGCCCCAGCATCGTGCCCGGGTCGGGCAGACAGGCCGTGAGCACGGCGGTGCCCTGACGGGTGAAGGACGCGTAGACCCTGTCGAGGCGTTCGGCGATCCTCTCGATGTCGTAGGTGCTCCGCAGTGTGTCGTTGACGCCCACGACGACGGACGCGACGTGCGGCCGCAGGGACAGAGCCGCGGGCAGCTGGCTCTCCAGCACGTCCCGCGTCTGTGCCCCGCTGACCGCGAGGTTGGTGAACTCGGCGGCCGGTTCGGCCAGCCCGCCGGCGAGCAGCGCGGCCCAGCCACGCCACCCGTTCCCCACGCGATCGCCCACGCCCTCGGACAGCGAGTCCCCGAGGGCGACGAAACGGAGCGGTCTCATGCCGCGCCCTCCGCACGCATGAAGGGACGTGCCGGCAGCGCCGCGTCGTGCGCGGTGAGGAAGGCGTCCACCGCCGTGCCCCAGCCGAAGCACTCCGCACGCGCGCGTGCGGTCTCCCGGCGCTCGCGCTCAGGACGGTCGAGGATCATCTCCACGGCGTCCGCGAAGGCGTCCCCGTTGTCCGCCGCGGTGGCCCCGGCGGATCCGATCACCTCCGGCAGCGCGGAGGACGCGCTCGCCACCACGGGCGTCCCGCAGGCCATGGCCTCCAGCGCGGCGAGCCCGAAGGTCTCCGCGGGCCCGGGGGCCAGGCACACGTCGGCGGAGGCCTGGAGCGCGCCGAGCAGGCTGCGGTCGGCGACGTGCCCGAGGAAGGTCACCGGCAGGTCCCGCTCCTGCGCCCGCTTCTCGAGCCCCGCGCGCAGCGGCCCGTTCCCGGCGACGACGAGCACGGCGCGCACTCCGCGCCGGCGCAGCGACTCCAGGGCGTCCAGCGCGGTGCCGGGCCGCTTCTCCACCGAGAGGCGGGAGCACATCACCAGCAGCGTCTCGTCCGCACGCGCGTGCGTGGCGCGCAGTGCGGCGTCGCGCAGGGTGGGACGCCGGTTCATCAGGTCGACGCCCAGCGGGGCGCGTACGACGTTGCGGGCGCCGATCCGCACGAACTCGCGCTCGGCGAACTCGGTGGTGCACACGACCCTGGAGTACGTGTGGGCCGTACGGAGGTTGAGGGCGTCGGCGGCCCGCCGGGACAGGTTCTCCGACAGGCCCCAGGTGCGCAGCACGCCGTCGGCGGTCTCGTGCGAGACCATCACGGCGGGGACGCGGGCGCGGCGGGCCCACTTGCCGGTCCACCGCAGCGTCGTACGGTCGGAGACCTCCAGGCGGTCGGGGGCGAGCTCCTCCAGGAGGGCCGCGACCCGCCGCTTGTCGATGAGCACGCGGTAGCCGCCGGTGCCGGGCAGCATGGGGCCCGGCAGGGTGATCACCCGGCCCTGCTCGGTCTCGCAGTCGCTGTACTTCTCACCGGGCACGATGAGGACGGGATCGTGGCCCGCCAGCTTGAAGCCCTTGCCCAGCTCGCGCAGCGCGGTGCGCAGCCCGCCGGAAGCGGGCGCGACGAAGTTGGCGAGCCGGACGATGCGCAGGCCGGTCATGCCGCCACCGCCGTCCGGCGCGCGGCGACCACGTCCGCGTAGTGGCCGATCAGCTGGTCGCCGATGGCCGCCCAGGTGCGGCCCTCGACCGTGGCGAGTCCGGCGGCGCCGTACGCGGCACGCAGCGCCGGGTCGGCGACCAGGGACCGCACCGCGTCCCGTACGGCGTCGGCGTCGCGCGGCGGCACCAGCAGGCCGGTGCGTCCGTGGTCGACCAGGTCGAGCGGACCGCCTGCGGCGGGCGCGACGACGGGCACTCCGCTGGCCATGGCCTCCTGCACGGTCTGGCAGAAGGTCTCGAACGGGCCGGTGTGGGCGAAGATGTCGAACGAGGCGAAGATCCGGGCGAGGTCGTCCCCGCCGCGCCGGCCGAGGAAGACCGCGCCGGGCAGCGCCTCGGCGAGGGCGGGCTGGCTCGGCCCGTCGCCGACGATCACGACCTTCACGCCCTCCATACGGCACACGCCGGAGAGCAGCTCGATGTGCTTCTCCGGGGCGAGCCGCCCGACGTAGCCGACGATCACCTCGCCGTTCGGGGCGACTTCGCGGCGCAGCGCCTCGTCCCGGAGTTCGGGGCGGAAGCGGGCGGTGTCCACGCCGCGTGCCCACAGCTTGAGCCGGGGCACCGCGTGGGCCTCCAGGTCGCGCATGGACGCGCTGGACGGGACGAGGGTGAGGTCGGCGGCGGAGTGGACGGACCGTATGCGCCGCCAGGCCGCCGCCTCGCCGGCGCCCATGTAGGTGCGGGCGTATCCGGCCAGGTCGGTCTGGTAGACGGCCACGGCGGGGATGCCGAACTTGGCGGCGGCGGCCATGCCGCGCACACCGAGGACGAAGGGGCTGGCCAGGTGCACGACGTCCGGGCGGTGCTGGACCATCGCCGCGGCGAGGCGCCGGCTGGGGAGGGCGACGCGGACCTGGGGGTAGCCGGGGAGCGGAAGGGAGGGGACATGGACGACCGGGCACGGCGCGGCCAGGGCGGCGAGCTTGTTTCCGGGCGCCGGAGCGGGTGCGACGACGAGGGGAGCGTGACCGCGATCGACGAGGTGTCGGGCGGTCTGGAGCGCGCAGTGGGCCACGCCGTTCACATCGGGGGGAAAGGATTCGGTCACGATGACGACACGCATACCCGTGTTGTCGCCGTGCTGGACGTGGCCGCGTCAAAGTGGATCTTTCCGAACGACAAACGTCCCATGAGCGTTCCGCTGCGCACCCGAGCGGGTCAGGCCGCGTCCATGCGCGCCTGACCCGCCGGTCACCTGGTGTTCACCCTGCGGGCGGATCTCCCCGAAGTTCACAGGGCGGACACAAATACCGTTCGATGATCAGCCGGCGGTCGGGTCCGGTCCGATCCGGCTGCGTACGGCGGTCTGGACCTCGGCCTCCTCGGCCGGGTCGGCGGCGAGCCGGCGCAGTCGCTCGACGACGCGCGTGTCACCGGTCTCGGCGTGCCGGGCGGCGATCTCGCGGGTGGTCTCCTCGCAGTCCCAGAGGCACTCGACGGCGAATCCGGAGGCGAAGGAGGGGTCGGTGGCGGCGAGGGCGCGGGCGGTGCGGCCGCGCAGATGGGAGGAGGCGGTCTCGCGGTAGACATGGCGCAGCACGGGGGCGGCGCAGGCGATGCCGAGCCGTCCGGTGCCGTCGACGAGGGTCCACAGGGTCGGCGCGTCGGGGCCTTCGCCGCGTACGGCCTCCCGTAGCGCGGCCAGGACGAGGTCCTTGTCCTCGGCTCCGCCCCGGCAGGCGAGCATGCGTCCGGCGGCGGCGCCCAGTGGATCGGGCCGTCGGGCCCAGCCACGCGCGCGGTCGACGGCGGCGATACTGCGCATACGTTCGAATGCGTCGGTAGCGGCCTCCACGACCGCCGGTGAGCCGGTGACCACGGCGGCCTCGATCAGGTCGAGGGCTTCCGGGTCGTTGCTGTCGGCGAGGTAGCGCAGGGCCGTACAGCGGGCTCCGTCGGTGCCGTCCTTGGCGGCGGCGATGATCTCGGGCCGGTCCTCCGGGCCGGCGACGGCCATGAGACACCGTGCGGCGGGCACATGGAGCGCGGCACCGCGCTCGATGCCCTGCTGGGCCCACTCGAAGACCGCCTGCACGCTCCACCCCGGACGGGGCCCGGTAGGTCGCATCTGCCGCTGCCAGCGGTCGAAGCAGCCGGCCTCGTGAGCGGCACGCACACGCGTGGCGATCGATTCGCGCGGATCGTCGGCCCACAGCCGCCACGGCCGTGGCTCAAAAGCATCGCGTACGACGGTGGCCAGTTCGGCCTCGCCCTCGGCATCGGCCGGGAAACGCGCCAGGACGGGCGCGGCAAGGGCGCACAGCCCCGCGTCGTCGTCCCTGAGCGCCAGCTCGTCCAGGGCCCAGGCCCAGTTGGAGCCCGTGGCGGCGTACCTGCGCAGCAGGTGGAGCGCGTCCCGCCTGCCGTAGGAGGCGAGATGGCCGAGGACGGCCAGGGTGAGCCCGGTGCGTGACTCCTCGGTGTCGAAGGCGTCCTCGACGTCGAAGAGGTGGGCCTCGATCTCGTCCAGCTCGCCGTTCAGATCGAGGTAGAGACGGGCGTAGTACAGGGAGCGGTTCTCCACCTGCCAGTCGTGGCGGGGATCGCGCAGCACACAGTGGTTCAGAGCCGCGAGCGCCTCGGCGCGCGGGGCGGTGAGCGCGTGCAGTGTTCCGTCGCCGCGGCCCCGCTGGAGGAGGCCGAGCAGCGTACCGCTGGGCGCTATGACCGGTTCGAACATGGGAAACAGCCTCACATCAAGCGTCGACGCAACCGGGGTTCTTGCTTCACCTGGCCGCGTGACAACACGTCGGGGCGCCCGCCGTTTCCTGCTTGCTGTAGACCATCTTCCTCTGCCTCTCGTCGGTGGCCCATGCGGACCGCATCACGGCCCGCGCGGTGCGGCATCACCTGCCCAGCCATCGCGTCCGTGAATCACGACGTCATGATGACTCGGCACTTCCATCTGCCGCGACCGAAATTTCGGCGGCCCTGTACCGCCTCCCCCGTTTTCTGCGTTTCAGCTGGTCAGAACATTCGGATCAGTGTGCGCCGAACAGCTCGAGCAGTTCGATCTTGCCGAACATGCGGGCGGTGTCGACGGCCGACGGGGTGCCGGCGGCCGGATCGGCGCCGCCCTCCAGAAGGGCCTTGATCACTTCCGTCTCTCCCTTGAAGACGGCACCGGCGAGTGGTGTCTGGCCTCGGTCGTTGACACGGTCGCCCTCAGCGCCCCGGGCGAGCAGGGCACGCACCGCGTCGGAATGGCCGTGATAGGCGGCGAGCATCACCAGGGAGTCGCCGCGATCGTTGGTGAGGTTGGCCGGAACGCCCGCGTCGACGTACGCCACGAGCGCCTCGGTCTGACCCTGCCGGGCCAGATCGAAGATCTTGGTCGCCAACTCCACGACCTCGGGGTCGGGGGCTTCGGTCATCGGCCGGACCGCCTCTCACTACGAACACGGGGACTGCGGGAACTGCGGGAACTGCGCGGAGCACGGGTACGGCCGACGAGCGGTGCTCGGCCGTACGAGTGATTCGCCAGAGTACTGGCTCGCGCGGCACATGACCCGATGCGTCCACGGCAAAGATCATCGCAGACACGGCCGAACCCGACACCCAAGCCCATCCCGTCAAGGACACTCCGCCGACCGGGGGAAATTCGCCGCATTTCACCCAGTTGCACCTTTTATCGTATGGATACATCCTGTGAGCCTGGAAGTACTCATGGTGACTGTCCCCCCAAACCAGGAGCACTCAGATGATCCTCTCCATCTCCGGCGTCGTTCTTCTCGGCATCGTCGTCTTCATCTTCTTCCGCAAGGACGGACTGAAGGCGTCGCACGCCCTGATCTCGGCTCTGTTCGGCTTCTACCTGGCGAGCACGGCCATCGCCCCGAGTATCAAGGCCGGCGGCGAGAGTCTCGCGAGCCTCCTGGGCGGCATCCAGTTCTGACGCCGTCCCACCCGCCCGTACGCACCTGTAGGAGACAGCAGTGGCCCGCCGCCCCCTCCCCCGCATCCTGAGCACAGGCAGCGCGCAGATCGCCCGGAGCCGGGAGCTGGCCCGGGCGCAGATCGCCAGAAGCCGGGAGCTGGCCCGGACGGCCGGCGACAGCGCCTCTGACGTCCTCCATCCACTGATCACGATCACCCGTGGTCTGCGCCGGCTGGCCTCGGCCGGGCGGCGCAGATGGGCCGAGACCCCCAAGGACAAGCGCGGACCGCTGCTGTTCCTGGTGGCCTCGGTGATCCTGGTCGTGGCGCTCGTACCGTACGGGCCGCTGCTCGCCGTCATCACCCTGATGGCGGCGGCAGCCTGGCAGGGCCGGGACCGCAAACCGGCCACGCCCGAGGGACCCGACGAGTCCCAGCAGGAGCGGCTGCGGTCGCTGTACGAGGCGCTGGTCCCGTACTTCTCCACCGCCGACGACCCGGAACCGCTGTACACCCACGGCGGCGAGTGGGAGAAGGCGTTCCCGGAGTTCGAGTTCGACGGCACGGGACGCGTCAGCGGCCTCCTCGTCCGCTACCCGGCCTACTTCACCGACGGGGAGGCGCAGGCCCGCGCGCGGATCGAGCACCTGCTGACCACGAAGTCCGGCCGCGGCCGGGAGTACCACTTCGACTGGGACGAGGAGGGCAACGAGCTCACGGTCACCGTCCTCGCCCCGCTGCCCACCGACATCGCCGCCCAGCGCTTCGTCACGGCCCCCGGCGAGACGGTCCTCGGCTTCACCGACCCCAGCCACGTGCAGCGCAGGCTCCCCCTCACCCACGGCGAGGAGCAGCGCGACGTACCCCCCGTCGTCTGGCGCACCGGCATCCGCTCCACCGAGCCGCACCTGCTGGTCATGGGCCAGCCCGGCAGCGGCACCTCGACCCTGCTGCGTTCCATCGCGCTGCAGGCCCTGCAGTACGGCGACGTCGTCATCGTCGAGGGTGGCAGCACCGGCGAGTACGCCTGTCTGACCGGCCGCGACGGCGTGCTGGCCGTCGAGTGCGGGCTGGCCGGGACGCTGGCCAGCATGGAGTGGGCGGCGACGGAGACGGAGCGGCGCCTGATCGCCGTGAACCGCGCCCGCCAGGCGGGCAACCCGCCGCCTGACGACACCAAGCGCCCCCTGTGGTTGCTGCTGGACCGCCCGACCGCGTTCACCCACCTCGCCGCCGCGGACGACCGCAAGGACCCGCAGTCCCTGCTCCAGATTCCCCTCCGGCACGGACGCGCGGCGAACGTCACCGTGGTCGTGGCCGAGCAGTGGGACGCCATGGACGCCCTGTCCGATGCCGTACGACAGCACACACGCGCGCGTGTCGTGCTCGGCCCGGCGACGGCCCGGCAACTGGAGACGGTCCTCGGCGCTCCCCCGCACACCACGCCGGTCGCCGACATCCCGCCCGGCCGCGGCTACGCCCGCCTCGGCACCGGCCCGGTCCACCGCCTCCAGGTCCCGGCGACCCCGGACCCGTACGACGACGCGACGAGCGACGCGCACCGGCAGGCGGTACTGGACCTGCTGCCGGAGCGGACGACGCCGGTGGAGGCGGAGTCGCTGGACAGGCTGGAGAAGACGCAGCACGAGCCGGAGCCTGAGCCGGTACCGGCGGAGGCCGTGGTCGCCGAGACCTCGTAGGAGCCTCGGCGTGGCCCGCCTCCCCCTCACGCCACGAACGGCCGGGCCGCGTCGCTCCCCCCGGTAACCCCGCGCTCCACCAACCGAGCGGCCGCAGCCAACCGCACCGCGGCCTCCTCAGCCACCGCGCCCCCCACGGTGAACGGCAGGCGCACATACCCCTCGAACGCCCCGTCCACCCCGAACCGAGGCCCGGACGGCACCCGGACCCCGACCCGCTCGCCCGCCTCCGCGAGCCTCGACCCCGACAGGCCCCCCGTCCGCACCCACAAGGTGAGCCCGCCGCGCGGCACCTCGAACTCCCACCCGGGCAGCTCCCGCCGCACCGCCGCGACCAGCGCGTCCCGGTTCTCCCGGGCCTGTCCGCGCCGCACCTCCACGGCCTGCTCCCAGCCTCCCGTGCCGAACAGCCAGTTCACGGCCAGCTGCTCCAGCACGGGCGTGCCCAGATCGGCGTACGCGCGCGCGGCCACGAGGCTGCGGATGACGTCCGGAGCCGCCCGCACCCACCCGATCCGCATCCCCGCCCAGAAGGCCTTGCTGGCCGACCCGACGGTGATGACGGTCGACCCGGCGGGGTCGAAGGCGCACACCGGTCGCGGCATGTCGAGATCGGGATCGAACCACAGCTCGCTCATGGTCTCGTCGGCGACGAGCACGGTCCCCGCCGAGCGGGCCGTGTCCACCAGCCGCCGCCGCTGGTCGTCGTCGGCCAGCGCGCCGGTCGGATTGTGGAAGTCGGCGACGACGTACGCGAGCCGCGGTGCCGCGTCCCGCAGCACCTGCCGCCACCGGTCCATGTCCCAGCCGGCCAGCCCCGCGGCCATCGCGACCGGCACGAGCCGGGCCCCCGCCTCCCGCATCAGCTGAAGGATGTTGGCGTACGACGGCGACTCGACCGCGATCCGCTCACCGCGCCCGGCGAAGAGATGACAGATCGCGTCGATGGCACCCATCGCGCCGGTCGTCACCATGATCTGCTCGGGCATGGTCGGAATACCGCGTGCCGTGTACCGGTCGGCGATCATCGACCGCAGCGCGGGCAGCCCGGCCGGATAGTCGCCATGGGTGTGGGCGTACGGCGGCAGTTCCTCCAGGGCGCCCTGGACGGCACGGGTCAGCCACGGCTCGGGCGCGGGCAGCGCCGCGCAGCCCAGGTCGATCATGGAGCCGAGCGCCTCCGGCGGCAGGGGCTCCAGCCCGCGCGCGGGCAGCGGGTTCCCGGCCGGTACGGCCGTCCAGCTCCCGGCGCCGCGCCGCGACTCCAGGAACCCCTCGGTGCGCAGCGCCTCATACGCCGCCGCCACCGTCGTACGACTCACCGACAGCGCGAGGGCCAGCTCACGCTCGGCGGGCAGCCGTGCGGCGACCGGGACGCGGCCCTCCAGTACCAGCAGCCGGATACCGTCGGCGAGCGCCCGATAGGCGGGCGGGCGCTTGCTGCCGGGCCCGGCCGGGCGATCCTGCTGGGAGGTGAGGAGCCGGGCGAGCTGCGCGGCACCCACCGCCGAAGTCCACTGCGCCATGATTTCAGTCCACCTTCTCCGAATTGGCCATGGAGGGGGCCGCTTCCCAAGCCACAGGGTGTCATGCATCAGTCCACCACGACCACAGGGGGCACGACTTGGCCACGCAGGGGCATCTCATACGGCGGCTTTCACAGCTGTACGTCGGGCTCGCGCTCTACGGCGCGAGCTCGGCGCTTCTCGTCGAGGCGGGCCTGGGCCTGGAGCCCTGGAACGTGCTGCACCAGGGCCTCGCCGAACGCACCGGGCTGACCATCGGCGTCGTCTCGATCATCGTCGGCGCGTCGGTGCTGCTCCTGTGGATCCCGCTGCGCCAGCGCCCCGGCCTCGGCACCGTCTCCAACGTCTTCGTGGTCGGCATCGCCATGGACGGCACCCTCGCCCTGCTCCCCGAGGCGCACTCCCTGGCCGTACGGATCCCCCTTCTGCTGACCGGCATCCTGCTCAACGGCGTGGCCACCGGCCTCTACATCGCCGCCCGCTTCGGGCCGGGGCCCAGGGACGGCCTGATGACCGGCCTGCACCGGCGCACCGGCCGCTCGATCCGCCTGATGCGTACGGCCGTCGAGATCGCGGTCGTCGTGACCGGCTTCGCGCTCGGCGGCACCGTCGGCGTCGGCACCGTCCTCTACGCGGTGTCGATCGGCCCGCTCGCCCAGCTCTTCCTGCGCGTGTTCGCCGTCCCGCGGGCATCCGACGGCAGCACGGTCGTTGCCACCGGGCAACCCCGGCGCGCGATACTTCGTCCGTGAGCACCACGCGGATACGGCACCCCTACCTCGACCACCCCGGCCCGATCCCGTTCGCCCACCGGGGCGGGGCGGCGGACGGCCTGGAGAACACCACGCTGCAGTTCCGGCGCGCGGTCGACATGGGCTACCGGTACATCGAGACCGACGTCCACACCACGCGCGACGGCAAGCTCGTCGCGTTCCACGACGCGACCCTGGACCGGGTGACCGACGGGGCGGGCCGGATCGCGGACCTGCCCTGGGACGACGTACGGCAGGCGCGCGTGGCGGGACAGGAGCCGGTGCCGCTGTTCGAAGAGCTCCTGGAGACCTTCCCCGACGTGCGCTGGAACGTCGACCTCAAGGCGGAGCCGGCGCTCCACCCCTTCCTGGAACTGATCGAGCGCACAGGCGCCTGGGACCGCATCTGCGTCGGCTCCTTCTCCGAGGCGCGTGTCATCCGCGCGCAGCGGCTGGCCGGCCCGCGCCTGGCGACGTCGTACGGCACCCGGGGCGTGCTGAATCTGCGGCTGCGCTCCTGGGGCGTGCCGGCCGCGTTGCGCCGTTCGGCGGTCGCCGCCCAGGTGCCCGAGGCGCAGTCCGGCATCCAGGTGGTCGACCACCGCTTCGTACAGGCCGCCCACGCGCGCGGGCTCCAGGTTCATGTGTGGACCATCAATGATCCCGATGCGATGCACCGGCTCCTGGACCTGGGGGTCGATGGCATCATGACCGATCACATCGACACATTGCGCAAGGTCCTGGAGGACCGGGACGTCTGGGCCTGACCCCGTTCCCGGCTCCGCCCTCGCGCGGGATCACCACGGGGAAGCGAGGGCGCGGGGTGGGCACCGATACCGTGCGTACGGATACGGCCGACGAGGCCGCCGGTCGCCGCCGCGAGCAACGCGGCTGGTACTTCTACGACTGGGCGTGCTCCGTCTACTCGACGAGCGTGCTCACCGTGTTCCTCGGCCCCTATCTGACGTCGGTCGCCAAGGGGGCGGCGGACGCGGACGGGTTCGTCCACCCCTTGGGCATCCCGGTGCGCGCGGGCTCGTTCTTCGCGTACTCGGTGTCCCTGTCGGTGATCGTGGCCGTCCTGGTGATGCCCCTGGTGGGCGCGGCAGCCGACCGTACGGGCCGCAAGAAGCCGCTGCTCGCGGTCGCCGCCTACGCGGGAGCGACCGCGACCACCGCCATGTTCTTCCTGGACGGCGACCGCTATCTGCTCGGCGGCCTCCTGCTGATCGTCGCGAACGCGGCGCAGTCGGTCGCGATGATGCTCTACAACTCCTACCTCCCGCAGATCGCCCCGCCCGAGGAACGCGACGCGGTCTCCTCCCGGGGCTGGGCCTTCGGCTATGCCTCCGGCTCGCTGATGCTGATCGTGAACCTGGTCCTGTACCTGGCGCACGACTCCTTCGGCGTCTCCGAGAGCACCGCCGTCCGTATCTGTCTCGCCTCGGCCGGTCTGTGGTGGGGCGCGTTCGCCCTCATCCCGCTACGACGACTGCGCGACCGCCCCGCCACGAGCGGGAGAACGGAGAAGGCAACGGGCGCGATGGGCTTCCGGCAGCTCGCGGCGACGGTCCGCGACATGCGCCGCCACCCGCTGACGCTCGCCTTCCTCCTCGCCTACCTGATCTACAACGACGGCATCCAGACCGTGATCTCCCAGGCGTCGATCTACGGCTCCGAGGAACTGGGGCTCGGACAGTCCACGCTCATCGGCGCCGTGCTGCTGGTCCAGGTCCTCGCGGTGGCGGGGGCGCTGGCGATGGGCCGACTGGCCCGGATCTACGGCGCGAAGCGGACGATTCTCGGCTCGCTCATCGCATGGACGGTGACGCTGGCGGCCGGGTACTTCCTGCCGGCCGGGGCGCCGGTGTGGTTCTTCGCGCTTGCGGCCGGCATCGGGCTGGTCCTGGGCGGCAGCCAGGCCCTGTCCCGTTCCCTGTTCTCCCATCTCGTGCCGCCGGGGAAGGAGGCCGAGTACTTCTCCGCGTACGAGATGAGCGACCGCGGTATGAGCTGGCTCGGCCCGCTGCTGTTCGGGCTCACCTACCAGCTGACCGGAAGTTACCGGGACGCGATCATCTCGCTCGTGGCCTTCTTCGTCATCGGGTTCGCCCTGCTCGCGAGGGTTCCGGTGCGCCGGGCGATCAGCGACGCGGGCAATCCGGTGCCGACGACGATTTAGCGTTCCGAGTGAAAGGGCGGTAGTGTACGCGTTTGGCCTGCCAGGCGTACCGTTACTGCGCGTCAAAGATGCCGAAACGCTGGGTTACATCTGCTAGCAGATGTGACAAACCGGGCGCCGGTGGGTACGACATTGGTCAGCAAGGCTGCGGCTACGACGGCGACGCACGACCCGGAACGTGACGCGGAACGGGAATCTTTACCGCCGACCGGACGTTGACCGGATGACGACGACAGCGACATCAGTCCTGTGGGCGACAAGCCCGGGAGGCACGATTCATGAGTGAGCGAGCTCTTCGCGGCACGCGCCTCGTGGTGACCAGCTACGAGACGGACCGCGGCATCGACCTGGCCCCGCGCCAGGCCGTGGAGTACGCATGCGAGAAGGGGCACCGCTTCGAGATGCCCTTCTCGGTGGAGGCGGAGATCCCGCCGGAGTGGGAGTGCAAGGTCTGCGGAGCCCAGGCACTCCTTGTGGATGGCGACGGCCCCGAGGAGAAGAAGGCCAAGCCCGCGCGTACACATTGGGACATGCTGATGGAGCGGCGCACCCGTGAGGAACTCGAAGAGGTCCTCGAGGAGCGTCTCGCCGTTCTGCGCTCCGGGGCGATGAACATCGCGGTTCACCCCCGGGACAGCCGCAAGACGGCCTAGTCCCTGCGCGGCTTGGACGTTCCACCAGGCAACGCGTACAACCGCGGGCGCCGTACGTGGTCATCACGTACGGCGCCCGCGGTTTTCGTGTGCTCGGATCGAGATCGGCACCGGGAAGTTCTCAGCACCGGGACCTGCTCGGCACCGGCGCCGGGACCGCTCAGCCGGTCAGCGGCGGCTTGGGCCCCTTCGGGTCGTCCCGGGGCTCGTCCCTGATGACCTCACCCTGCACGACCTTGCCGTCGGGGCGGTGAATGCGGGCCTGCTGGAAGGCGTCGCCGAACGAACCGGGGCTCGCCTCACGCAGCCGCTTGTCGAAGGACCGCTCCGCATAGCCGCTCAGGGCCTTCTGCACCGGCGGGATCAGCAGGAGCAGGCCCAGCGCGTCGGAGATCAGGCCCGGCAGCATGATCAGCAGGCCGCCCAGCATCATCAGGCCGTTGCCACCACCGCTCGCCGGGGTGCCGCCGCGTTGCAGCGCCTCGTTCAACGCCTGGAACGCGCGTCGGCCCGCCCGCTTGATGACCACCGAGCCCAGGACCAGACCGGCGACCAGCAGCAGGAACACTACGAGGCCGCTCGTCGCGCCCGCGACCACGGTCAGCAGCCAGATCTCCAGCACCAGCCACGCGGCGATGCCCAGCGGCAGGAAGGTGCGCAGCCGGGAGCGCCGGGGCGGGGCCGGATAGGTGGGGGTCGGTGCGCCAGTCGTCATGCGTCCAGTGTGCCTGGACGCGGCTCAGAGCGGGATAAGTGCGGCCGTGGGCCTACGCCTGTGAGGGCGGCTGCGACGACGATGACGGCTTGGCGCGGCCCAGCAGCTTGCCCACCCGCTCCTGCGCTCCCCATGTGGTGACCCGCCACAGCGCCTCGACCAGGATGTCGCGGCTCATCTTGGAGTCCCCGAGTTCGCGCTCGACGAAGGTGATCGGCACCTCGACGACGTGGTAGCCGGCCTTGACCGCGCGGCGGGCGAGGTCGACCTGGAAGCAGTAGCCCTGGGAGGCCACGTCGGCGAGGCCGAGGCCTTCGAGGGTCTCGCGGCGGAAGGCGCGGTAGCCACCCGTGATGTCGCGCAGGGGGAGGTCCAGGGCGAGCCGGGAGTAGAGGCTGCCGCCGCGGGAGATGAACTCGCGGGACTTGGGCCAGTTCACCACCCGGCCGCCGGGCACCCAGCGGGAGCCGAGGACCAGGTCCGCGCCCTTGAGGGCGGTCAGCAGACGGGGCAGCTCCTCGGGCTGGTGGGAGCCGTCGGCGTCCATCTCGATCAGGACGCCGTAGTCGTGCTCGATGCCCCAGCGGAAGCCCGCGAGGTAGGCGGCGCCCAGGCCCTCCTTGCCCTTCCGGTGCAGGACCTGCACATGGTCGTCCTCGGCGGCCAGTTCGTCCGCGAGCTTGCCGGTGCCGTCGGGGCTGTTGTCGTCGGCCACCAGCACGTGCGCCTCGGGGACCGCCTTGCGGACCCGGCCGACGATGCTCTTGATGTTCTCCGCCTCGTTGTAGGTCGGAATGATCACCAACGCCGTGCCGAGCGGCCCGAACCGCCTCCCGCGGTCCTGTGCCCCGAGGGTCCCGTCGCCGTCGTTCACTGCTGCCCCTTCACTTCCGTACGCAGACGTCCACCATAGTGGGCGCTGCCTGCGCTGACGTGACAGCACGTTCGTATGGCGGTGTCGAATCCACAAGAGCGGGGTAAGTGTGGGTTTTGCGTGACTGCGACGGGGCGCCACTGCTGCGGATGGGGGCCCGGCGCCCTTCGGGCCGACCTGGGACCCGCTGGCTGCGGGTCGACCGAAAGCCGTTGTCTACTGAGCGCCCGGGCCCCACCCGGGTCACACCTCCCCGACCGGCCGGAAAGTTCCGTCGTCGCCGCGCGAGCGCTGAGCCTGGCTCCCAGTGGCGGTGCCCCGGTGCGGCACACCGTCCCTGACCCAGCGGCGTTGCGACGGGTTCCCGGAAGTTTCTCGGTTGTCCGGTCGGGCGTCCGGTGGTGGACTCGGCCGAACCTACCGGCCTCCGGCCTCCGCCTGTCAACAGCCGTTTGACCTGCGACTTTTCGCCCCTTTTGCTGGTCAACGCAGAGGATACGCAGGTCGCGCGACGGGGCGGCGCGAAGTAATCGGGTTCGCGCCACCCCGGGAGATCACTCGCCCGGCCGTACGAAGACCGTTCGTCCGCCCACCACCGTGCGCAGGCAGACCGGGAGGTCGCGGCCCGGGGTCAGGTCGGGCAGGCCAGGGGTGCCCGAGCGGGGGTCGGTGGACCAGCGTGCGACCCGGTCGTCGGGGGCCTGGACGACCAGTTCGTCGGTGCGCCACACGGCGTAGTCGGCGGGCGCGCCCGGCACCAGGACACCCGCGTCGTCGCGTCCGACGGCCCGCCAGCCGCCGCGCGTGTGCGCCGTGAACGCGGCGCGCACCGAGACCCGGTGCTCGGGCGTGTGGTGGAAGGCCGCCGCACGGACCGTGCCCCAGGGGTCCAGGGGCGTGACGGGGCTGTCGGAGCCGAAGGCGAGCGGGACGCCGGCGCGCAGCAGGGCCGCGAAGGGGTTGAGGGAACGGGCGCGTTCGACGCCGAGGCGCTTGGCGTACATGCCGTCCTCACCGCCCCACAGCGCGTCGAACATGGGTTGCACGGAGGCCGTCAGGCCCAGCTCGGCGAAGGCCGCGACGGTGTCCGGCGTGAGCATCTCGGCGTGCTCGACGCGGTGCCGGGCGGCGCGGACACGGGCGAGGCCGATCTTGTCGGCGGCGGCGCGTACGCCCTCCACCACGGCGGTCACGGCGGCGTCGCCGATCGCGTGGAAGCCCGACTGGAGGCCTGCCTCGGTACAGGCGGTGACATGGGCGGCGACGGCGGCCGTGTCCAGGTAGGCGGTGCCGGTGTGGGCGGCGTCGGCGTACGGCTGGTGCAGACAGGCGGTGTGCGAGCCGAGGGCGCCGTCGACGAAGAGGTCACCGGCCGCGCCGACCGCGCCCAGCTCACGCGCCTTGGCGACGCCTTCGTCGCCCTGCTGCGCCCAGTAACCGACGACCCTGGGCCCCGCCTCGTCGGCGGCGAGCCGGAGGAGGCCGACGAAGTCGTCCTCGGAGGAGATCTCCGGCCCGCCGCACTCGTGGACGGTGCCGATACCGAGGGCGCCGGCGCGGGCGAGGGCGGCACGCTGGGCCTCGATGCGCTGGGCCGGGGTGATGGAGGCCAGCGCGGTGGCGCGTACGGCGTGGTGGGCGTCGGCGACGAGCGGGGCGTCGTCCGCGCCGAGGGCGCCGGGCGTCATGTCCAGCAGGGCCGTGGTGACGACGGCCGAGTGGACGTCGATGCGGGAGAGGTAGAGAGGGCGGCCGCCGGTGGCCGCGTCGAGTTCGGCGCGCGTCGGCGGGCGGCCACCGGGCCAGCGGGAGGCGTCCCAGCCGTGGCCGAGGAGGACGCGGTCGTTCGGCCGGGCGGCGGCGAAGTCCCGCACCAGAGCGAGTGCCGCCTCCAGGGAAGGGGCGCCGGACAGATCGAGGCCGGTCAGGGCGAGGCCCGTGGCGGTGGTGTGCACATGGGAGTCGGTGAACGCGGGGGTGACCAGGGCACCGTCCAGATCGACGACCTCGTCCACACCGTCCGCGAAGGCGTCGGCGGCGCCTTCGGACCCGACCCAGGCGACCTGGCCGCGCTCCACGACCATCGCGGTGGCGAAGGGGTCGGCGGGGCTGTGGACTTCTCCTCGGCGGAGGAGGACGGTCTGCGGCTGGGCGGTGGTGTCACTCATGGGAGACAGTTTCGCGCCTCGCCGTCGCCGCACCGGAACCAGGGGCCGACTTGACGCGCCTCTAAGGGCCGCGGGCAACTGCGCGACCGCCCACCGATCACCAGCCGCCGATCACCGGCGGCCGGGAGCGACGAACAGCTCCACGGCGAAGATCCGCAGTCGTCAGATCCGCGGCGGTCGTGCCTCGTACGGCGTGGACAGCACGACGGTCGTCCGCGTGGACACCCCCGCCAGCGCCCGCACCCGCCCCAGCAGTTCCTCCAGTTCGTGCGGTGTCGCCACCCGGACCTTGAGGATGTAGTTCTCGTCGCCCGCCACACTGTGGCAGGCCTCGATCTCGGGCACATCGGCAAGCCGGTCCGCGATGTCGTCCGGCGCACTGGGATCGAACGGTTTCACCGAGATGAACGCGGTCATGGGCAGCCCCACCGCCTCGGAGTCCACGACCGCGGCATAGCCACGGATGACGCCACGCTGCTCCAGCCGCCGCACCCGCTGGTGCACGGCCGACGTGGACAGGCCGGTGGCCTTGCCCAGATCGGTGTAACTCATCCGCCCGTCCTTGACGAGCAGCTGCACGATTTGCCGGTCCAGCTCCTCCATGGCGCAAGAACCTACAGTGCGGTTGATCTCCTCGGATACCTGAGCGGCCCAGGTCATGCCCGGTTTGTGAGGTGGCTGTCGGCCGGCTGTGCGCCGCCCGGGGGACAAAACCGGCCGCCCTGGGCACCTGCGAGCGGCATGTGACGAAGGCCACAGGCCTCGAACAGCCTCCGTGATGCCCCCGTGATTAACGCCGAGAGCAGGCGGGAAGTGCTTGCTGTGGTCGAGGCCGCAGTGCCTTCACGGCCCAGCCCGAGGGGGAGAACCCATGCAGAGTCTTAAGCGCCCTGGTCGTACCACGCCCAAGCGGCCGCAGCCGGTCGTCGAGCCCGCTCCGGAGGGCGTCGAACCCGACGCCCTGGAGGAGGACGACGAACTCGACGCGTACGACACCTACGAGATGTACCGGGTGATCTGCCCGGACTGCGCGCAGCCCATCGCCCTGCTGGCGGACGAGGAGGTCCTGCCGGAGCACGCGCTGTGCGCCTCGCCGTGGAACCCGTTCGGCCTCACGGTCTGTGCCGGTACAGGCCGCAGGGCCACCGAGGCCCGCTCGGCGGACGAGTCCCTGGAGCCCCAGGAGCAGGACACCGCCCTCCTGTTGACGCTCCCTCAGGGGCTGGACTGGCGGACACAGCCCTTCTCGCACGTCGGCGGCCCGGGCTCGCGCCCCATGCGCGTGCCGGAGATGCGCCGCCAGGCTGCCTGAACCGGCTCGCTCAATCCCAGTAGCTGCCCTGCACCATGGCTCGCAGGCTGCCGTGGTGCAGGATCAGTGTGTCCGGGTCCGCCGGGACGGCGACTTCGCCGAAGTAGGCCTGGCGGTAGGCGATCCGCAGCATGACGACGCCGTGCCGCAGGGCGGCGTACAGCGTGTAGAAGTCCATGTCGCGCGGGGTGTGGCCGGTGAGGTCGGCATAGCGGGCCTCGACCCGGTCGCGGCGCAGGAAGTCCGGCAGTCCGCGCTGCCCGAAGGCGACCGTCAGGTCGTGGAAGAAGCGGTGCAGATAGACGGTCCAGCCGAGGTCGACCTCGCGCGGGGCGAGCGCCGCCATCTCCCAGTCCAGGACGGCCGTGGGTTCGAAACCGTCGTAGACGATGTTTCCGATGCGCGCGTCGCCCCAGTTGAGCACGGGTGTGCCCGGATCGCGGGGCCAGAGTTCCTCCAGACGGTCGAAGGCGTCCTCGATCAGCGGTGAGCGGGCGAGTCCGTCAACCACCCATTCGTAGTACGCGCGTTGGGCCGTGACATGCCGCCGCAGTGCGTCACCCTCGCCCGGAAGCGCCAGGAACTCGGCTTCCTTCAAGGGCACTTGGTCGTGCAGCCGCGCCAACAGCCCCACCGTCGCCGCCTCCAGCCGCTCGCGCTCCTCGTCGCTCGCCGTGTGCAGCCAGTTGCCCTCATAGGTGTACGGCATGACGTCCGGCGGCACCCGCCCTTCGACCCGCTCCATGACGAAGAAGGGCGCCCCGAGCGGGCCCGGGTCCTCCTCCAGCCACAGCACCTTCGGCACGGGCAGGTCGGACCGCTCGGCGACCAGCCGCATCGTCCGGTACTGGCGCGGCATGTCGTACACCGGGAAGACGGTGTACGCCGCCGGGTCCGCCGCGAGCCGCAACGCGCAGGCGCGCGCGGGCGGTTGGGGATGCTCGATGTCGAAGAGCAGGGTCTCGCTGGACAGACCGTTGGACTCGGGGAGGGTGACGCCGACCGCTCGGGCGCCGGGCAGCCGGGTGCCGAGCCAGGCGGTGAGGCGGCGGGTGAGCTCCTCGGGGTCACGGGTCGTGGTGCGCGGGCGGGGTGCCGTGGCTGCCATGACGTGAACCCCCTAGGGTGCGACCGACTTGAAGTCCGCGAAGCCGCTCGGGTCGTGCCGCCCGAACGTGCCGTGCTCGAAGATCCCGTGGCCGATCCGGCCGTCGAGGCGGAAGCGCGCCGCGTGGTCGGTGACGCCGTACGCGGCCAAGGGGTGGGCCGCGGTGAGGTCGTAGGTGCGCCGGTCGGTCCAGCCGCTGCCGCGCCAGGTGCCGTGCTGCCAGTCGTCGGCGGGCGGGTAGCCGGCGCCGATGGCGAGCGGGGAGGAGGTGAGGATCTCCACTTCCAGCTCCTGCGGCTTGCGCAGGTCGCCGAGGTGGATGAGGGCGTGTTCGGGGTGGCGGGTGCCGGAGCGGTAGGTGATCTCGGCCTGGGGCCAGCCCAGTTGGCGGTCGCGGTGGCCGGGGCGGACCAGCGTCGCCTCGTTCAGCGAGCGATGGCCGTCCGCGTCCTCCTGGACGATCACCATCAGGAAGCGGTCCTCGAAGCGGACCGGGCACCAGATCCAGTGGAAGCCCTCGGTCGGGTGCTCCTCGGCCAGCCGTCCGCCCTCCTCCCCCGGTATGGGCCGCACACCCCAGCTGCGGTCCCGGGTGCCGGTCCACTCGGCGGCGGTGACCCGGAACTCCTCTCCGGCGGCCCGGATCACCCCCGTCACGCTTCCCGCCTGCACGAAACGGCGCCCTTCGAGGGTGAGCCGGTCACCGCGGCGCTGGACGTGATGGGGTTCCCACAGGGCCGGGAAGTCGGCGGTCCAGGAGAGGTCGTACGACAGCGAGTCGTCGTCGCACACGAGCCGCAGTCGGCGCAGCGGCTCGTCGACCTCGATCCGCAGCGGCCCGACGGCGAGCCGCATCCGGTCCTCGCCGAGCGCGTCCGAGGCCCGCACGGCGTACAGGGTGTCCCCCACCCTGAGGGTCGCGTAGGCGTCGATCACCTCGAGGTTCGGGTACACCCCGAGCCCGAGGATCAGCAGGGCCCGTCCCCGGTGGTCGAGGACGTGGAAGATGCAGCGGTCGTAGGCGTTGCGGTCGCTGGTCGCGACGTGCTTCATGGACAGGGGCACCTGGTGCACCGGGTACTCGTCGAGCGGTACCGGGCGGTCGTCGTCGGCCACGGCAAGCCTCCCTGGACGCGGGCTGGGCTGACGGTACGTCAGACAGCCTCGGGTGACCAGAGAGGGAACCGGACGCGGCTGAACTCACGCCCGATTCCGACCGGCGGTGACTTGTCCCCCCACCTCCGCGTTGCCCTGGTATGCCCCACACCTACTACGGGACCGGGCCCCAGCGCCGAGTCTTCGTCCCCCGGCCCGCAGGATCGCTTCAGCCGTCGGCACCGCCGCAGCCGCAGGATCCGCCGATCTACCGCGATCTGATGCGGATGTGGGCCGACCGGGGCCGCACCCTGCCCGGGCGCCACGACCCGGAGTGGATCCGGCTCGCGGCGCCGCAGGTCAAGCACGGTCAGTTCAGCGTCCCTCGGGACCAGCTAGGTGACGGGCGATGACCATCCGCTGGATCTGGTTCGTGCCCTCGACGATCTGCAGGACCTTGGCCTCGCGCATATAGCGCTCGGCCGGGAAGTCCGCGGTGTAGCCGTATCCACCGAGGATCTGGACGGCGTCGGTGGTGACCTTCATCGCCGTGTCGGTGCAGTGCAGTTTCGCCATCGCCGCCTGCTTGGCGAACGGCCGGCCCACGTCGCGCAGCCGTGCCGCCGCGAGGTACAGCGCGCGGCCCGCCTCGATCTGGGTCGCCATGTCGGCGAGCATGAAGCGCAGGCCCTGGAAGTCGGCGATCGGCTTGCCGAACTGCCGGCGCTCGGTCGCATACGACACCGCCTCGTCCAGCGCGGCCTGCGCCACGCCGATCGCGCAGGCCGCGATGCCGAGCCGGCCGGAGTCGAGGGCGGACAGGGCGATCGCGAAGCCCTGGCCTTCGTCGCCGATGCGCCGGTCGTCGGAGACCCGGACGCCGTCGAAGTGGACCTGGGCCGTGGGCGACCCCTTCATGCCCATCTTCTTCTCGGGCGCCGCCGCGCTGACGCCGGCCGCGTCACCGGGCACCAGGAAGGCGCTGATCCCGCGTGGACCGTCCTCGCCGGTGCGGGCCATGACGGTGTAGAAGTCGGCGATGCCGCCGTGGGTGATCCAGGCCTTGGTGCCGGTGATCACCCAGTCGCCGCCGTCCCGTACGGCCTTGGTGCGCAGCGATGCCGCGTCCGAGCCCGACGCCGGCTCGGAGAGGCAGTACGCGCCGAGCAGCCCGCCGCCGAGCATCGCGGGCAGGTGCTCGACCTGCTGCTGCTTGGTGCCGTAGGCGGCGAGGGCGTAGGAGGCGAGGGTGTGCACGCTGACGCCGAGGCCGACGGTGAGGCGCGCCGCGGCGAGCTCCTCCAGGACCTGCAGATAGACCTCGTACGGCTGGTCGCCGCCGCCGTACTCGGAGTCGTACGGCAGACCGAGCAGTCCGGACTCGGAGAGCAGGGTGAAGACCTCGCGCGGGAAGCGTCCGGCGTCCTCCTCCTCGGCCGCCTTCGGGGCGATCTCGCGCTGCGCGATGTCGCGGACGAGCGAGAGCAGATCCCGGGCCTCGTCCGTGGGCAGTTGACGGTCCACCGGCTGCGGGGCGCGGTCGGGCATGGCGACGATCCTCCCTGTCGGGCACGTCGGCGGACGTACGCCTTGGGTGGGGCGGCTCCGCCGGGTCTCACTGGTGCCGGGCCGATGCTCGCACTCCCGGGTCTCGGAAGCTGCTGACCAGCGGCTGTGCGCTGTGAGTATGCCCGATCGGAGGCATCGAGTCACCGGTTAACGACCGCTCACTCAAAGAAGTATCCAGCAAGTTATCGACGGTGTCGAAATTGGTCCGAACCATTGACGTACTGGTCTAGTCCTCCTACGGTGACGGATCAACGCATCAGCGCGTTCATGCCAATCGGAGCATGCTCCCCTCTCCCCCACGAGGAGACACCCGATGCACCTCTCGCACCGCCCCCGCCTCCGGCCGCGGGCTCTCGTGTCCGCCCTGTGCGCGGCCGTCCTCGGCGCCGGACTGCTCGCCGGCGCGGGCACCGCCACCGCCGAACCCGCCTCCTCGCCGAAACTGGCCGCCGGCTCCAAGGTCGTCGGCTACTTCACGGAATGGGGCACCTACGACCGCAAGTACTACGTCAAGAACATCGAGACCTCGGGCTCGGCGAACAAGCTCACCCACATCAACTACGCCTTCGGCAATGTCACCGGCGGCAAGTGCGCGATCGGCGACTCCTACGCCGCGACCGAACGCACCTACACCGCCGCCGAGTCGGTGGACGGCGTCGCCGACACCTGGGACCAGCCGCTGCGCGGCACCTTCAACCAGCTGCGCGAGCTGAAGAAGAAGCACCCGGGCCTGAAGGTCCTCTGGTCCTTCGGCGGGTGGACCTGGTCGAGCGGCTTCGGCGAGGCCGCGCGCAACCCGGCCGCGTTCGCCCAGTCCTGCTACGACCTGGTCGAGAACTCCAAGTGGGCCGATGTCTTCGACGGCATCGACATCGACTGGGAGTACCCCAACGCCTGCGGCGCCACCTGTGACACCAGCGGCCGTGAGGCCTTCAAGAACCTGATGTCGGCGGTGCGCGCCAAGTTCGGCTCCGGCAACCTGGTCACCGCGGCGATCACGGCCGACGCGACCAGCGGCGGCAAGATCGACGCGGCGAACTACGCGGGCGCGGCACAGTACGTCGACTGGTACAACCCGATGACGTACGACTTCTTCGGCGCCTGGGACGCGACCGGCCCGACGGCTCCGCACTCGGCGCTGAACTCCTACGCCGGCATTCCGAAGGCGGACTTCCACACCTCGGCGACCATCGCCAAGCTCAAGGGTCTCGGTGTCCCGTCGTCCAAGCTGCTGCTCGGCATCGGCTTCTACGGCCGCGGCTGGACCGGCGTCACCCAGTCGGCACCGGGCGGCACGGCGACCGGGGCGGCTGCCGGCACCTACGAGGCAGGCATCGAGGACTACAAGGTGCTCAAGTCCAAGTGCCCGGCGACCGGCACGGTGGGCGGCACCGCGTACGCCAAGTGCGGGAGCAACTGGTGGAGTTACGACACCCCCGCGACCATCGCGACCAAGATGACGTACAAGAACCAGCAGGGGCTGGGCGGAACGTTCTTCTGGGAGCTGAGCGGGGACACGGCGAACGGTGAGCTGATCAAGGCCATCAACTAGCCGGTCCCACGGGGGGCTTGGGGCGGAGGGCCACGAGACCTCCGCCCCATGCGCGCGCCGTCGGGTCAGTCGTCCCGGCGGGCCGGCTCCGGGGCCCGGTAGGCGGGGTCGAGTTCCTCGATGGAGCGCATGGTGCCGCCGAGCATCTTCACCAGCAGTTCGCGCATGGTGTCCCTGGGCAGCTCGGGGCGGTCTATCCAGTCCAAGGTGGCGCCCTCGACGCTGCACACCCAGGCGAGCAGGCCCATCCGGGCCAGCGGGGCGATGTCTGTACGGCCGTACGCGCCCTCGGCGATGGTCGCGACGATGGCCTCGCGCACGCCGTCCCGGATGGCGTGCACCTCGGTGTCGAAGCCGACGCCACCGCTGACGATGGTGCGGTAGGAGGCCTGGTTGTGCTCGGCGTAGCGCAGATAGCTGTCGATGGTGCGGTGGACCCGGTCCACCGGCTTGAGTTCGAGGCCGCTCGCCGCGTAGGCGACCAGGTCGACGACGGAGTCCTGGATGATCGCCAGGTAGTAGCCGCGCTTGGACTGGAAGTAGTAGTAGATGAGCCCCTTGGCGACATGGGCCTGCCGGGCGATGTCGTCCATGGAGAGGGCGTCGTACGACGTGTCCGCGAACAACTTACGGCCGATGGCGATGAGTTCGGCACGGCGCGCTACGGAACGCTCGGTGCCGCGGGCCCGGGGACGGGCCGCGTCGCGCTGTTGACTGATATTCAATTTCGACCCTGTTGTTCAACGGGCGGCGGGACATCCGCAGTATGGCAGACCTTCACCTACTGCTCGTTCGAGTGTGATCGACTCTGATGCGTCCGCTCACCATCGGGTCGGTAAATGTCCGATCAAAGCGCCCCGTGTGTGTCAGCTCACAGCAGACCGAGCTGGGTCACCAGCATCGCTACGACCACAACAAGGGTCCAGCCCATGATGTGCTCGACGATCTTCGGGCCGTCTTCCCTGGGGCCGCCGGTGCGGACACGGGCGGCCGCGGTGGAGTGCGTGGTCATATGCCCACCTTGCCACCGGGAAGGGCTTTTGCGGCAGAGACGTTCCTCACGTCATCCGGCTCAGCGCACTCCCACCGCCGCGAGCGCGGCCCGCTGGTGCGGGGTCGGACGCGCCGGGAAGTAGAGGTAGCAGACGCCGCCGGTGCCGGAGACGACCTTGCCCTGGGCGTTGTACCGCTTGGTCCGCAGCCAGATGTTCTCCCACTCGCGCCGCTTGTAGACGCGCCGCACCGCCTCGTTGCTCGGTGAGTTCGGGTCGTTGGCGATCACGTCGCCGTCAGCGGTGAACCCTATGACCGTCATCAGATGACCGGCGGTGCCGTACCCGGCCCCGGTCAGCTCCGCCGCCAGGAAGGACTGGGACGTTATGGCCGGGATACCGGCCGCGATCAGCGTCTCCAGGTCGGTGAGCGAGCCGAGCCGGGTGACCACGCCCTGGAGGTCGTCGAAGGTGGCCGCGTAGGCGGCGTTGAACGGCCAGTTCCCGCAGCCGTCGTACTGGTAGTCGAAGGTGAACCGGGCCGCGTGGCAGATCTGCGGGTCGGCGAACGAGGGGTCGACCCAGGCCAGCTGTTCCGGGGTGAGGCGGCCGCCCCAGTACTCGACGATCATCTGCGAGGAGGTGGGGCTGCACCAGGCCTCGCCGCCGTTGTCGTACTCCGGGTACTGGCCGACGTGGATCTCCTGCGAGTAGCGCGGAACGGCCAGCTCCTGGGCGAGGCCTGGGGTGGAGGCCGGGACGGTGAAGCGGTCGGGGACGTCGGAGCCCATGGCGCCGACCCGCCAGACCTTGGGGGTGCTGTTCGTGCCGGGCGCGCGGTAGAGGGTCAGCCGCAGGCGGTACGAGGCCAGGCGCAGCCCGGTCGCCGGGTCGTCGATGGCCAACGTGTCCGTCCAGACGCTGCTCCTGCCGTCGCTCTGGTCGTCGACCGACGTCCGCCGGATGTCCTGGTCGCCGGCCGCCCAGCGGCCCATCACGTACCAGGGGGTCTCGGTGCCGTCGGAGTAGTTCCCGGCGAGTTCGATCTGGAGCCAGGTGCCGGCGGGGGTGTGGGCGTTCCAGGAGGCGATCGCCTCGGTCGCGGGGACGCTGAGCCGGTGGACGGGGGAGGTCCAGGTCGCGTACTCCCAGCGGGCGGTGCGGCCGGTGTGGGGGTCCGTGTAGTCGGTGGTGCCGACGGGTGTGGCGATCACGATTCCTGGGCGGGCGCCCGCGACGGCGCCGGTGCCGTCGGCGGTGCCGCAGCACCAGTCGGCGTATGTGGTCCAGGCGCGGTTGTCGACGGTCCGGGCCGGGGCGTCGGCGGGGGCGGCGGCCTCGCCGGTGGTGTCGGCGGCGGCCGGCCCCGCGCCGCCGGCGACGGCAGCGGCGACCGCGGCGGCGAGGACGGTTCTGCGAGACGGCTGTTCGGCTCTGCTCATGGGCGGAAGACCCCCAGGTGTCCGAGTCGGGCGGATCCTGTGCATGGCTGTCCGCCAACTATGAACGCAGGTGGCACCGTCTGCCAGCACTTCGGCCCCTGGCGCGCCCACGAATATTGGTGTCGACCACTGACATGTCCGGGGGGTGGCCGCCGGCCCAACCGCAGTACGAACGGGGCGAGATGAGCGAGCCGGGGTCCCGGTGCCCACCGCCGCGACGGGCGCACCGGGACCGATGACGACGCGTCAGACCAGGTCCATCGCCGCCACCTCGTCCGGACGGCCGTAGCTGACCGGGCCGTGGAAGCGGCGGCGGGCGGTGGTGAACCACCACACCGTGGCCACGGCCAGGACCACGGCCAGGGCGACCGGCGCGTAATTGAACGAGTCGGCGGTGACCGGCGAGGCCTGCGGCAGCATGAACAGGACGCTGCTGAGCAGGATCCAGCTCACCGCGACGATCCCGACCGGCCTGCCCCAGCGGCCCAGATGCCAGGGGCCCGGCTGGAACTCGTCACCGAGCCGCAGCCGCAGCAGGATCGGGACGGCGTAGGCGAGGAAGAGCCCCACGACATTGACGCTGACGATGGCCGTGAACGCCGTGTGCGACCACCAGCCGGGCACCACGAGCGTCAGCGAGCAGCCGACCGCCAGCCAGACCGCCTTGACGGGCGTGCGGGTGCGCGGCGAGACCGAGTGCCACCAGCGCGAACCGGGCATCGCGCCGTCCCGGGAGAAGGCGAAGATCTGCCGGGTGTTGCTGGTGAGATTGGCGAGGCCGCAGAAGAGCATCGCGCCGATCACGATCAGCAGCAGCGCCTTCGCGCCGCCCACGCCGAGCCCGTCGATCAGGATCTGCACGGGCGGGGCGTCGGCGCCCGCCACACGGTCGTAGTCACGAATGCTGTAGACCAGTGCCAGCATCAGCAGCAGCCCGGCGATTGCCGAGTAACCGATCGCCCTGGTGATCCCCTTCGGCGCGTTGACCGTCGCGCGGACCGTTTCCTCGGACATGTGGAAGCTGCCGTCGAAGCCGGTGAAGGTCCAGCTGGTCACCAGCAGACCGAGCATCCCGCCGTAAAGGGCACTCGTGAAACCGGTGTTGTTCGCGAAATGCGTGACGTACGAAGCCGGCTGGTGATGATCGGGAATCACGATCAGGGCGCTCACGATGATCACGAGTCCCCCGAGCAGCCACCACACCGAGATCCGGTTCAGTACGGCGACCAGCTGCACGGTGTAGGTGTTGGCGAGCCCCTGCATCACGATGATCAGCGCCGCGATCAGCACCGTGCGGTGGCCGGTCGGCTGGTACGAGGGCCACTGCAGGGCGATGAAGGCCTGCACGAAGGTGGCGGCGGCGTACCCGGTGGCGGCCGTGCCACCGACCTGGCCCACGAAGTTCAGCCAGCCGGTGTACCAGGACCAGGCGCCCTTGTGCCGTTTGGCGAGTTTCCCGGCGGAGAAATACAGCGCGCCGCTCGTCGGATAGGCCGAGGCGACTTCCGCCATCGCTGCTCCCACGAAGAGCACCATGACGGATACACCGATCCAGCCGAAGACGAGAATGCTCGGGCCGCCGGCGTTCAGACCGAATCCGAAGCCCGAGAAGATACCCGAGATGATGTTGATGATGGTGAACGAGATGGCGAAATTGTCGAACGCCTGAAAGCGCCGCGTGAGTTTTCTCGGATAACCCATCGCATGCAGCGTCGCGTCGTCGTCCAGTGCGTTCGGATCCGCTCCCCCGCGTGCTCGGGCACGCGGCGCGGATATCCGGTGTGACACGGGCCGGACCTTTCTCTCGGTGGGGGGTTGTGGTGCGTCAGGCGGCCGGTACGGGCAGCCCGCAGGCGCGGCGCGCCCGGGACAGCTGCTCGGCCGGGTCGCCGAAGACGGACCAGGGCATGCGCGAGGCGTAGGGGCCCATCGCCGTGAAGACGGTGTGCGCCTGCGTCGCGCACCCGGCCATGACCAGGGCATGCGCGAGATAAGCCAGGTCGAGGACGGGAGTGAAGGGGTAGTCGGCGACCGTGGGCAGCCAGTTGTGGTGGATCGACAGGGCGGTCGAGCGCCACTGCGGCTGCTCCCAGACCCGGTCGGCGAGCAGTTGGGTCGGGTCGTAGCACTCGACCAGGGCGACCAGCGGGAGCAGGCGCAGCGGCGAGTCGGCGGGCGCGCGCTGGCCGAGGAAGGCGGCGACGTCCCAGGCGGCGGTCACGGAGCCGCCGTACCGGGGGAAGAAGCAGGCCAGGAAGCGGTGATGGGCCTCGCGGTGCCAGGCGTCCAGCGAGAGGACGTGCGCGAACAGGCGCCATGGGCCGGCCGGTGCGGTGAGCAGCCCGCGCGGGGCCTGGTCACGCAGCCGGTGCAGCCGGGCCATGGCCAGCTTGGCCACCCAGGGTGTGGGGTCGGCTGGGTCCGCCGTGGCGGCCCGGTCGCAGGCGGCCAGCGCTATCCGCTCCAGCGCCTCGGTCCGCGGGTCACGCATGTCGGCCGCGCGCATCGCCCGCAGCACGGCCACCCGGGCCCACATCAGGGCCGCCTCGGGGCCGGGTTCCTCGGCCTGCCAGCGCTCGACGAGGTCGGAGTCGGCGGCCTCCGAGGCGAGCACGAGGGAGCGGTGGGCCCGCAGGCCGAAGCCACCGCGAGTTTCGGCCAGGGCGTCGCGGGCGCTCAGCCAACGCCCGGCCCGGACATCGACGCAGACGCTCGCCAGCACACGGTCGTCGGCCGCCGGATGCCAGAGATACTGCCCCTCGAATAACCCCGCGGCCATGTGTCCCAGCCCATCCCCGTTACGTCACCTCACAGTTGCGCACCTGGCACCTTACTCAGCGTGGGCCCCAACCGGAACGTGGATTTCACCGTGGTGGCCGGAGTTTTTCGGCGGCTTTGCGGACATCCGACGGCTAGTTCAAAGCGACACCTTTTCTCATCCCGCCGCCCCATCCGCTTTCACCCACTACTAGAATGTTCCAACGAAATATGCCCACCCCCGCTCAGCTTTCAGGAAAAACGATTCACGACCTCGCCACGCGGCTGCGCCGCCTCCCCCCGTCCTGCGGCCCGGTACGCCTGATCGGCGTCGACGGACACGCCGGCTCCGGAAAGTCCACGTTCGCCGGGCAGTTGGCCCGGGCGCTGGACGACGCCCCGGTGCTGCACCTCGACGACATCGCCAGCCATGACGAGCTGTTCGCCTGGACCGAGCGCCTGCTGACCCAGGTCATCGCACCGCTCGCACACGGCGGGACCGCCCACTACACCCCCTACGACTGGCGGGCCCGCCGTTTCGGACCGCCGCTCGCCCTGCCGCCCGCCCCGGTGATCCTGGTCGAGGGCGTCGGCGCCGGACGCCGTGCGCTGCGGCCGTATCTCGCCCGGCTGCTGTGGATGGAGCTGCCGCGCGAGGAGTCATGGGCCCGGGGACGCTCGCGGGACGGGGACGAGCAGCGGGAGTTCTGGGACGGGTGGGTCGGGGCGGAGCGGGAACACTTCGCCGACGACCCTTCCCGGCCCTTCGCCGACCTTCTGGTTCGGCAGTGTGGCAAGGGATATGAGGTGACTCCCGGGCCTGCCGGGACGGTTGGACCGGACCAGTCCATCACACACGGTGACGACCCATCGGCAATGTGCTGAACTCGTGAAGAGCCCTGCCGGACAAGTTCCCGGAGTGCCTCAACTCGGCTTGACCCGGGGGCCGTACAGGACTTACGTTCTCAATGTGCGGTCACTCGAGGCCGCCCGAAGACGCGAAGCCCCCGGTTGTTCCCCCGTGATCGGGGGCTTCGTTCTGCCTTCACCCCTCTTTTCGGGCGCCGAGAGGCGTGATCCGGTCACCCTCGGTCACCGGCTCCGCTCCCCCCGATCCGCCCTCACCTCGCCAAACGGCCCGTGCGGCACCCTGGGGCGCGCCATGCCCTCGCAGGTACGATGCCCTCGGTGCGACCTACGGACGGCCGCTCCGCGCACCGCTGCAACTCCGGTCCGCGGCAGGGCGGTTCGATCGAGCTGATCAAGGCGGCCGACGGGCGAGCGGTCGGCCAACCGACGGGGGCACGGTTTGTGGGGGACGTGATGGACTTCGGCACGCAGGGCCCCGAGGCCCCGGCCGACCTCGCCTGGCTGCGAGGTGTGGATGCCTACACGATGGGGGCGTATCCGCAGGCGGAGGAGGAGTTCCGCACCGCGGTACGGATCGATCCGGGAATGGCCGACGGATGGCTCGGCCTGCACGCGCTGCGCGTCGACACCACGACCGCGCTGCTGCGGATGTTCCGGCACCGGGACCGCTTCGGCGAACAGCGCACCCGGCACCGGCGCACGATCAACTCCTGGTACTGGCTGGGCTGGTGGGTGCAACCGGTCCTGGAGAGCCCGCGCGACCTGCTCCTCGCCCACGCCTCGCACTGGCTGGACGGCCGGCACGTCCCCGAGCTGGACCGGGCGCTTGCCGGGCTCCCGCCCGTGGACACCGACCATCAGGTCCGCTTCCTGCACGCCTGCCGCGCCTATCTGGTCAAGGACTGGGAGCAGCTGGTACGGCACACCGACCCGCTGCTCGACGACGCGATGCTCGGTATCGAGGCCGGCCTGTTCGGCGGCATGGCACGGGTCCGGCTGGAGATGTACGGGCAGGCCGAGCCGCTGTTGTCGGCCGCGCTGATGCGGTGCCGCAGCGAGCAGCCGCAGCGCAAGGAGCTGCGGTACTGGCTGGCGCGGGCGCACGAGGGCACGGGCCGCTCGGCCGCCGCCCTCCCGCTCTACCGCGCGGTGCACCGCGTCGACCCCGCCTTCATGGACACCTCGGCGAGGCTCGCGGCCATCGCCGAGGGCGACGGCTACGACGACGCCACCGACCTCGCGGCGATCACGCTGACCGGGTTCGGCGGGGAATTGGCCGACGGTCCCGACGGGCTGGACCCGCTCTTCGGCACCGAGGGACGGGACCTGAAGCTGTCCGACCCCGATCTGCCGCCGACCGGGCCGCTGCCGTCGGTGGTGGATCCGGCGGTGCGCGAGAAGACGGCCGTGTCGTCGCAGCCGCTGCCGGCCGGGCCGACCGACCCCCAGTTACTCGAGGAGGCGCTCGCCGAGCTCGAGCGCATGGTGGGGCTCGAACCCGTCAAGCGCCAGGTCAAGGCGCTGTCCGCCCAGTTGAACATGGCCCGGCTGCGCACCGGGCAGGGCCTTCCGGTGCAGCCGCCCAAACGGCACTTCGTCTTCTCCGGCCCCTCCGGCACCGGCAAGACCACGGTCGCCCGCATCCTGGGCCGTGTCTTCTACGCCCTCGGGCTGCTCGGCGGCGACCATCTCGTGGAGGCCCAGCGGGCCGATCTGGTCGGCGAGTATCTGGGCCAGACGGCCGTGAAGGCCAATGAGCTCATCGACTCCGCGCTCGGCGGCGTCCTGTTCGTGGACGAGGCCTACTCCCTCTCCAACTCCGGCTACGGCAAGGGCGACGCGTACGGCGACGAGGCCCTTCAGGTGCTGCTGAAGCGGGCGGAGGACAACCGGGACCACCTGGTGGTGATCCTCGCCGGCTACCCCGAGGGCATGGACCGCCTGCTGACCGCGAACCCCGGTCTGTCCTCGCGCTTCACGACCCGGGTCGACTTCCCCTCGTACCGCCCCCTCGAACTGACCTCGATCGGCGAGGTGCTCGCAGCGGAGAACGGGGACGTGTGGGACGAGGAGGCGCTGGACGAGCTGCGGTCCATCGCCGGGCATGTGGTCGACCAGGGATGGATCGACGAGCTGGGCAACGGGCGGTTCCTGCGGACCCTGTACGAGAAGAGCTGTGCGTACCGGGATCTGCGGTTGACGACTTACCCGGGGGCGCTCACGAGGGACGACTTGTCGACACTTCGGCTGCCGGATCTGATGCAGGCGTACGGCGAGGTGCTGTCGGGGCGGGGGCCGCAGGATCCGTCGGCCATGTGACGGATCCCGCGACGCCGTAGCCGTGGATCAGCCGGCCAGTGCCTCTTCCGGCTCCCCGGTGCTCATCCGTGGCCCCGTCACCCGGACCTCCGGCAGCTCCCGATGCGCCGGATCCCGTACCTCGCCGACCAGCAGCTCCAGTACGTCCTCCAGCGCGACGAGCCCGAGGACCTTGCCCGACGCGTCGGCCACCTGGGCCAGGTGCGTCGCGGCGCGGCGCATGACCGTGAGGGCGTCGTCCAGCGGCAGTTCCGAGCGCAGGGTCGTCATCGGGTGCCAGACCTGCTGCGGCACGGCCCGTTCCGATTCCTCCAGGTCCAGTACGTCCTTGACGTGCAGGTAGCCCATGAAGGCGCCGTTCTCCGCCGCGACCGGGAAGCGGGAGTACCCGGTGCGGGCGGTGAGCGCGACGATCTGGCCGGGGGTGACCGAGGGACTGACGGTGACGAGGGACTCACGCCCCAGGAGTACGTCCGTCACCGGGCGGGAGCCCAGCTCCAGGGCGTCCTCCAGCCGCTCCTGCTCCTCGGGGTCGAGCAGACCCGCCTGGCCGGAGTCCTCGACGAGCCGGTTGAGCTGCTCGCTGGTGAACACCGCCTCCACCTCGTCCTTCGGCTCGACGCGGAAGAGCCGCAGGATGGCCTGTGCGACGGCGCCGAGGGCCACGGTGATCGGCCGGCAGAAGCGCGCGAAGTAGACCAGTCCGGGGCTGAGCCACAGCGCGACCTTCTCCGGGGCTGCCATGGCCAGGTTCTTCGGCAGCATCTCGCCGATGACCAGATGGAAGAAGACCACCGCGGCGAGCGCGATGACATAGGTGAGCGGATGGATCACGCCGTCCGGCAGATGGATCCACTCGAACACCGGCTCCAGCAGGTGCGCCACCGTGGGCTCGGCGACCGCGCCGAGCGTCAGCGAGCAGATGGTGATGCCGAACTGGGCCGCCGCCATCATCTGCGGCAGCCGCTCCAGGCCGTACAGGACCTGACGGGCCCGTGCCGTGCCCAGCGGTTCGATCTGGCTGCGGCGGACCGAGACGAGGGCGAACTCGGCGCCGACGAAGAATCCGTTGGCGAGCACGAGCAGCGCGGCGAAGACGAGTTGGAGCACGCTCATCGGGCGACCTCCACCACGGCCCCGGTCCGCACCAGCCGGACACGTTCGGCCCGGTAGTGGCCGACCCGGCGCACCGACAGCCGCCAGCCCGGCAGCTCCGCCCTGTCACCGACGGCCGGGATGCGTCCGAGCAGGTCGGCGACGAGTCCGGCGACGGTCTCGTACGGCCCCTCGGGCACGTCGAGTCCTATCCGCTGGAGGATGTCGACACGGCAGCTGCCGTCGGCGTCCCAGGCGGGCCGGCCGTCCTCCGGCGGGGCGGCGGCGAGTTCGGGCAGGTCCTGCCCGTCGTGCTCGTCGCGGACCTCGCCGACGATCTCCTCGACGATGTCCTCCAGCGTCACCACGCCCGCCGTACCGCCGTACTCGTCGACGACGACGGCGATGGGCTGCTCGCTGCGCAGCTGGGCCAGGAGGGGCTGGACCGGCAGGGTCTCGGGGACGAGCAGCGCCGGGCGGGCGATACGGCCGACCGGGGTGCGCAGACGATCACTCGAACGGATCGCCAGCGCGTCCTTCAGATGGACCATGCCGACGATCTCGTCGATCCTCTCCCGGTAGACCGGGAAACGGGACAGACCGGTCGCACGGGTGAGGTTGACCACATCCTCGGCAGTCGCCGACGACTGGAGCGCGCTGACCTTCACGCGCGGCGTCATCACGTGCTGCGCGGTCAGCTCGGCGAGCGACAGGGTCCGTACGAACAGGTCGGCGGTGTCCTGTTCCAGGGCGCCGGCCTGGGCGGAGTGCCGGGCCAGGGAGACGAGTTCGCCGGGGGTGCGGGCGGAGGCCAGCTCTGCGGCGGGCTCGATGCCGAGCGAGCGGACGAGACGGTTGGCGACGGCGTTCAGCCCGGCGATGACCGGGCGGAACAGCCGGGCGAAGGCGTGCTGCGGGCCGGCGACGAACCGCGCGACCTGCATCGGCCGGGACACCGCCCAGTTCTTGGGCACGAGTTCGCCGATCACCATCTGCACGGCCGAGGCCAGCAGCATGCCGACGACCACGGCCACGCCGGACACCGCGCCCTCGGGGATCCCGATCGCGGTGAAGGGGCCGCCCAGCAGCTGGGCGAGCGCCGGTTCGGCGAGCATGCCTACCACCAGGGAGGTGATGGTGATGCCGAGCTGGGTGCCGGAGAGCTGGAAGGACAGTTCCTTGAGCGACTCGACGACCCGGTGGGCCCTTCGGTCGCCCTCCGCGGCGGCCTTCTCGGCGTCCGTCGCCTCGACCGTGACCAGGCCGAACTCGGCGGCCACGAAGAAGCCGTTGGCGAGAATCAGGAGGAACGCGGCTGCCAGGAGCAGCAAGGGGATGCTCATGATGCGGCCGCCCCGGTATGTCGGGAGGGGGCGGCGCAGGTACTACAGGACGATCCGTCCATCGCTGGAGGGAATCACTCCTCGGGTAGCAGGGGGCCTCTGAAGGCCGTTGGGCACATCAGCGGCGGAGGCGTCACGAAAACGCCTCCGCCAACAGATTAATCAAGACATCGCGATTTACGGCAGGGTGAACGGAGCCGAGTCAGCCCTCATGGTCCTCGGGCTCCCTGATGGCACGGGCCTCGGCGAGCGCCCGCAGGGCGCGCGCGTCGGCGATGGCCCGCTGCTTGGCGATGCCCGGCTGGATGCCGAGTGCGGGCAGGCTGGTGCCGTCGCTGAGGTTCAGGAACACCCAGGGGTCGCCCGGCCGGAGGTTCACCTGGAGGATCTCGGCCCAGTCCAGTCGGCGCCTGGAGGTGATGTTCACCACGGTGACGCCGGACTCGTCGGCGACGACCTTCACACGGGCCAGCATGGCCAGCACACCGAACATCAGCGCGCCGGTGAGGATGAAGCTGAGGCGCTCGCCGGGGCCGAGCTTCTCCAGCAGCAGCGCGACGGTCGTGATGACGATGAAGATCGCGACGCCCGCGGTGAGCAGGACGGCCCGGGTGCGGCCCGGTCGGAACGTGACGGGAAGAGCAGGCAGTTCGGACATCTCTGTGCTCTCTACAGGCGGCAGGCGTGGATGGCCGTGGTCAGGATGGCCCGGGCGCCGATGTCGTACAGGTCGTCCATGATCCGCTGGGCTTCCTTGGCGGGAACCATGGCACGGACGGCGACCCAACCCTCGTTGTGCAGCGGGGAGACGGTCGGGGACTCCAGGCCGGGCGTGAGGGCGACGGCCTTCTCCAGCTGCTCGACGCGGCAGTCGTAGTCCATCATCACGTACGTCCGGGCGACCAGGACGCCCTGGAGGCGACGCAGGAACTGCTGGACCTTGGAGTCCTCGCCGTCCGCGCCGACGCGGCGGATGACGACTGCCTCGGACTTCATGATCGGCTCGCCGACGACCTCCAGACCGGCGTTGCGCAGCGAGGTGCCGGTCTCGACGACGTCCGCGATGACCTGGGCGACACCGAGCTGGATGGCGGTCTCCACGGCGCCGTCGAGGTGGACGACGGAGGCGTCGATGCCGTTGTCGGCGAGGTGCTTGGCGACGATGCCCTCGTAGGAGGTGGCGACCGTCTTGCCCTTCAGGTCCGACAGGTCGTCGCCGACGGTGCCCGGCTTGGTGGCGAAGCGGAAGGTGGAGCGGGCGAAGCCCAGCGGCAGGATCTCCTCGGCCTCGGCGTCGGAGTCGATCAGCAGGTCACGGCCGGTGATGCCGATGTCGAGCTGGCCGGAGGCGACGTAGATGGCGATGTCGCGGGGGCGCAGGTAGAAGAACTCGACGTCGTTCTCCGGGTCGACGATCCGCAGTTCCTTGGACTCGCGCCGCTGCTGGTAGCCGGCCTCATGCAGCATGTCCGCCGCAGGGCCGGAGAGTGAACCCTTGTTGGGGACGGCGATGCGCAGCATGAGGTCGGCTTCCTTCGTTCGCTCTTACGGGTGTGCGGGGTTGCTCTTCGGCTTTTTACGGCTCAGAGGTGGGCGTAGACGTCGTCCAGGGAGATCCCGCGGGCGACCATCATCACCTGGACGTGGTACAGCAGCTGCGAGATCTCCTCGGCGGCGGCTTCCTTGCCCTCGTACTCGGCGGCCATCCAGACCTCGGCGGCCTCCTCGACGACCTTCTTGCCGATGGCGTGGACGCCCTTGCCGACCAGTTCGGCGGTGCGGGAGGTGGCGGGGTCGCTGTGGGCGGCCTTGTGCTGGAGCTCGGTGAAGAGCTCCTCGAACGTCTTCTTGGACATGGTGACGCTCAGCCTATGCCACATACGGCTTTCGTCAGCGCCAGGGTTCAGATACTGAGCGGAGCGTGGCAGCCGTCGCCACGGCCGCCGTCACCGCCTCGTGCCCCTTGTCCTCGTTGGAGCCCTCGATGCCGGCCCGGTCCAGGGCCTGCTCCTCGGTGTCGCAGGTCAGCACGCCGAAGCCGACGGGGACGCCGGTCTCGACGGAGACCTGGGTCAGGCCCTGGGTCACGCCTTGGCACACGTACTCGAAGTGGGGAGTGCCGCCGCGGATGACGACCCCCAGGGCCACGATCGCGTCGTAGCCGCGGCCCGCGAGGACCTTGGCGACGACCGGGAGTTCCCAGCTGCCGGGGACCCGGAGCAGGGTCGGCTCGTCGATCCCCAGGTCGTGCAGGGCGCGCAGGGCGCCGTCCACCAGACCATCCATCACCTTCTCGTGCCACTGTGCCGCGATGACCGCGACCCGCAGGTCGCCCACATTGCGTACGGACAGCTCCGGTGCGCCCTTGCCGCTCACGTTCTTGAGTCTCCTCGTGTGCTCTTACTGGTTGGTGCAGGTGGACAGCGGGGCCGGGGCCTCGGGGGCCGGGTCCAGCCAGGGCAGGTCGTGGCCCATCCGGTCCCGCTTGGTGCGCAGATACGTCAGGTTGTGCTCGCCCGCCTGTACGGGCATCGGCTCCCGTTCGGTGACCTTGAGGCCGTGGGCGAGGAGCGCGTCGCTCTTGTCGGGGTTGTTGGTCAGCAGACGCACGCTGTGCACGCCCAGGTCGGCCAGGATCTGCGCGCCGGCGCCGTAGTCGCGGGCGTCGGCGGGAAGGCCGAGTTCGAGGTTGGCGTCGAGGGTGTCGCGGCCGCGCTCCTGGAGTTCGTAGGCGCGCAGCTTGGACATCAGGCCGATGCCCCGGCCCTCGTGTCCGCGCAGGTAGACGACGACTCCACGGCCCTCGGCCTGGATGCGCTCCAGGGCCGACTCCAGCTGGGGGCCGCAGTCGCAGCGCAGGGAGTGGAAGACATCGCCGGTGAGGCACTCGGAGTGGACACGGACCACGACGTCCTCGCCGTCGCCGATCTCACCGTGGACCAGAGCGACGTGCTCGACGCCGTCGACGGTGGAGCGGTAGCCGTACGCCGTGAAGGCGCCGTGGGCGGTGGGCAGATGGACCTCGGCCTCGCGGCGGAGGGCGGGCTCGGCCGGAAGCTGCTCCTGCTGGACCGTCCGCTGCTCGACCGGCTTCGGGCGCTCGGCGCCGCGCCGGTAGGCGATCAGGTCCTCGATGGAGACGATCGTCAGGCCGTGCTTGCGGGCGAACGGGATCAGCTCGGGCAGCCGCAGCATCTCGCCGTCCTCGCCGGCGATCTCGACGATGGCACCGGCCGGGCGCAGCCCCGCGAGCCGGGCCAGGTCGACGGCGGCCTCGGTGTGGCCGTTGCGGACGAGGACGCCGCCGGGCCTGGCGCGCAGCGGGAAGATGTGGCCGGGGCGGACGAGGTCCGACCGCTCCGCCTTGCCGCTCGCGAGCAGCTGCAGCGTGGTAGCCCGGTCGGAGGCCGAGATGCCGGTGGTCACCCCGTGCGCGGCGGAGGCGTCCACGGAGACCGTGAAGGCGGTCTTCATCGACTCGGTGTTGTCCGCGACCATCTGCGGGAGTTCGAGCCGGTCCAGCTCCTCGGGCTCCATGGGCGCGCAGATCAGGCCCCGGCACTCGCTCATCATGAAGGCGACGATCTCGGGGGTGGCGTGCTCGGCGGCGATGACGAGGTCGCCCTCGTTCTCGCGGTCCTCGTCGTCGACGACCACGACCGGGCGGCCCGCGGCGATGTCGGCGATGGCCTGCTCGATCGGGTCGAGCGTGAGGTTCTCGACGTCTTCGGTGCGGTACAGGATCGGTGCCGTGGTCATGCCGGCGCTCCTTCCAGGACGGGCCGCGCGTCCTTGCGGGAGCGCAGCCACCAGTCGCGCATGCCCCACAGGACGAGTGCGCCGTAGATGACGTAGACGAAGCCGGAGAAGGCGTAGCCGTTGGCGAAGTTGAGGGGGACGCCGACCAGGTCGACGAGCAGCCAGGCGAACCAGAACTCGACCATGCCGCGCGCCTGGGCGTACATGGCGACGACGGTGCCGACGAAGATGTAGGCGTCGGGCCAGGGGTCCCAGGACAAGGTCGGGTACGCCTTGAAGAGCAGTGCCACCGCGACGGTGCCGGCGGCGGCCGCGGCGACCATCACCCCGCGCTCGCGCCAGGTGGCGAACCGCACGGCGATATGGCCGTCCGCTTCCTGGCCCTTGCCGCGCTGCCACTGCCACCAGCCGTACAGGGCGACGAGCATGACGACCGCCTGCTTACCGGCGCTGCCGGTCAGATGGCCGAAGAAGGCGCCGAAGAGGATCAGACCGGCGAGGAACTGCACGGGCCAGGTCCATATGGAGCGCCGCCAGCCGAGGGCGAGGGCGGCGAGGCCGAAGAGGTTGCCGACCATGTCCGACCAGAGGATGTGCTGGCCGAACAGGACGAATGCCTCGGAGTTCAGCGAGTTCACCGGTTCGTCGCTCCTTCGGAGGAGAGCCGGTCGCCCAGCATCCGCTCGACGTACTTGGCGATGACGTCGACCTCGAGGTTGACCGGGTCGCCGGGCTGCTTGAGGCCCAGCGTGGTCAGGTCGAGGGTGGTGGGGATCAGGCTGACGGTGAAGTAGTCGGGGCCGGCGTCGACGACGGTGAGGCTGATGCCGTCGACGGTGATGGAGCCCTTCTCGACGACGTACCGGGAGAGGTCCGCGGGGAGCGAGATCTTGACGATCTCCCAGTTCTCGGACGGCTTGCGCTCCAGCACCTCGGCGGTGCCGTCGACATGCCCCTGCACGATGTGCCCGCCGAGGCGGGCGCCCACGGCGGTGGGGCGCTCCAGGTTGACGCGGGAGCCGACGGTGAGGACACCCAGGCTGGAGCGGTTCAGGGTCTCGGCCATGACATCGGCGGTGAACTCGTCGCCCTCGTGGTCGACGACCGTGAGGCAGACGCCGTTGACCGCGATGGAGTCGCCGTGCTTCGCGCCGTCGGTGACGACGGGGCCGCGCAGTCGGAAGCGACAGGCGTCGTCGAGGGTCTCGACGGCGGTGATCTCGCCCAGCTCTTCGACGATTCCGGTGAACACTTCCCGGGTCCTCCTGCCACGTTGGGGCACGGACTCCGGGGCCTGTCGATGACGACAGAATGTACGAGCAGGGACACCGGGGGCGACGCCGGACAGGGGTCGCCCCATGGACGAACCGGTTCGGCGGCGCGCACGAATGCCCGCCCGCCGCGCACTGCCTCCCATCCGGACTTTAACCGTCGGTCCAGGAATTTCACCTGGTCAACCGGCCGCTGGAGGCGACCGGGTCGCGGACTGTAACCGCCGGTTCGGACTTTCACCGACCCCGGAGTGCGCTGCTTCTGGTACAGGGCCAGTGTGCCACGCCTGATCGACGTCCATGCGGCCGAATCCTGTGGGGTGCCTCACAGGCCGCTGCGCTGGACATCCGCGGCAGTTCACGGCGGCCCAACTGCCGCAAACGGGAACGACCTTGAGATTGGTCCATACCTATTGACGCTATGGTCTAGTCCTCTCTAGGGTCAGCGCAACCGACGACGGTTCGGGAACCCCCTCGCCCTGTGTGACCTCTTCCACTGGAGAGCCAGGGGCACGCAGACGGCCCGGCGGCGGTGACGACGGCCCTTGCCCGCCGCCGGGTCCCCCAGTTCCCGCCTTCGGCGGCTCTGGCAGGGTGAGGTCATGACCACCGGGACCGCCGACGAGTTCGAGACCCATCGCCCGCGGCTGTTCGGCCTGGCCTATCGCATGCTCGGCTCGGCCGAGGAGGCCGAGGACACCGTCCAGGACGCGTATCTGCGGTTCAGCGGCGCCGACCGGGACACGATCGAGCGTCCGGCGGCCTGGCTCGCCAAGGTCGTCACCAACCTCTGTCTCACCCGGCTGACCTCGGCCAGGGCGCGGCGCGAGCAGTACGTCGGCCCCTGGCTGCCGGAGCCGGTGGCCACCTCGGACGGCACGCTGGGGCCCCTGGAGTCCGCCGAGCAGCGGGACGCCGTGTCCCTGGCGATGCTGGTGCTGCTGGAGCGGCTCACGCCGACCGAGCGCGCCGTGTACGTGCTGCGGGAGGCGTTCGCTTACGCCCACCGGGAGATCGCCGAGGTGCTGGAGCTGACCGAGGCGAACAGCCGGCAGCTCCATCGGCGGGCCGTGCGGCGGGTGGGTGAGCGGCGATCGCGGTTCGAGTCGACTCCCGAGCGGCAGGAGGAGTTGGTCAGGTCGTTCCTGACGGCGGCCCGCGACGGCGACCTCGCCGGGCTGGAGAAGGTGCTGGCGGCCGACGTCACCTGGTGGAGCGACGGCGGCGGCAAGGTCACGGCGGCCCGGCGGCCGATCGAGGGCCGGGAGAAGGTGTTCCGCTTCCTGGCGGGTGCGACGCGGACCTTCCTGGCCGGCCTGGAGTTCACGGTCGTCGAGATCAACGGTTCGCCCGCGCTGGCCGTCTGGGCGGGCGACACGCTGATGTCGGTGACGGCGTTCGAGCTGCGGGACGGGCTGGTCATGCACGCGTGGGCCGTGGTGAACCCGGACAAGCTGGACTTCGTGCGCCGACAGCTGGCGCGGCAGGCGTAGCCGGCTGTCACATTTCGCGTGGGGTACTCGGTCCCAGCTGGTGAGGGGCGCTCCGTTCAGGAGTGCCCGGCGCCGAAGGGACTGAACAGCATGACCACGATCCTGGTGACCGGCGGCACCGGCACGCTCGGCCGACTCGTCACCGAGCGGCTGCGCGCGGGCGGCCACGAGGTGCGGGTGCTCAGCCGGCACGCCCAGCCGTACGCCGTCGATCTGCGCAAGGGCGGTCCCGGTCTGGACGCCGCGATGGCGGGCGTGGACACGATCGTGCACTGCGCGAGCTCGCCGGGCGGCGGTGACGAGGAGGCGGCGCGACGTCTGATCGCGGCGGCGCGCACGGCAGGGGTACGGCATCTGGTCTACATCTCGATCGTCGGCGTCGACCGGGTGCCCTTCGGCTATTACAAGGCCAAGCTCGCCGTGGAGAGGCTGGTCGAGGAGTCGGGGCTGGGCTGGACCGTACTGCGCGCGACCCAGTTCCACGACCTGGTGGTGCGGGTGCTGGGGGCCGTGTCCAAGCTGCCGGTCGTGCTGCTGCCCGCGGGTGTGAAGGACCAGCCCGTCGAGGTCGCGGAGGTCGCGGACCGGCTCGCCGAACTGGCCCTGGCGGCCCCGGCCGGGCGGGGCGAGGACATGGGCGGCCCCGAGATCCGGACCTTCGACTCGCTGGCCCGCGCGTACCTCAAGGCGACGGGCCGCAGGCGGCTCGTGCTGCGCGTGCCGCTGCGGGGCAAGGCGTACCGGGCCTTCCGCTCGGGCGGACATCTGGCGCCCGAGCATGCGGTGGGCAAGGGGACGTTCGAGGACTTTCTGGAGCGGGGGGTCTGAACCGGCGTCTCGAAACCTGACTCGGATGTCCGACGACAGTCAGCGGTCCGGCGGCGCGAACAGCTCGTCCTGCGCGGCCTCGCGCGCGGTGAGCAGCGCTCCGCGCAGGACCGCACCGCCGCCCAGGCTGCTGGGCCGCACCACGGTCACGAGCGGCGACATCCGCCGGATGCGCTCCTCCACCCGCGCGGCGAGCACCTCTCCCCCGGCCTGTCCGACCTCGCCGCCGAGGACGACACAGCCGGGATCGAGGATGGCGACGACGGAGGCGACGCCGATGGCGAGGCGGTCGGCGAGGGCGTCGAGGAAGCGATCGGCCGAGGCGGCGTCGCGGGGGGCGGCGGCCGAGGGCATCACGTGCGGCGCGCCGGCCGGCGCCGCCAGGTCGGAGGTGCGATGGGCCCCGGCAGGGGCAACCGGTCCACCACGTTCCGGCGAACCAGCCATCGCCTCCCCACCGCTCGGCCTGGCGACCCGCGCCATCGCCTCCCCACCACTCGGCCTGGCGACCCGCGCCACCGCCTCCCCACCACTCGCCCCCGCGACCCGCGCCACCGCCTCCCCACCACTCGCCCCCGCGACCCGCGCCACCGCCTCCCCCACGACGTCCGCGGCAACCGGCTCGCGCACGGACATGCCCTCGGCGGAGAACCCGTACGCCTCCGCCAACTCCACGATCGCCGCCGACCCGGCCAGCGAGTGAAACCCGCCCTCGCAGTCCACCGCCGACGGCAACCCCACCGTGCCCGGCACCGGCAGGAAGCCGATCTCGCCAGTTCCGCCGGAGGCTCCGCGGCGCAGCGCCCCGTCGAGGACCACGGCCGCGCCCGTGCCGTGGCCGAGCCACAGCAGGACAAAGGTGTCCCGGCCCCGGGCCACACCGTCGCGCTGTTCGGCGAGGGCGGCGAGGTTGGTCTCGTTCTCGACGCTGACGCGGGCCTCGGGAAGCCGTTCCTGGAGGGTCGCGACGAGGCGACGGTGCCATTCGGGCAGGCCGGTCGAGTCACGCAGTTCGCCGCTCGCCGGGTCGATCAGGCCCGGGGCGCCTATGCCCACCGTGTGCAGCCGGTCCGCCCCCGCCTCCTTCACGACCCGCTCCACCAGCGCCGCCGCCTGCTCCACGGCCGGCCCCGTCCCGATGTCGCCGCCGATCGGCGCCGCCGCTTCGGCGAGCACGGCTCCGACCAGGTCGGACACGACCACCGAGACTCCCTCGGTACGCACGTCGAGCGCCGCCAGATGGGCACGGCCGGCGACGATGCCGTACAGCTTGGCGTTCGGACCCCGCCGCTGTTCGCCGGCCTCGCCGACGACCGCTATCAGGCCGGCGTCGGTGAGGCGCTCGACCAGGTCGGCGACGGTCGGCCGGGACAGTCCGGTCAGCTGCTTCAACTGCCCTGCCGTCAACGGGCCCTCCTGCTGGAGCAGGCGCAGGGCGAGTCGGTCGTTGATGGCCCGGGCGGTGCTCGGGGATGCGGGCATGCCGGGATCCTTCCAGATCGGCGCGGCCGGGAGAGCGGGGGCTACGACGGCCGTGAAAGCACTCTATCTATCAGGCAGGGTTCCTGATAGTTTACGCGCGGCTCAAGCATCGAGCGCGGACCGGGAGGGGTCGGACAATGAGCGAGGTGGTCTACGACCTGCGCGAGGTGAGGCGGGCCCGGTACGCCGTGGCCGCCGTCTTCGCCGTCCACGGGGCCGTCACCGGCTCGTTCGCGACGCGCGTGCCGTGGATTCAGGACCATGCCGGGGTCAGCGCCGGCCAGTTGGGGCTCGCGCTCGCCTTCCCCGCGCTCGGCGCCTCCGTGGCGATGCCGCTAGCGGGCAGCATCACGCACCGCTTCGGCGCGCGGAACGCCCTGCGCGGACTGATCGCCCTGTGGACGCTCGCCCTGGTCCTGCCCGCCCTCGCGCCGAATCTGCTGACCCTGTGTCTGGCCCTGTTCGTGTACGGCGCCACCGCGGGCATGGCCGACGTCGCGATGAACGCGCTCGGCGTCGAGGTCGAGACCCGGCTCGGCCGGTCGATCATGTCGGGCCTGCACGGCATGTGGAGCGCGGGCGCCCTGGTCGGCTCGGCGGCCGGCACACTCGCGGCGCACCTGGGCGCGGACGCCCGGCTGCACCACACGCTCGCGGCGGCGACCCTCACCGTGCTCGGCGTGGTGGCCTGCCAGTGGGTGCTCGACCTCCAGCCCGCCGAGGACGAGGAGCCGCCGCCCCGGTTCGCGCTGCCGCCCAAGTCGGCGCTGCTCATCGGCGCGGTCGGGTTCTGCGCGGTCTTCGCGGAGGGCGCGAGCCTGGACTGGTCTGCGGTGTATCTGCGGGACGAGTTGGAGACCTCGGCCGGTCTCGCGGCGGCGTGCACCACCGGCTTCACGCTCACCATGGCGCTCGCCCGGATCGCGGGCGACAAGGTGGTGGACCGCTACGGCGCCGTGCGCACGGTCCGTTTCGGCGGCTACCTCGCCACGCTCGGCGGACTGCTGATCGTCGTCTCGGACGGGCCGGCCCTGGCGATGACCGGGTTCGCGCTGCTGGGCCTCGGCATCGCGGTGGTCGTGCCGCTGTGCTTCGCGGCGGCCGGACGCAGCAGCCCTAACCCCTCCCTCGCCATCGCGGGCGTCGCGACGATCACCTACACCTCGGGGCTGGTCGCCCCGAGCGCGATCGGCGGGCTCGCCCAGCTGAGCAGCCTGATGGTGTCCTTCTGCGTGGTCACGGTGCTGTCCTCCGGGCTCGCCGTCTTCGCGGGCGTCCTGCGCGCCGGTGACCGCGATCGCCCGAAGGTCAGCCGGCCGGACGCAGCAGTTCCCGACCCGCGGCCCTGAAGGCCTCGCTCCACGGCGCCGGCCGCAGCGTACCGGCGTCCAGCCGCACCAGGACCCGGGCGCCGTGGGCGTAGGTCACCGAGCCGTCGGCCGAGCAGAACCGGAAGCCGTACGTCAGGCCGGTGTTGCCGAGCCGCTCCAGCCAGAGGTGGACGGCGTAGACGCCCGGCCTGGTGACCGGCGCCTCGTAGCTGATGCGCAGTTCCTTCACCGCGTTGCAGGCGTCGCCGGCCGCCACCCAGTCGCCCTCGAAGCGGAAGCCGTGCTCCTGCCACAGCTCGGCCCAGGCCCGCTCGACCATCAGCGGGTAGCGCGCGTTGTGCAGCAGCCCGAGCGCGTCCAGGTCGTCGAAGTGGACGGTGACGGGGACGAGTCGGCCGTAGGACAGAAGGGGCGCGATCGGGGCTTCGGCGGTCACGTGCGGGACTCCTGGGACGTACGAGTTGACTGGTCCCATCCTAAGCGGACGCTCAGCCTGCTCGGATCGACCCTGGTCAGCCGTGGTCGGCGCGGCCTGTGATGTCGGCGACGGACGCACGACCCAATCGGGCCGTCACGCGACGCCCGCGAGGGAGCTCAGCGCGCCAAGTCGTAGGCGTACGACGCCGTGAAGGTCCCCGGCCTGCCCTTGCAGCCGTCCGACTCCCCCGGCAGCTTCACCCACAGATATGCGTCGATCCGAGTCTCGCCGGTGGCGAGCGTCGGCGCCCGGCCCAGCTTGCGGCCCGCCGGATCGCACCACTCGCCGTCGGCCGGTGCCCCGGCGCCGTTGCGGCTGGTGTCGATGACGGCGCCCAGGCCCGGCGGGCCGCCGAGAGCGTCGAGGACCTGTCGGTCGTAGGCGATCTCGTCGGCGGTGGCGTGGAAGTTGGAGACATTGCTGAAGACGCCGTCGGAGGAGGCGGTCGAGGCGGCGCCGGCCTGCTTCAGCCACTCGGCCTGCTTGCCGGGCCCGTTCCAGCCGGAGTGCCCGGCGTCGTAGTAGACGCGCGCCCTGGGGTTGGCCTCCTTGAAGGCCCGGCCCGCGCGGGCTAGGGAGGCGAAGCGCTCGGCACGCGCACCGGCGGAGAGGCACTCGGACTGGGCGATGGAGTCGGGCTCCAGGACGACGATGACATCGCCGGAACCGAGCCCGGCGGCGAACCTGTCGATCCAGGCGTCGTACGCGTCGAGGCTCGGTGCCCCGCCCTCGGAGTAGCCGCCGCAGTCCCGGTCCGGTATGGCGTACGGTACGACCACCGGTACCCGCCCCAGCGCCGACCCGCCCGAGGTGACCGCACGGACCCGGGCGGTGATGGTGTCCGGTGTGAAGTCGGCGAACCACACCGCGGCCGGCTGTGCGGCGATCCGGGACTGGATGACGGCGTGGCGCGGGTCGGCGGGGTTGTCGCGGACCCACTCCAGCACCTGGGAGTCGGGGTGGCGGTAGAGGCGGGCGGAGACCACGGCCTGCTGCTGCTTCCTCTCGGTCCTCGTCGGTGAGGGCGTGCGGGTGGGCCGCTTCGGAGCGGGTGTCGGCGCGGCGGACGTGGGCGAGGCGGACTTCGTGACCGACGGGGACGCGGACGGCACGATCGGCAGGTACCGAAGGCTCGGCGAGCGAGTGACCTCGGGCGGGCCGGCCTCGTCGGCGCCCCTTCTGTCGTCGAACGCGGTCAGCAGGCCCGTTGCCGCGCCGACGGCGACCACGACCGAGGCAGCCATGACCATGGCGCCCCGCCGGGCGGCCCTCCTGCGCTCGGCCCTGCGTGCGGCCAGTCGCTGGGCACGTAAGCCTGGCACGGTCCCGCTCCCCCTCCCCCACAGCGAGCGCGTTCCCCCGTTCTGGGGAAGCGCCGGGCCCGCCGACAACTCCGCCAGCCTAAAGCTGGGACATTGCCCCCATGGCGCAATGCGAACAATTCACCACAGCCGTGGACGCGGTCGTCTTCCGTATGCGCGCCCTCGACGCGACCCTGCCCGAACGCGACGGCGTCGCCGTGTTCAACCGCGTCTACCTCGCCGTGACGGAGGCGGTCGACCGGCATATCGACGGCGGCCGGTTCCCGGACGTGCGGGCCGCGATCACGCTGGACGTGCGGTTCGCGGAGCGCTATCTCGCGGCGGTGGCGGCCGAGGGCGAGGGGCGTCCGCCCGCGTGCTGGCGGCCCCTGTTCCAGATGCGCCGGCATCCCGGCGTACGGCCGTTGCAGTTCGCGCTCGCGGGCATCAACGCGCACATCGGCCACGATCTGGCGCTCGCCGTGGTGGACGCCTGTCGTAGCCTCGGCTGCGAACCCGTCGATCTGGAGGACGAGTTCGATCGGGTGGGTGATCTCCTCGTCTCGCTGGAGGAGCGCATCCGCGAAGAGCTGATGCCGGGCCCCGATCTGCTCCAGATCGCCGACCCGCTCACCCATCTGCTCGGCTCCTGGAGCCTGGAGCGCGCGCGGGACGCCACCTGGTCGGCGGCGCGGGCGCTGTGGGCGCTGCGCCGGCTCCCGGACGTCGCCGAGGAGTTCACCGAGCGGCTGGACGCGGCGGTGGGATTCGCGGGTCGCATGCTGCTCACTCCGCTGGCGGACTGATCCGGCCTCGACTGGCGCTTCCCCGCGCCCGCAGTACGTTGGCCGGTGGGGGCCCGCCCATCGCGAAGGAGCACTCAGTCATGGCCATCCGTCTCGGACTCGGTCTTCCCCAGCTCCGGCAGTACGACCTCGCCAATGACGTGACGGACGTGGCCCGTACCGCCGAGCAGATCGGCTACGACAGCCTGTGGGTGTACGAGCGTGCCCTCGTCCCCGAGTCCCCGACCCAGGGGCTGTACGGCGTCCCGGGCCTGCCCTGGCCGGACTGGTACCGCGGGATGGCCCATCCGCTGGTCACCCTGACCCTGGCCGCGGCGGTCACCGAACGGGTCCGGCTGGGCACGGGCATCGTGGTCGCACCGCTGCACGGACCGTTCCAGCTCGCCAAGGCCCTGGCCACGCTGGACGCGGCGAGCGGCGGCCGGGTGGTCGCGGGTCTGGGCACGGGCTGGTCGGCCGACGAGTTCGCCGCCGCGTCCGTACGGCCGATCGAGGAGCGCGGCCAGGTGCTGGACGAGGTCATCGACGTCTGCCGGGCGGTGTGGGGCCCGGACCCGGTGTCCTACCAGGGCCGGATCACGAAGATCGACGCCGCCGTGGTCGGCCCCAAGCCCGCCCGTCCCATCCCGATCCTGGTGGCCGCGACCGGCAGGAAGGCGCTGAAGCGGGTCGTGGACCACGGCGACGGCTGGATCCCGGTCGCCATGGGCGCCGAGGGGTACGCCGACGGGTGGCACCAGCTCCAGGACATCGCCGCCGAGCGCGGCCGCACCACGCCGATCGAGCGAGTGCCGCGGGTGAACGTCATGTACTCGGCGAAGGCCTACGACGGAGACGACCGCCAGCCCTTCCAGGGCAGTGTCGAGCAGATCGTGGCGGATCTCGCGGCGCATGCCGAGGTCGGCATGGAGGAGGCCCTTCTCGACCTGCAGACAACTCCGCGCGACGCCCGGGAACTCAAGGACGTCGCGGCGGAGGTGTACGAGAAGGTACGGGCAGCCGGACTCTAGTCTTCAGGCAGCTCGACCGGCGCGATCTCGTCGTAGACGTCGCCCGGGCCCGGGTTGCTCGCGTCCGTCGCCCCGCCGAGGTGGTGCATCACGCCCCAGACCGCGTTCAGCGCTGTCTGGACGGCGCCCTCGGCCCAGCCGGCCGTCCAGGAGATGTCGTCACCGGCGAGGAAGATGGCCCGCTTGTCCTCGGGCAGCCGGTCCTGCATGAAGTGCGTGAACAGGCGCCGCTGGTAGCGGTAGTGGCCGGGCAGGTTGGCCTTGAACGCGCCCATGAAGTAGGGCTCGTTCTCCCAGGAGACGGTCACCGGGTTGCCGATGATGTGCTTCCTGATGTCGACCTTCGGGTAGATCTCGCCGAGCGACTTCAGCATGACCTCCATCCGCTCGTTCGCGGACAGCGGCAGCCACTTCAGGCTGTCGTCGCACCAGGTGTACGACAGACAGATCACGGCGGGCTTGTCCGGGCCGTCGTCCAGCAGATAGGTGCCGCGCGTCATCCGGTCGGTCAGCGTCATCGACATGACGTCCCGGCCGGTCTCCTCGTCCTTGTCCAGCCAGAACGGCCGGTCGACCGGCACGAACAGCTTCGAGCTCTCCATGTAGTGGGTGCGCTCGATCGCCGTCCAGTGGTCGATCGGGAAGAGCGAGTCGTCGCAGGCGATCTTCGACAGCAGCATCCAGGACTGGGCGGTGAAGACGGCCGCCGGGTAGGTGCGGATGTCGCCGTTCGCGTCGGTCACGGTGATCCGGTTGCCGGCGGCGCGGTTCAGCCGGGTCACGGCCGGGCGGGGCTCGCCGTTCTCGTGCAGCTTCGCGAGCGAGGTGCCGTACGCCCAGTGCACGATCTTCTCCGGCTCGCGCTCCCACAGGCGCAGCGGCAGCTGCTGGGAGCCGCCGACGATACCGCGGTGGTGGTCGTCGGCCTCGGTGTAGACGACGCGCAGGATCTCCAGGATGGAGTTCGGGAAGTCGGTGTCCCAGCCGCCGGTGCCGAAGCCGACCTGGCCGAAGATCTCGCGGTGCCGGAAGGACTTGAAGGCCTCGGAGTCGCAGAGGAAGCCGTAGAAGGTCTGGTTGTCGAGCTTCTCGACGAGCTTCGCCCAGATCTCCCGGATCCGCGGCACGTCCCGCTCCCGCATGGCGCGGTTCATGTCGGAGAAGTCGGCGCCCTCTTCGAGGCACTTGTTCCAGGCGTCGGCGACGTCCCGGTAGACCTGCGGGAGATCGTCGATCGTCTCGGCGTAGTGGCTCTCGCCCTTGAGGTCGACGACCGTCGAAGGGGTCGCCTCGGCAAGGGGGTTGGGGAAGGGCTGGGTCTCCAGGCCCACCAGGTCGATGTAGTGCTGGAGGGCGGTGGAGGACGGCGGGAAGCGCATCGCGCCCATCTCGGCGGTCAGGCCCTCGGTGCTGGGCCCGTCGAAGCCGACGGTGCGCAGCCGGCCGCCGATCTGGTCGGCCTCGTACACGACGGGCTTCAGGCCCATCTTCATCAGCTCGTACGCGGCGATGATGCCGGACAGGCCGCCGCCGATGACCGCGACCTCGGTGCCGTGCTCGGTCGCGGGTATCTGGCCGAGCCCCGCCGGGTGGGCGAGGAAGTCGTCGTAGGCGTACGGGAAGTCCGGGCCGAACATGGTGATCGGCGGCTGCTGCTGCTCGTCGGTGTGCTCGACGGCGTTGGGCACCATGGACGTCATGGGGTACGGACTCCTTGCGAGGGCTGCTGGTGAAGGCTGGAGGGATTCAGACGAGCGACCCGTAGAGGCCGGGGCGGCGGTCGGTCAGATACGGGTTGGCCTCGCGGGAGGCGGCGACGAAGGCGGGGTCGACGTCGGCGAGGACGAGCTCCTCGTCGCGGCCGGCACGGGTGCGGGCGACCCCGTCGGGACCGGCGAGCGTGGAGAGGCCCACGAACTCGAACTCCCCTTCCCGGCCGACCCGGTTGACGTACGCGACGTACATCTGGTTCTCGAAGGCCCGCACCGGGATCATCGACTCGGCGACGAACTGGAACGGGTGCATCTGCGCCGTCGGGACGAGAAGCAGGTCGGTGCCGGCGAGGGCGTGGGCCCGGACGTTCTCCGGGAACTCGACGTCGTAGCAGATCAGGATGCCGATCCGGACGCCGTCCAGCTCGGCCTGGACGATCTGCTGGTCGCCCGGTGTGAAGTGGTCGCGCTCGAAGCAGCCGAAGAGGTGGGTCTTGCGGTAGTTGGCGAGACGCGTGCCGTCGGCGGAGATCAGCTGGGCGGAGTTGAAGACGACGTCGTCGGCCCGCTCCGGGTAGCCGTACACGATCGCCAGGCCGTGCCGGGTCGCGATCTCGGCGACGGCGTCCGCGCAGTCGCCGTCGGCGGGCTCGGCGAGGCGGGCGATGTCGTCGCCGATCGCGTACCCGGTCAGGAACATCTCCGGCGCGACCAGCAGCCCGGCACCCGCGGCGGCGGCGCGGCCCGCGGCCTCGTCGAGGACCTTGAGGTTCTCGACGGTGGAGCCGGGGCGGCCGGAGCTCTGGAGCAGGGCGGTGCGCATGCGTGTCCTCACCGGGGCGGAAGGGTGATTGTGGGGGCCACGTAGACGGTACGGGCGGCTGACCAGGCCGGACAAGCAGGAGCCGTTGCGCGCCGGTGAGCTGTTCGTTGCGTGCGTCGAGGGGTGGGCGGCGATTCGTTGCGCGACCCCGGGCGTAGGTCCGCCCCTCCTTGGGGCGCACGGCGCGACGCCGTCCCCGCCGGACGGCGGAGGCGGGGTCCCGCCCCCGGTGCGATGTGGCGCGGGCGTGGCGCCGGGACAGTGGTGACCGTCCACTTGACCTGCAGAAAGGACCGCGATGAACCGCCGTACGAAGATCGTCGTGCTGGGCTCCGCACTGCTGCTCACCGCCGGGGCGGCCTCCGTCGCCACCGCGACGGACGACGCGCCTCGGCAGCGCGAGGCCGCCGCGCTCACCGGCACCGCCAAGCTGTACCGCTCGGCCGGGGACGACATCACGTTCTCGTTCGACGCGCATCTGGCGGCGAAGGACAACGCCGACCCGACGAAGGCCACCGGGACCTTCGAGTTCAGCCACTACCTGAACGGCGAGGGCGCCCGGGCGAAGGCGAAGGTGGACTGCCTGCTGACCGGCGGGAAGGTCGCCGTGGTCTCCGGGGTCATCACCTCCTCCGACCTGCCGGGCGCCGAGGGCAAGCGGGTCGGCATCACCGTCCACGACGTCGGTGGGCACGACCGGCTCGGCTACAGCTGGGCCTCGACGGGCAGCCCTGTCGAGACGAAGGAGCTGCCCAAGTGTGTGGGCTCCGCCCCCTTCGAGAAGGTCAGGAAGGGGACGGGCGACTTCACGGTCGTGCCGTGGCGGCCCGACTTCTAGCCAGCGCCAGTGCCGTCACCAGGTAGGGGATCGCCAGCACCGCGAAGATCGTGCCGTGCTCCGCGTCCGTGCCGAGCAGCGCGTACACGCCGAACGTGGCGACCGTGACCAGCTCGGTGCCCAGGCTCGCCACGGAGGTGAGGGTGGCCCGGCGGGACTCGTCGATGCGGTGCTGGAGACGGACGTCGGCGAGGACCTCCGCCAGCTGGAAGCCACCGAAGGCGAGACCCACGAGGGCGATGCCGGGCACCGAGCGGGCCATGGCGCCCACGGCCAGGGCGAGCGCGGCGCACATGAGCAGCGCCGCCAGCCCGGCCGTGCCGAGCCGTTCGGCCGGTCCGGTCAGCAGGCTCCCGGCGGTGACGCCGGCCCAGATCAGCAGGATCAGATAGGGCACGGTCGCCTCCGCCACGCCGATGTCCCGGACCAGCAGCGGGGTGTACTCGTCGAGCGCGCCCCATACGGCGGCGACGGCGGGGACCAGCAGCAGCGCACCGCGTACGGAACGGTCCCCGCGGACCTCGGCGAGCCCGGCCCGCAGGGTCGTCCTCCAGCTGTCGTCCCCGGTCCCCGGTGGCACCCGGTGCTCGGGGAAGCGGGCCGCGGTGAGCGCCGTCAGTAGGCAGGCCAGGACGCTCGCGACACCGACGGCCGGGTAACCGCCCACCGCGAAGACGGGACCGGCGAGACCGGCGGAGACCGCGGTGCCCACCAGCCGCGCGGCCCGGGACCGGCCCATGACCCGGGCGTACCGGTCGGCGGCGCCCAGCAGGTCCAGTTCGTCGTAGACCAGCGCCTCCAGGGCACCGGAGCCGAGCGCTCCGCCGGCGCCCCACAGGACGAAGCCGGCCGCGAAGGCCCAGTACGACGGGACGATCACCCACAGCGCGAAGCCGACGGCGGTGAGCAGCGGGCCGATCCACAGCAGCCTGCGACGCGACACGGTGTCGGCCCAGGCGCCGGAGGGCACCTCCAGCACCACGGCCGTGATCGACCACAGGGCGAACAGGGAGGAGATCTGCCAGAGCGACAGGCCGGTGTCGGCGAACAGCAGCGCGTACACCGGGTAGAGCAGGACGAAGTCGTCGAGGAACGAGTAGCCGTACAGCGTGGTGGTCAGCCGCCGGGCACCGGTGGCGGGCACACGCGCAGGTGAGAGTGTCATGAGGCCTTCCCGCAGGGACTGTTCGGACGCCGGGGGTACGGCGTCCGAGGCGGCCCTCGGGAGGCACGGCTGGTGGATCAATGTCGCCAGGTCATGACACCGATGGTAGGCGGGGCCGGCTCACTCGCGCAGGGAGAATCCGGTGATCACGGCGGCGTGGTCGGACGGCCAGTCGTTGTCCTCGACGTCCGGCCACGGGCGCGGGCGCCCGCTGACGTACGTCTCGCTGTGGAGCACGCCGAGGCCCCGGTGCAGGACGAAGTCGATCCGGTCCTGTGGCTCGGGGCGTCCGCTGCCGTCCTCGTGCACGGCGTGGATCGGCGACCAGGTGTGCCCGGGGTGGGTGGCCGGGTCCGGGTGCGCCTCGCGGTAGGAGTCGCGCAGCCCCGCCTCCTCGGCCGCCTTCGTCACCGGCCACTCGACGTCCCCGTCCAGGTGGGAGGGGCTGTTGAAGTCGCCGACGAGGACGACGGGCACGGCGGGGTCGGCCGCCTCCTCGATCCGGCCCAGGGTGTCCCGCATCTGCGCGAGCCGCACCTCTTCGTGGGCGATCAACTCGGCGGCCGGCAGCCCGTCGAAGGCGGACTCGTAGGGGCCGTAGGGAGCGCAGTCGAGGTGGGCCGTCCAGAGGTCGACCTGCCGGTCCCCGACCCGGATCCGGACCCCGGCCGCCCCGTAGAAGCCGACGGCCGGGTCGCCGAAGCGGGCCGTGATCGGGTGGCGGCTGATGACGCCGAGGTTCTCGCCGGCCCGGTGGTGGTACCAGCCGAGGGCGTCGGCGAGTTCCTGGGCGGCGGTGCCGTACGTCTCCTGGAGGCCGACCACGTCCACGCCGGTCTCGGCGATGACCTTGAGCTGCTTGGCCCGGTGGTCGTGGACCTTGGTGCCGCCGTACCAGAGGTTCCAGCTCATGACGCGCAGTTCGTCGGACGGCAGGGGGTTCCTCGGCAGGGTGCGCAGGCGCTCGGGGGTGACGCCCTCCAGGCTCGCGAGGACGGTCCGGCCGGGGGCCGGCTCGATCGGGGCGAGCGAGGGCACCGCGAGGACCGTGCAGCCGGCCGCCTCGGCGGAGCTGACGCCGGTGCGGGTGTCCTCGACGGCGACGCAGGCCCTCGGGTCGACGCCGAGGGCACGGCAGGCGGCGAGGTAGGGGTCGGGAGCGGGCTTGGTGCGGTCGGTGTCGTCGGCGGTGACGGAGACCGCGAAGCGGCTCGCGCCGAGTGTTTCGAGGACGGTGTCGGCGACGGACCGGGGCGACGCCGTGACCAGCGCCGTGGGGATGCCGTCGCGGGCCAGGGCGTCGAGCAGGGCCAGCGCGCCGGGGCGGGGGACGATGCCGACGCGGACCCGGTCGGCGAACTCGCGGTGGAGCAGTTCGGCCAGGTCGGCGGCCGGTGTACCGGTGGCCGCGGCCAGCCAGCCGGCGGTGTGCTCGACGGACCGGCCAAGCACTTCCGGCTCGTCCGCCTCGGTCAATTCCCGGCCGGCGACCCGCTCCACCGCATCCCACCACAGTCGCTCGGTGTCGACGAGCGTTCCGTCCATGTCGAACAGGACGGCCTGGAGCGGGAGTTCAGTCACGGTTGTCTCTTTCTTGCGTGGGGGGATCAGCAGGTCGTCGTACGGGGTCAGCGGCTGCGTTCGGCCACCAGCACCGGCCGCTCCGGCAGCGACACGCTCACCGCGGCTCCGGCACCGAGCGGGGCGCTCTCGTGCGCGGGCAGGTCGGCCTTGACCTCGGTGCCGTCGGCGAGTCGCACGGTCACCCGGGTGGTGGCCCCGAGGAACGCCGTGGCGACCACGCGCGCGTCGGAGGCGTCGTCGGCGCGCACGGCCACCGCCTCCGGCCGCACCAGCACATCGACGTCGGCCACCGAGGGTGCGTCGCCGTCGACGGGCAGCCGCCGGCCCAGCACCTCCACCCCGCCGTCGACGAGCTTGCCCGGAATCCGGCTCATCGTGCCGACGAACTCGGCGACGAAGGCGGTGGCGGGGCGGCCGTACAACTCGGCGGGCGCGGCGCACTGTTCGAGCCGTCCGGACCGCATGACCGCGACCCGGTCGGCCATCGACAGGGCCTCCTCCTGGTCGTGGGTGACGAACAGCGTGGTGATGCCGAGCTCCTGCTGAAGCCGCCGGATCTCCTCGCGCAGCGTCAGGCGCACCTTGGCGTCGAGCGCCGACAGCGGCTCGTCGAGCAGCAGGACGCGCGGGCGCAGGGCGAGGGCGCGGGCCAGGGCGATGCGCTGCTGCTGGCCGCCGGAGAGCTCGTGCGGAAACCGCTCGCCCTTGTCGGCGAGGCCGACCAGCTCCAGCAACTCGGCGGCTCGGGCGCGCCGTTCGCCGCTGCCGACCTTGCGCATGCGCAGCCCGAACGCCACGTTGTCGAGGGCGCTCAGATGCGGGAAGAGGCTGTACGACTGGAAGACCATCCCGGCGTCCCGGCGGTGCGCGGGAATGCCGGTGACGTCCTGGCCGTCGACCAGCACCGCGCCGGAGTCGGGGTGTTCGAACCCGGCGAGCATGCGCAGCGCGGTGGTCTTGCCGCAGCCGGACGGGCCGAGCAGGGCGAGGAGTTCGCCGGGCTCGACGGTCAGGTCGAGTCCGTCGAGGGCGACGGTCGTTCCGAACTCCCGGCGCAGTCCGCGGAATTCGACGGTGGCGGCTTTGGTCGCCGTGTCTTCGGCTGTCTTTTCAAGCACGGTCATGGTTCATCCCCGGGAGGTAGTACGGGTACGGCCGCCGAAGCCGGCGAGCACGAGGAGCAGCACCCAGGTCACGAGCAGGCTGAGCACGGACACGGCGACGGAGAGCTGGGCCTGCGAGCCGCTGACGTTCACGATCCACACGGCGAAGGGCTGGAAGCCGAGCAGCTGGGCCACGGTGAACTCGCCGAGCACCAGGGCGAGGGTGAGGAAGGAGGCGTTGAGCAGGGCGCCGCGCAGGTTCGGCAGAACGGCCTGGATCAGCGCCTGCGGCCAGTGGGCCCCGCAGCTGCGCGCGGCCTCCACGAGGGTGCGTACGTCGATGGCGCGCAGCCCGGCGTCCAGGGCCCGGTACACGAACGGCAGCGCCATCACTACGTAGGCGAGCACGAGCACGAACGGGAAGTCCGGGTTCTGGATCGCGACGAACGTCTGGAACAGCGGCGTACGCGACAGGTGCTCGGGCCCCCACTTCAGCACCGTCCCGATCCCGGCGACGAACGCGATCGGCGGCACGACCAGCGGCAGTGAGCACACCACCTCGACGACCGGCCGCAGCCGGGGCGCGCCGAGCCGCAGCGCGACCATGGCGGGCACCATCAGCAGCAGGACGATCGCGATGGTGGCGGCGGCCAGCTCCAGCGAGAGCAGCAGGCCGGCGACGAAGCCCTCGGTGGAGAAGATCCGGCTGTAGGCGTCGAAGGTGAGGCCCTGCCCCGGCACGTCGACCGTGAAGACGACCGACGCGGCCAGCGGCACCAGGAAGTACAGTCCGGCGAGGCCGAGCACGCCCCACCGCCACAGGTTCAGGCGAGCCATCGCGCGCTCCGTCGTTGCAGGGGCAGATACACGGCCATGACCAGTCCGGCGACCAGGACCATGTCGAGGCTGAGGGCGAGCGCCACGTTCTCCTGGCCGACGAGGACGTTCCCGGAGAGCGCGTCGGCGATCTGCAGGGTGACCAGCGGGATGGAACTGCCCACCATGGCGGCGGCGGTGGCGTATGCCGCGAAGGCGCTGCCGAAGAGCAGGACGAACCCGCCGAGCAGCGTGGGCAGCAGGACCGGCAGGGCCACGTGCCGCCAGTACTGCACGGTCGTGGCGCCGTTGTTCTGTGCCGCCTCCCGCCACTGGGAGCGCAGCCCCTCCAGCGCCGGGGTGATGGTGAGCACCATCAGCGGAATCAGGAAGTACAGGTAGACCAGCACCAGTCCCCAGAAGCTGTACAGATCCCAGCCCTTGTCCGTCAGACCCAGATGCCGGGTCAGCACACCGGCGTTGCCGAGCGTGGCGACGAAGGCGAAGGCCAGCGGGACGCCGCCGAAGTTGGCGAGGACCCCGGACGCGGTGAGCACGGCCTCGCGCAGCGCGCGGAAGCGGGAGGTCACCACGGCCTGGGCGAGGGGCAGCCCTAGCAGGGTGCCGAGCGCGGCGGAGACCGCGGACAGCTTGACGCTGCCGAGCAGGGCCGTGAGGTAGGCGCCCTGGAGCGAGGCCGTCAGGTTGTCGGCGCTGTACGAAGTCGCCCCCGTGGCCGGGTCCTTGACGGTGAAGGCGCCGTCCAGCATGGCGAGGGCCGGGAGCCCGAAGGCGAGCGCGGTGAAGACGAGCAGCGGGACGACGGCGAGCCATCCGCCGAGGGCCCGGCGCCGCCGCTGCCGCGGAGCGGCGGTCGCCGTGTCGGCCCGGGTGAGGGTGGCCGTCATCCGGAGACGGCCTTCGCCCAGCCCTGCCCGAGGACCGTCTTGGCCTTGTTCTGCTGCTCCTCGGTCGGGAAGGAGGGCGTCCCGGAGACCTCGGGCAGCTTGGCCGCGGCCGACTTGTCGAGGGTGCCGGCCTTCTCCATGGCGGTCATCAGCGCCGGGCGGGCGAAGCCCTTCAGCCACAGGTTCTGGCCCTCGGTGCTGTAGAGGTACTCCTGCCACAGGCGGGCGGCCGCGGGGTGCGGGGCGTCCTTGTTGACGGCCTGGGAGTAGTACTGCGCGAACGTGCCGTCGCTGGGCACCGACACCTGCCAGTCGACGCCCTTGGACTTGAACTCCTCGGCGTACCCGGCGTTGAGGTAGTCCCAGTCGATGCTGATCGGCGTCTCGCCCTTCTCGACGGTGGCCGGGGTCGACTCGACGGGCGTGTAGTTGCCGTTCTTCTTCAGCTCGGCGAAGAAGTCGAGGCCGGGCTGGATGTCGTCGAAGGAGCCGCCGTTCGCGAGCGCCGCCGCGTACACGCCGCCGAAGGCCGAACCGGACTTGGTGGGGTTGCCGTTGAGGGCGACCTGGCCCTTGTACCGCGGCTTGAGCAGGTCGGCGAAGGTCTTCGGGCACTCCTTGACCCGCTTCGCGTCACAGCCGATGGAGATGTAGCCGCCGTAGTCGTTGTACCAGCGGGCCTGCGCGTCCTTCTGACCCTCGGGGATGTCGGCGAACGCCGCCACCTTGTACGGCGCGAGCAGCCCCTGCTGGGCGGCGCTGATCGCGAACGAGCTGCCGAGGTCGAGCACGTCGGGGGCACGGTCCTGCCCCTTCCGCGACGTCACGGCGTTGATCTCGTCCTGGCTGGAGCCGTCGGGGTTCTCGACCTCGATCTTGATGCCGTACTTCTTCCGGAAGCCGTCGATGAGGGCGCCGTAGTTGGCCCAGTCGCGGGGCAGCGCCATTGCGTGCAGCGTGCCCTCCTTCTTGGCCGCCTCGACCAGCTTGTCCATGCCGCCGAGGTCGGCGGCGGAGGTGGCGGTGGCGGCGCTCTTGCCGTCGGCGGTGGTGGACGCGTTGTCGGGGGCGGCGCCACAGGCGCTCAGGGCGAGCGCGGCGACGACGGCGAGGGCGCCGACCGGGACGGCGTTTCTCGGCAGGGACACGGTCACGGCTTTCTCCAGGGGACGCGCGAGGGTGCAGGAGGATCTTGCCCAGCAAAGGTCTTGAACTTGTCTGAACAAGTTGGCCCCAGTAGGCCCGCCGATGGTGACACGTTCGTAAACACTGGCGAAAGCCTCTGCCCTGAATTTCTGCACACTCCCCACTGATGCTGAGCACTGGACGATCTCGATTAGGCTGGTCACGCTGTGCACAGCAACCGACTCAGAGGGGAAGCATGGCGGCGCGACACGAGGAGATCGCCGACGAGCTGCGCCAGGCGATCGACCGCGAGGAGTACACGGTCGGCTCTCTGCTGCCCGCCGAGACGGACCTCGCGGCCCACTACGGCGTCTCACGCGGCACGGTCCGCCAGGCGGTCGCGGCACTGACCGCCGAGGGGCTCATCGGCTCACGCCAGGGCGCCCGTCGCGTGGTGCTGGCCAGCCGCCGCAGCCAGAGCTTCGCCGAACTGCGCAGCTTCGCCCAGTGGGCGCACGCGATGGGGCGGGAGGCCACCGGCCATGTCGTCACGCAGGAGTACCACCCGGCGACGAAGGAGGACGCGGTACGCCTCCAACTGAGCGCCGGAACCCCGGTGTTGCACGTCCTGCGGGTGCGCGGCCTGGACGGCGAGCCGGTGCTGCTGGAGCGCACGGTCTACGCGGACTGGATCTCCCCGGCCGTCGAGGCCATAGAGCCCGAATGCCCGTCCGTCACCCAACGCCTGTACGACGACACGGGGTTGGTCTTCGCCTACGGCGAGCACGTCATCGACGCGGTGTCGGCGGGCGCCCAGGACGCCGAGTTGCTGGGCATCCGCCGCACGAGCCCCCTCCTGCGGGTACGACGCGTGACGACGACCCGCGAGGGCCGCCCGGTGGAGTGGTCGGACGACCGCTACCGCTCCGACGCGGTGAGCTTCAGCGTGCACAACTCGATCGACAACAACGCCCTGGCGAGGAAGACGGCCGACTGACCCCCTCCCCCGAACGGCTATGCGGGTCCACCCCGCGGAGGAGGCGGTCGCGTGTGCCGGCGGGCAAGACTTCCGGCATGGACGCCATCGACATCCCCGCCCTGCCGTTCGTCGACGAACACACGACGATCGTCGAGGCGAGCGCAGACGCCGTCCGGCGCGAGCTGGACACCCTGATGCACGGCTCGCGCGGCTTCCGGCCGGCGGTGTCGGCCCCTGGCCACGAGATGGCCTTCGTCGGCCGCCACCCCTTCTCGACGTACGCCCTGATCTTCCACCTGGACGAGGCGGCTCAGGGACACACACGCTTGCGGGCCGAGACCCGGGCGAGGTTCCCCGGGCGGGCCGGCGCCCTCTACCGACGAGTGGTCATAGGCACCGGCGGGCATGCACTGGTCGTACGGCACATTCTGAGAAGGGTCAGCAGAAGCGCCCCAAAGGGGCGCGGGGAACTGCGCGACCAGCCCCCACCGGCCCGCAGGTAACGCACTACGTTGGCGACCCGGAGGAAAACCGCCGCAACAAAGGCGACAGCACCAGCACCGACTTGGTCCGCTCCACGAACGGCTCGCCGGCGATCCGCTCCAGGACCCGCTCGAAGTGCCGCATGTCAGAGGCGAAGACCTGCACCACCGCATCCGCCTCACCCGTGACGGTCGACGCGGCCACGACCTCCTGATACCGCTCAAGACCCCGCCGGATGGTCTCCGGCGAGGTGTTGTGCCGGCAGTAGATCTCGACGAACCCCTCGGTCTCCCAGCCGAGAGCCGACGGGTCCACCCGTACGGTGAATCCGGTGATGGCGCCGGTCGCGCGCAGCCTGTCCACGCGCCGCTTCACGGCGGGCGCGGACAGGCCGACGAGTTGCCCGATGTCCGCGTAGGAGCGGCGGGCGTCCTCGGCGAGGGCGTGCACGATGCGTTCGTCGAGATCGTTCAGCACTGCGGGTCGTTCACTTCACTTCTGGCACGGCAAGACGGGAACGGCGATAGCCGTACAGGAAGTAGAACACGAGACCGGCGGCCATCCAGCACCCGAAGACGACCCAGGTGACGGTGTCGAGGCTGAACATGTTGTACGCGCAGAAGAGGAAGCCGAGCACCGGCAGCACCGGCCCGAACGGCACCCTGAACGTGCGCTCGAGCTCCGGGCGCTTCACGCGCAGGACGATCACCGCGATGTTGACCAGCGCGAAGGCGAACAGCGTGCCGATGCTGGTGGCGTCGACGAGCTTGCCCAGCGGGATGAGGGCCGCGAGCGCACCGCAGAACAGGGACACGATGATCGTGTTGAGGCGCGGCGCGCCGGTCTTCGGGTGGACCTTGCCGAGCGCCTTGGGCACCAGGCCGTCACGGGACATCGCGAAGAGGATGCGAGTCTGGCCGTAGAGCACGGTGAGGACCACGCTCGCGATGGAGATGACGGCGCCGAGGGCGAGCAGGGTGCCGTAGAAGCTCTGGCCGCTGACGTCGTTCATGATCGCGGCGAGGGAGGCCTCGGAGCCCTCGAACTTGGTCCAGTTCCAGGCGCCGACGGCGACACCCGCGACGAGGACGTACAGCGCGGTCACGATGATCAGCGAGAGCATGATCGCGCGCGGCAGGTCCCGCTTGGGGTCCTTGGCCTCCTCACCGGCGGTGGAAGCGGCGTCGAAGCCGATGTAGGAGAAGAAGAGCGTGGCGCCCGCGGCGCTCACACCGGCCATGCCGAGCGGCATGAAGTCCTCGTAGTTGCCGGACTTGAAGCCCATGAAGCCGACCGCGCAGAACAGCACCAGAGCGGCGATCTTGACCGCCACCATGATCGTGTTGGCCCGCGCGGACTCGCGGACGCCGCCGAGCAGGAACACCATCGCCAGCAGGACGACGATCAGCGCGGGCAGGTTGATGATCCCGCCCTCGCCGGGCGCGGAGGACAGCACGGAGGGGATGGTGACGCCTATGGTCCCGTTGAGCAGCTCGTTGAGGTACTCGCCCCAGCCGACGGCGACGGCGGCCACCGACACGCCGTACTCCAGCACCAGGCACCAGCCGCAGACCCACGCGACCAGCTCGCCCATCGTTGCGTACGCATACGAGTACGAGGACCCGGCGACCGGGATGGAGCCGGCCAGCTCGGCGTACGACAGGGCCGAGAAGAGCGCCGTGAGACCGGCGATGACGAAGGCCAGGGTGACGGCCGGGCCGGCCTCCGGGACGGCGTCGCCGAGGACGACGAAGATGCCGGTGCCGAGGGTGGCACCGATGCTGATCATGGTGAGCTGCCACAGGCCGAGGGAGCGTCGCAGGGACCCTCCTTCGCCCTGACCACCCTCCGCGACCAGGTGTTCCACGGGCTTGCGGCGCATCAGTCGCGCGCCGACGCCGAGGGGCGCGGGGGCGGCTGTCTGGCCTGGGGATTGCGGGGGTGCGCCTTGGTCGAGCACGCGTTGGCTCCTTATCGCTGCCGGTCAGTGCGACAGGGACCGGCGGCATCCCTTGCAACAGGGACCCACCGAGCGGGGTCCCTGCCACGCCACGTACGAGGCGACAGCCTATGAGGAGCAGCGTTGCTGATGAAATGCAGCAACCTTGCGTATGCCCGCAAGATCATTGCGTGTCCGGGGGCTGGGTGGGTGTTCGTTGCGGGGTGGCTGGTGGACCGTTGCGCGGAGTTCCCTCAAAGGGCCTTGACCAGGAACACACAGGGATCCGCCCGCTCATGCCGCACGCCGTCGTCGAGGTGGGTCCAGCGGTCGATGTACGCCACCGTGGGCAGATATCCGAGCCGCGCGTACAGCGCCGCCGCGCGCGGGTTGTCGTCGCCGACACCGAGGCCCATGACGCCGATCCCGCGCTCGCGCGCCAGCCGTTCGGCGGTGTGCACCAGTGCGGCACCGATGCCCTGGGAGCGAAGCGATTCCGGCCACACGAGAAGGCCGTTGATCTCCGGGCACCCGGGCTGCGCCGCGCGCACCTCCGGCGCCTCGCACCCGGTCCAGCGGACCTCCGCGTGGCCCACGGGCCGGCCGTCCAGCCACGGGATCAGATACGTGCTGTCCCCCGCCTCCTGCCGAGCGAAGCGGGCGGCATGGCTGCCGTCGGCGCTGTACGACGGCATGCAGCGGTCCAGCGCCTCGATGTCCTCGGCCCTGCACGTGGCGATCTCCATGCTCCGACGGTAGCGGCCGGGCACGCCGGACGGCCCCCGATTTTCCCCGCAGAGGCGGGGCAACGGGGGCCTTCGGCAAGGGAGTTGGCGTCAGCTCCAGCTGGCGTGCAGCGGCTTGCCCTCCGCGTAGCCGGCCGCGCTCTGGATGCCGACGACCGCCTTCTCGGCGAACTCCTCCAGGGAGCCGGCTCCGGCGTAGGTGCAGGACGACCGCACGCCCGCGATGATCGAGTCGATCAGGTCCTCCACGCCCGGGCGGGCCGGGTCGAGGAACATACGGGAGGTGGAGATGCCCTCCTCGAACAGGGCCTTGCGGGCGCGGTCGTACGCCGACTCCTCCGACGTACGGTTGGCCACGGCCCGCGCGGACGCCATGCCGAACGACTCCTTGTAGAGGCGGCCGTTGGCGTCCTGCTGGAGGTCGCCCGGGGACTCGTAGGTGCCCGCGAACCAGGACCCGACCATCACGTTGGACGCACCGGCGGCGAGCGCCATGGCGACATCGCGCGGATGCCGGACACCGCCGTCGGCCCACACGTGCTTGCCGTACTTCTTCGCCTCGGCCGCGCACTCCAGGACCGCCGAGAACTGCGGCCGGCCGACGCCGGTCATCATGCGGGTGGTGCACATGGCACCCGGGCCGACACCGACCTTGATGATGTCCGCGCCGGCCTCGACGAGGTCCCGGACACCCTCGGCGGCCACGATGTTGCCCGCGACGATCGGCACCCGCGGGTCGAGCGCCCGGACCGTCCGGATCGCGGTGATCATCGACTCCTGGTGGCCGTGCGCCGTGTCGATGACGAGGGTGTCGACGCCCGCGTCGAGCAGCTGCTTGGCCTTGCCGGCGACGTCGCCGTTGATGCCCACGGCGGCCGCGATGCGCAGCTTGCCGTCGGCGTCGACGGCCGGCGTGTACAGCGTGGCGCGCAGGGCGCCCTTGCGGGTCAGGATGCCCGCGAGACGGCCGTCGGCGTCCACGGCGGGGGCGTAACGCCGATTGTGGTGGTCGAGGGTGTTGAAGGCCTCGATCGGGTCGATGTCGGCGTCAAGGAGCAGCAGGTCGCGCGACATGACCACTTCGAGCTGCGTGAAGCGGTCCACGCCGGACAGGTCGGAGTCGGTGACCACGCCGATGGGCTTGCCGTCCTCGTCGACGACCACACCGGCGTTGTGGGCTCGCTTGGGCAGCAGGGCCAGCGCGTCGGCGACCGTCTGGTGCGGGGCCAGCACGATCGGGGTGTCGAGGACGTGGTGGCGGCTCTTCACCCAGGAGACGACCTCGGTGACGACGTCGATCGGGATGTCCTGCGGGATGACCACCAGGCCGCCGCGCCGGGCCATCGTCTCGGCCATACGGCGGCCGGCGATGGCGGTCATGTTGGCGACGACCAGCGGGATCGTGGTGCCCGTGCCGTCCGGGGAGCTGAGGTCCACCGCCTGCCGCGAGCCGACCGAGCTGCGGCTCGGGACCATGAAGACGTCGTCGTACGTCAGGTCGTACGCGGGCTGGATGTCATTGAGGAAACGCACGTGCTGCACATCCCAGTCGATCAGAGGTGGCCCCCGGACAGGTCAGCCAGGGGGAAGAGCACGTACTTCATTGTCCCATGCTGACCGGAATGCGCTGTACGGTCACATCATCCAAGCAGGTCAGAGGCCCCTTAGGAGGATCCTCCAAGGGCCAGCAGCACGGAGAGCGCCGACGTGCGGTCCACCGCCTCGGTGAAGACCTCCTCGGCGATCCGCCACTCGTCGGGCCGCGCCTTCGCATACGGCTGCCAGTTCCGTACGACGATCCGCATGCCCTGATCCACGGCGCCCTCGGGCCACACGGCGCGGTCGGAGAGGGAGTCGGCCAGCGCGTCCCAGTTGCGCCCGAACCAGTCGGGCAGCCGCAGGTCGCGGGCGCAGCGGTCCATCAGGCCCGCCTTGTCCGTGACCCCGTCGAGGTCCAGCGTGAGCACGAGCTCCGTCATTCCGTTACCGCCCAGGTCGTAGTGATCGTCCCTGAAGGAGGGGACGACTGGGGACGGCCCCTGCGGCCGCCCCCTCGTGACGTCCCGTCAGTTCCCGTCCGGGTCGGCCCTGTTGAGGGTGTTCTTCGGCGTCGGACCGGCCGTCATCAGGTAGTCCGCCGCCGAGGTGTCCGTCACCAGGGAGGTGACGAGCCCGGACCGCAGCACGGCGTCGATCGCCGCCGCCTTGCGCTGTCCGCCCGCGATGGCGACGACCTCGGGGATACGGCGGAGCTGGTCGGCCTTGACCGTGATGCACCGCTCCTGGAGGTCCCGCCCGACCCGGCGCCCCTCGGCGTCGAAGAGGTGCGCGGACATCTCGGCGGCGACGCCGAGCGAGGCGTAGTGCGCCCGCTCCTCGTCGCTGAGCATGTCGTGCACCGTCGAGATGCCCGGCTCCCAGGAGCCGATGGAGACACAGGCGACCGTGACCTTGTCGAAGTACTCGAAGGCCCGGGCGATTCCGGTCTGGTGGCGCAGCGCCGCCGCGGTGGCCGCGTCCGGCAGCAGCATCGGCGCGTAGATGGGGTGCGCGTCGCCGCCGGAGACCTGCGCGGCACGGCGCACGGCCTCGACCGAACCGCGCTCGGCGGTCCCGGCGTCGTACACGCCCGTCAGCTGCACCACCGTGCAGGGCGGCAGCCGGTCGAGGGCGGCCGCCATGTTGATGGTGGACCGGCCCCATGCCAGACCCAGCACATCCCCTTCGTTCACCAGCTCGCCGAGCAGGTCGGCGGCCACTTCTCCCAGGTTCTCCGGGTCGGGCGACTCATCGGCCTCGGCCGGGGCCTCGACCACGACGGCATGCCTGAGGCCGTACCGGGCACGCAGCGCGTCGGAGCGCTCGGCGTCCAGCTCGGCCGGCACACGGATCTCGATGCGCACCAGATCCCGTTCGAGAGCGGTCTCCAGGACCCGGGCCACCTTGAAGCGGCTGACGCCGAACTCCTCCGCGATCTGGATCTTGGATTTGCCCTCGAGGTAGAAGCGGCGGGCCATGGCCGCCGCCTGCACCAGCTCAGCGGGTCCCATCCGCATGGCTGACCGGCCCGCCGACATACCCGACACGGCGATCTCCTCACTGCTGTTCACACTCTGGATTCGCCGTTCATCCTTGCAGATCCGGCGCTCTTGATCCGCCCCTGATGGGCGGCGTTCACGTTCCCTTGGCTCAGTGGTCGCATGCCCAGGCAGCGGACTTCGTCACGCCATCCGCCTGAGCACGCAGCGCGCGGACCGCCTCGGCCGGGTCGTCCGCCCCGTACACCGCGGAACCGGCGACGAAGACGTCCGCGCCCGCCTCCGCGCACCGCTCGATCGTCGACGCCGAGACACCGCCGTCGACCTGGAGCCACACCTCGAGGCCGTGCTTGCTGATCAACTCGCGGGTGCGGCGAATCTTCGGAAGCATGATGTCGAGAAACGCCTGACCACCGAAGCCCGGCTCGACCGTCATGATCAGGAGCATGTCGAGCTCGGGCAGCAGATCCTCGTACGGCTCGATGGGCGTCGCGGGCTTGAGCGCCATGGCGGCACGAGCGCCCTTCGCCCTGATCTCCCGGGCCAGCCGCACCGGGGCCGCGGCCGCCTCGACATGGAAGGTGACGGAGGAGGCCCCCGCTTCCACGTACTGAGGCGCCCACCGATCGGGGGCCTCGATCATCAGATGGCAGTCCAGCGGAGTGTCCGTCGCACGGGCCAGAGACTCTACGACCGGCACGCCGAGCGTGAGGTTCGGGACGAAATGGTTGTCCATGACGTCGACGTGGAGCCAGTCGGCTCCTTCGACCGCCTTCGCCTCGTCCGCGAGGCGGGCGAAGTCGGCGGACAGGATGCTGGGGTTGATCTGCGCGGCCATGACCCAAGCCTGCCATGTCCGGGCACGAATGTTCGCGCCGGTCCAGACCTAAGGCGTTCATCGGATGTTGTGTCCGGGTCTGGCGTGCCATGCTGGGCCGCCCACCGGATCGTTGTGCGGCTGCGGGGGTGGCCATGACGGAGATCCAGGAGAAGAAGCGGACGCCGAGGTCGGGGCAGCAGGGCATCGCGCACCTGGTCTGCGGACGGCGGGCCAAGTGGGTGGTGCTCGTCCTGTGGCTGGCGGCGCTCTTCGTGACCGCACCGCTCGCGCAGAAGCTGAGCGACGCGCAGGACAACGACGCGGCCTCCTGGCTGCCCGGGTCCGCGGAATCCACCCAAGTCCTGGAGATCTCCGAGAACTTCAGGCCGGAGCAGATCCCCGCGGTCGTGGTCTACGCCCGCGCCGACGGCCTCACGGCACAGGACCGGGCCGCGATCGCCGAGGACGTTCCCCAGCTCAAGCAGCTGACCGACCACGGCATTCGCGGCGCCGAGACGCGGGGCCCGGTCTTCGACCGCAAGGTGGACCCGCGCGCGGCCCAGGTCCAGGTCCAGGTCCCGATGGACGAGCAGGGCTGGGACCGTATCGCCCCCGCCGTCGACTCCATCCGGGACATCGTCGGCGAGGGCGGCGGCGGGCTCACCGTGCACATCACGGGCCCGGGCGGCACATCGGCCGACTTCGCCGAGGCCTTCGAGGGCATCGACTCCACCCTCCTGCTGTCGGCGATGACGGTCGTCATCGTCATACTCCTGATCACCTACCGCAGCCCGACCCTGCTCCTGGTCCCCCTGGTCGCCGTGATCGTCGCCCTGTTCACCGCCCAGGCCCTCATCTACCTGCTGGCGGAACACGCGGGCCTGACGGTGAACGGCCAGAGCGCGGGCATCCTGACGGTCCTGGTCTTCGGCGCGGGCACCGACTACGCACTGCTCCTCGTCGCCCGCTACCGGGAAGAACTACGCCGTCACGAGGACCGCCACGAGGCAATGGCCCTGGCGCTGCACCGCGCGGGCCCGGCGGTGCTCGCCTCCGGCGCGACGGTCGTGCTGAGCATGCTGGTGCTGCTGGCGGCGGAGATGAACTCGACGAGCGGTCTCGGCCCGGTGGCCGCGATCGGCGTGGCGGTGGGCCTGCTGGCGATGATGACCCTCTTCCCCGCACTCCTCGTGATCTGCGGCCGCTGGATCTTCTGGCCGATGATCCCCCATGTCGGTGCGGAGAACCCGCACGAGCGCGGCGTCTGGGCCCGCACGGGCCGCGGTATCGCCCGGCGCCCCCGCATGACCTGGGCCATCACGGCCGCGGTCCTCGCGGTCTGCTCCCTGGGCCTGATCCAACTGCGGGCCGAGGGCCTGAGCAACGCCGACGCGTTCACCGACAAGCCGGAGTCCATCACCGGCCAGGAGATCTCCGAGCGCTACTTCCCGGCGGGCAGCGGCGACCCCCTGGTCATCGTCAGCAACCAGGCGCAGGCGCGGCAGGTGGGCCGAGCGGTCGCCGACACCGAGGGTGTCGTCCCCGATTCGCTGGGCCTGCCACCCGCCACCAAACCGTCGTACGACGGCAAGGTGCTCTTCGAGGCGACGATGACCGCTCCCGCCGACAGCGAGGCCGCGAAGCAGACGGTCGAGCGGGTACGGGACGCCGTGCACGCGGTGCCGGACGCGGACGCCCAGGTGGGCGGCGGTACGGCAGCCCTGTTGGACATGGACAGGGCGACCACGCACGACAACATCCTGATCATCCCGCTGGTGCTGGGCGTGGTGATGCTCATCCTCGCGGCCCTGCTCCGTGCCCTCCTGGCCCCCCTGTTGCTGATAGGCACGGTGATCCTCTCCTTCACGGCCGCGTTGGGCATCAGCGCGCTGGCCTTCCGGCACCTCTTCGACTACGCGGGCGAGTCGACCGATTTCCCGCTGTTCGTCTTCGTCTTCCTCGTCGCCCTGGGCATCGACTACAACATCTTCCTCACCACTCGCATCCGCGAGGAGGCCACCCACCAGGGCACGCGCCCCGGCGTCATCACAGGCCTGGCCGCCACGGGAGCGGTCATCACCTCGGCCGGCCTGGTCCTGGCCGGCACCTTCGCCGCCCTGGGCACCCTCCCCATGGTCGCCTTCGCCGAAATCGGCTTCGCGGTGGCCCTGGGGGTACTGCTGGACACGTTCATCGTCCGCTCGGTACTGGTGACGGCGCTGTTCCTGGACGTGGGCCCGAAGATCTGGTGGCCGCATCGGCTGGCGCGGGAGGATGACGGTGCGCACCCCAGCCCGTCCGGCGTTTGAGGACAAGGCCAGACAAGGCCACTCAAGGGCCGAAGCGGGGACTGGGGCGGCAGTTCCAGCGGGGCGTCAGCCCACCCGCCGCATCAACGCCAGATACATCGCATCGGTCCCATGCAGATGAGGCCACAACTGCACATCAGGCCCCTCCCCCAACTCCGGCACCCCCACCAACAAGGGCCGAGCATCCACCAGCTCAACCCCACCCCGCTCCTTCATCACGTCGTCCACAACCACCCGGGTCTCAGCAAGATGCGGTGAACAGGTGGCATACCCGACCACACCCCCCACCCGCACAGACTCGATCGCCCCACGCAACAACGCCCGCTGAAGCGGAGCAAACCCGTCCAGATCCTCCGGCCGCCGCCGCCACCGCGCCTCCGGCCGCCGCCGCAACGCCCCCAGCCCGGTACAAGGCACATCCACCAGCACCCGGTCAAAACTCCCGGCCCGCCAAGGCGGCCGAGTCCCATCCGCGGCAATGACCTGATACGGCCCCGGATTGCCGTCCAACGCCTTCGCCACCAGCCCCGCCCGATGCGGCTGCTTCTCGGAGGCCAGCAACGCAGCCCCCCGCTCAGCAGCCAGCGCACCGAGCAGCGCCGCCTTCCCCCCGGGCCCGGCACACCCGTCGAGCCACTTCTCATCACGCCCGTCGAGCGGAGCATTGGCCAGGGCAAGCGCGACCAACTGGCTCCCCTCGTCCTGCACCCCCGCCCGCCCTTCCCGCACAGCCTCGATCGCCCCCGGCTCCCCACCCTCGGCAAGCCGCACGGCATAAGGCGACCAACGGCCGGGCACCGCGGCCTCCTCACCAAGAAGCTCGTCGCGCGTGGCCCGCCCCGGCCGCGCGACCAGCGTCACCTCGGGCCGCTCGTTGTCGGCCTCCAGCAACGCCTCGATCCCGGCCCGTCCACCACCGAGCGAGTCCCACAGCGCGGAGACGACCCACCGCGGATGCGAGTGCACAACGGCCAGATGGTCTTCCGCATCCTCCTCGTACGGCGGCGCAACCCGCTGGATCCACCCGTCGAGATCGTCCTGAGCGACCTTCCGCAGCACGGCGTTGACGAACTTGGCACGCCCGTCACCCAGCACGACCCGGGCAAGCTCGACGGACGCCGACACCGCGGCATGCGTGGGAATCCGCGTCCCCAGCAGCTGATGCGCACCCAGGCTGAGCACATCGAGCACAGGCGGGTCGACCTCACGCAGCGGCCGGTCCACGCACGCGGCGATGATCGCGTCGTATGTCCCCTGCCGCCGCAGCGTCCCGTACACCAACTCGGTCGCGAGCGCGGCATCCCGCCCGTCGAAGTCGCCCTTCTCCCGCGCCTTGCGCAGCAACGGCGGCAGTACGAGATTGGCGTACGCGTCCCGCTCGTCCACCGCGCGCAGCGCGTCGAAGGCGAGGATGCGGACGGGGTCCTTCTGGGGCCGACGGTAGGGCTTGCCGGTTCTGCGGGGCCGACGGGAGGTGTCGCTCACGAAAAGGTGCTCCGGATTACTGGATGAGATGTACGCCCAGCCTACGTCGCACGGTCGACCCCGCGTACGTCCGGTTACGCCCCGAGGCGCTCCCCGTCGCCGATCCGCACGCCCCGCGCCCAGTCGGCGGCCCGCATCGGCTTCTTGCCCTGCGCCTGCACCCACAGCAACTCGACGGCGTACGACCCGGTCCCGACGTACACGTTGTTCTTCCCGACGGAAAGCGCACCGGGGGCGAGGTCGTCCCGTCCGGGCACGGGCTGGACCTGGATGAGCTTGAGCCGCTCACCACGGAAGACGGTCCAGGCACCCGGCGCGGGCGTGCATCCCCGCACGACCCGGTCGACGCGCAGGGAAGGGGCGCTCCAGTCGATGTGGGCGTCCTCGACGTTGACCTTGGGGGCGAGGGTGACCCCGTCGGACGGCTGCGGTACGGCCTTCAGCGTGCCGTCCTCGATCCCGTCCATGGTCGCGGCGAGCAGCCCGGCGCCCGCGAAGGCGAGCCGGGTCAGCAGGTCACCGCTGGTGTCGGTCGGGCGGATCTCCTCGGTGACCGTGCCGTAGACGGGCCCGGAGTCCAGCCCTTCCTCGATGAGGAAGGTGGAGGCCCCGGTGATCTCGTCGCCCGCCATGATGGAGTGCTGCACGGGCGCGGCCCCCCGCCAGGCGGGCAGCAGCGAGAAGTGCAGGTTCACCCAGCCGTGGGCCGGGATGTCGAGGGCGACGCGCGGCAGCAGGGCGCCGTAGGCGACGACGGGGCAGCAGTCGGGCGCGATCTCCCTCAGCCGCTCCAGGAACTCGGGGTCCCGCGGCTTGGCGGGCTTCAGCACCTCGATCCCGGCCTCCTCGGCCCGCTCGGCCACCGGGCTCGCCACCAGCCTGCGCCCCCGCCCGGCCGGCGCGTCCGGCCGCGTGACGACGGCGGCCACGTCGTGCCGCCCGGAGGCGATCAGAGCGTCCAGAGCGGGAACGGCGACCTCGGGGGTACCGGCGAAGACAAGCTTCATGGGTGGGCACGGGCCTCTCGGGCGGGGTGGGCAGGAGCAGCTCACAAGTCTATTGGTGCACGGCGCAGGGGCTCACCCCCGGCAACGTGCCGAGCTCGAAGGCCACGGCACCAAGGCGCGCGGACCCCCCACTCAGGGGCGTAGGCATATGCCCACACGCCCCCAGTGCGTGACCAGCGGAGCGCTGCCGCGTTGGTCAAGAAAGAGTTGACCACAACGGGCCGCATGCGCCGCATCTGTATTCGCGGCCCACTCCTTCAACGCCGGTTCGAGAGGCTTGTTCATGGCCGACCACGCAACCCACGACGCCCAGGCTCGGGCCAGCCTGCACTTGCTGGTGCGGGACATCGAGCGGGTCCGCCGGCAGGTGGACGCACTGCGCACGCTGACCGCGCAACTGGGCAATGTCTACCGCCCGCGCCGCTCCGGTCCCTCCACGGGCTTCGTCGTCTACGGACGCGCTCCCGCCCCGACGGTGCGTCTCGCCCAGGAGCTGCGGGACAGTGTCGAAACCCTGGTCACGGCAGCCGTGGACTTCGACCGCTCACTCGGCTTCTCCTGGGACGCGGTGGGCAGCGCCCTCGGCGTCACCAAGCAGGCCGTCCATCGCCGCTACGGCGCGCGCCGCGCCGCCACTCAGGCGGCGGCCGAGGCCGAGCGGACCGCGGATCCCGCAGGCAGCCGGACGGTCAACGTCTCCACCACCCTTCCCACGGTGCCGACGGTGCCCGCCGCCCGCTCCATGCCCACCCAGCCGACAGCAGGCAGCCCCGGCCTCCGCGACGAGGCCAGGCCCACGGCGTTCCCGGGCCCGCGCAACGGCTGACCCCCCTGAACTCTGCCCTCCCGGAGCGCACCCGGGAGGGCAGAGCCATTCCGGGGCCTTGCCGGAGCCATTCCGGAGCCTTGCCGGGGCCGTTCCGGGGCCCTGCCGGGGTCGGTGGGCCACACCAGCACTCAAGCTGAGCGCCGTCACCCGATATCCGGCGGATCAATCCGAACCCGAACCGCCGCGGCCTCCCCAGCCCCAGCCCCACCCCCACGCGCCATCCGAGCAGCCTGCGCGGCCTTCAGCGCGGAAGCCAACGCGGCCCCGCTCCCCGGCGGAACCCGGACCAACGCCCGGTCCCAATGCTCCCCCGGCGGCGGCGCCCCCACCCGCCGAGGCCGCCCCGCCGCCGTGACAGGCAGCGGCACCGGCCCCAACACCTCGGCCTCCGGCGGCAGTTCGGCCGTACGAAGGAACTCGGCGATCGCCTCCCCCGGCCCGGCCACGGAGGCCATCCGGGACACCGGCGGAAACCCCAGCTCGGCCCGCTCGCCGAGCTCCCGCACCGCGTGCCCGACGGGATCCCAGCGCACCAACGCCTGCACGGGCCGCAACGTGGGCTCGGCGACGACGACCACCGTCCCCCCGGCACCCTGCGGCCGTACCAGGGCGGCAGCCCCGATCCACCGCCGCAACGCGTCCTCACCCGCCCTGAGATCGGGTCGCCCCACCATCGCCCAGCCGTCCAGCAGCAGGGCCGCCGCATACCCGCCCTCGGCGACGGGCTCGGCGCCCGGCGTGCTCACGACCAGCGAGGGCGTGCCCGGCACGGTGTCCAGCACATGCTCACGCCCCGAGGTCCGCACCGGAACGGCGGGAAAGGCCCGCCCCAGCTCCTCGGCGGTCCGCCGCGCCCCCACCACCTGGGCGCGCAGCCGGAACCCACCGCACTCCGGGCAGTGCCAGGCTCCCTCCTCGCGCCCGCACCACCCGCACTGCAGCTCGGCCCCGGACCCCTGCGCCTCAAGCGGCCCGGAGCAGTGCCGGCACCGAGCCGGCGCACGGCAGTTGGCGCAGGCCATACGCGGCACGTACCCCCGTCGGGGCACCTGGACGAGTACCGGCCCCTGCCGCAGCCCGTCCCGCACCGCCTGCCAGGCGAGAGTGGGCAACCGAGCGGCCCGGGCGGCCTCGTCGCGGGCGAGATCCTGGTCCCCCACGGTCCGTACGAGCGGAGCGGCTCCCCGCACCTGCTCCCGCGCGGCGATCAACGGCCCGGCCCAGCCGCTCTCCACGAGCTGGGCGGCCTCGACGGTGCAGCTCCAACTCCCCAGCAGAAAGCCGCACTTGTCCTGCGCGGCCCGCAGCAGCAGCACTTCGCGCGCATGGGGCTGCGGGGCATGCTGCTCGCTGTGGCTGTCGTCGCCGTCGTCCCAGAGTGCGACCAGCCCAAGATCCTGGACGGGCGCGAACATGGCGGCCCGAGTCCCGACAACGGCTCGCACACTCCCCCGCCGCACCGCGAGCCACTCCCGATACCGCTTCTCGGGCCCGGCGTCGGCGGTCAGCACCGCGTGTCGTCCCTGGCCCATCAGCGAGGTCAGGGCGGCGTCGACCCGAGCGACGGCCCTCCCGTCCGGCAGCACGACCAGGGCCCCACGCCCGGAGGCCAGCATGGCGACGACGGCCCGAGCCAGCTCCTCACTCCACTCGGGCCCGGGCAGCGCATTCCACACGGCCCGCGGCGCACCCCCGGAGGCGAGCGCCTCCAGAAACCCGGCCCCCCGCTCATACCGCGCCCATGACCCCGCCTCAGGCGCCCCGGGCCGTGGCAGCGGCTCCGGCGAGGGCCGCTGCTCGGCGCGCGCACTGCGTGGCGGCACGGCCAGCTGCAACACATCGGCAAGCCCTCCGGCATACCGGTCGGCAACGGCCCGAGCGAGCCCCAACAGCTCCTCGCTCAACACCCGCTCGGGGGAAACGACCTGGGCAAGAGCAGCCAGCGGCCCGGAGTAGTCGGACTCCGCGACCCGCTCCACCAGGAACCCGTCAATGAGTCCGCCACCCTCACGCCGCCCCTCGCGCACCCGATGCCGCCCGGCCCCGAACCGCACCCGCACCCGCACCCCGGGCTGCGCATCGGCATCGAGCTCCTCGGGCACGGCGTAGTCGAAGTACCGATCAAGATGCAGCACACCCTTGTCGACCAGCACCCGCGCGACAGGCAGCTCCTTGGCGAGACCGGCCCCCCGCCATGTCCTCGGCTTCGCCCTCGGCGCCTTGGCCTTCCGCACACTCTCCCGAATGAGCGCGAGCTGCTCCGGCGACGCCCCCTCGGCCCCGCCGCCACCAGTCCCGTTCTCGCTGCTCACGCTTGCATTCTTACCAAACCCCACTGACAACCGACGCCCGGCCGGATTTCCCGGATTCCCGCGGGGGGTGCCGGTCCGGCATCGGGACGCACCGGGAAACGCCGAAGCCCGGCGCCCCGCCAGGGGACACCGGGCCTCGCACAAACCCGTGACGTCAGGTCCTACAGCCCCGCGGCCTTCCGCAGCGCCTCGACCCGGTCCGTCCGCTCCCAGGTGAACTCCGGCAGCTCACGGCCGAAGTGCCCGTACGCGGCGGTCTGGGCGTAGATCGGGCGCAGCAGGTCCAGGTCCCGGATGATCGCGGCCGGGCGCAGGTCGAAGACCTCGTCGATGGCCTTCTCGATCTTCTCGGCGTCGATCTTGGCCGTGCCGAAGGTCTCGATGAACAGGCCCACCGGCTCGGCCTTGCCGATCGCGTACGCCACCTGCACCTCGCAGCGCGAGGCAAGACCGGCCGCGACGACATTCTTGGCGACCCAGCGCATCGCGTACGCCGCCGAACGGTCCACCTTGGACGGGTCCTTGCCGGAGAACGCGCCGCCACCGTGGCGGGCCATGCCGCCGTACGTGTCGATGATGATCTTCCGGCCGGTCAGCCCCGCGTCACCCATCGGACCGCCGATCTCGAAACGACCGGTCGGGTTCACCAGCAGGCGGTAGTTCTCGGTGTCCAGCTTGATGCCGTCGTCCAGCAGCGCCTTCAGCTCCGGCTCGACCACGAACTCCCGGATGTCGGGGGCCAGAAGCGAGTCCAGGTCGATGTCGGACGCGTGCTGCGAGGAGACGACCACCGTGTCCAGACGGACCGCCTTGTCGCCGTCGTACTCGATGGTGACCTGCGTCTTCCCGTCCGGGCGCAGGTACGGGATCGTGCCGTTCTTGCGCACCTCGGACAGGCGCTTGGACAGACGGTGCGCCAGGAAGATCGGCAGCGGCATCAGAGTGGGCGTCTCGTCCGACGCGTAGCCGAACATCAGGCCCTGGTCGCCGGCACCCTGGCGGTCCAGCTCGTCCTCGTCGCCCTCGACCCGGGTCTCGTACGCCGTGTCCACGCCCTGCGCGATGTCCGGGGACTGCGCGCCGATCGAGACCGAGACACCGCAGGAGGCGCCGTCGAAGCCCTTCTTCGAGGAGTCGTAGCCGATCTCGAGGATCTTGTTGCGGACCAGCGTCGCGATGTCCGCGTACGTCTTGGTCGTGACCTCTCCGGCCACGTGCACCAGGCCGGTCGTGATCAGGGTCTCGACGGCGACCCGGGAGGCCGGGTCCTCACGCAGAAGCGCGTCGAGAATGGTGTCGCTGATCTGGTCAGCGATCTTGTCGGGGTGACCCTCGGTCACGGACTCCGAGGTGAACAGGCGACGGGACACAACGCTCCCTGTGGTTGCAGCGGCTGCTGGCTGATCATTGGCGGACGGGACGGGGGCTGCGCCCGGCGTCGTCCGAGGACAGTTTATCTGTCGTGCTCGGTCACGGACCCCCTGTCTCGCCTCTCGGGAGCGCTGTGACCTGCGGCACGGGCATTCTGCCCACTGTCACACACCCTTGACCAGGGACGCCACACCCGAATCCAGGGAGCCACCGGAGAGGCCCGCCCGCATCAAACAATTCACCCCAACCGTCGCGCCACCAGGTCCCACACGGTTTCGGCCAGGGCCTCCTTGGGGCCGTGCGGTACGGGCGTCTCGCTGCCGTCGGAGCCCAGCACGACCGCCTCGTTCTCCTCCGAGCCGAAGGTCTTGCGCTCCCCCACTTCGTTCACCACGAGCAGGTCGCACCCCTTGCGCTCCAGCTTCTTACGGCCGTTGGCGAGGACGTCGTCCGTCTCGGCGGCGAACCCGACGATCACCTGACCGGGGCGGGCGCGGTCGGTGGAGATCTCCGCGAGGATGTCCGGATTACGCACCAGGACGATGGGCTCGGGGTCCTGGTCGTCCTTCTTCTTGATCTTTCCTGCGACGTATGTCGCCGGGCGGAAGTCGGCGACCGCCGCCGCCATGACCACCGCGTCGGCGTCCGAGGCCGCCTTGAGGACCGCCTCCCGCAGTTGTACGGCCGTGCCGACCCGCACGATGTCCACGCCCGCCGGATCGGGCAGCCCGGTGTTGGCGGACACCAGGGTGACGCGGGCGCCCCGGGCGGCGGCAGTGCGGGCGAGGGCGTAGCCCTGCTTGCCGGAGGAGCGGTTGCCGAGGAAGCGGACGGGGTCGAGGGGCTCGCGTGTGCCACCGGCGCTGACCACGATGTGCCGGCCCTTGAGGTCCGGCTCGGTGACACCCCGGGCCAGCACCCGGCGGCAGACCTCGAAGATCTCCGCCGGCTCGGGCAGCCGGCCCTTGCCGGTGTCGACGCCGGTGAGGCGGCCGACGGCGGGCTCGATGACGACCGCACCGCGCCGGCGCAGTGTCGCCACGTTCTCCTGAGTGGCCGGGTGCTCCCACATCTCGGTGTGCATGGCGGGGGCGAAGACGACCGGGCAGCGGGCGGTGAGCAGGGTGTTGGTCAGCAGGTCGTCGGCGAGGCCGTGCGCCGCCTTGGCCAGGGTGTCGGCCGTGGCCGGGGCGACGATCACCAGGTCGGCGTGCTGGCCGATGCGGACGTGCGGGACCTCGTGGACGTCGTCCCAGACCTCCGTCGAGACCGGGTTGCCGGACAGCGCGGACCAGGTGGCGGCGCCGACGAAGTGCAGCGCGGAGGCCGTGGGCACGACCCGGACGTCATGGCCGGACTCCGTGAGCCTGCGCAGCAGCTCACAGGCCTTGTACGCGGCGATGCCGCCACTGACCCCCAGAACGACCTTCGGCTTGTCCACCGGGCCTCCCACTCGTTGAACCGACGACTCCATGCTGCATCACAGCGGGAGGCAACCCCCGCGCCCCCGAGCAGACCACAGGCCCGACAGTCGCGCTGCCGGGCCTGTGGAAAAGCCAGCTGAAAGCTGAAAATACTACTTACTGCGCCGGGCCTTCGACGGCCTCGGACGTCAGCAGACCCGCGTTGATCTCGCGCAGGGCGATCGAGAGCGGCTTCTCGTGCACGTGGGTGTCCACAAGCGGACCGACGTACTCGAGGAGGCCCTCGCCGAGCTGCGAGTAGTACGCATTGATCTGGCGGGCCCGCTTGGCCGCGTAGATCACGAGGCTGTACTTCGAGTCGGTGGCCTCGAGGAGCTCGTCGATCGGCGGGTTGATGATGCCCTCGGGCGCGGAGATGGAAGAGGACACGCTCTACCTTCCGATGGATGGGAAAGATTCAGTGTGAACGATCAGAGACGATCACACAACGTCCATCAAGGCTAGCAGCTCGCGCGCCACGTCCTCGACGGAGGTGTTGACCAAGGTCATGTCGAACTCGGGCTCGGCCGCCAGCTCGATCTTCGCCGCGTCCAGGCGACGCTCGATCACCTCGGGCGGCTCGGTGCCACGTCCGGTGAGTCTGCGCACGAGCTCCTCCCAGGAGGGAGGGGCCAGGAACACCAGCTGAGCCTCGGCCATGGACTCGCGGACCTGCCGCGCACCCTGGAGGTCGATCTCCAGCAGGACGGGCTCACCCGCCTCCAGCCGCTCCAGCACGGCCGCACGCGGCGTGCCGTAGCGGTTGCCGGCGAACTCGGCCCACTCCAGCAGCTCCCCGTTGGCGATCAGCTTGTCCATCTCGTCGTCGGTGACGAAGAAGTAGTGGACTCCGTGCCGCTCGCCGGGGCGGGGCTTGCGGGTCGTCGCCGACACCGAGAGCCAGACCTCGGGGTGTTCCTTGCGCATATGGGCGACGACCGTGCTCTTGCCGACCCCGGAGGGGCCGGAGAGCACGGTCAGCCGCGGACGTACGTCCGGGGGCTCGGGGGTCGTCCCCCGGAATGTTGCAGCCATGCAGCGATTATTCCAGCAATCCCGGAGTGCCCGGGACTCCCTGTCTCAAGAGCGCGGACTCAGGAGCCGGTGCTGCCGAACTCACGCTCCAGGGAGGCGATCTGGTTCGAGCCGAGACCACGCACGCGGCGGCTCTCGGAGATGCCGAGTCGCTCCATGATCTGCTTGGCGCGGACCTTGCCCACGCCCGGCAGGGACTCGAGCAGTGCGGAGACCTTCATCTTGCCGATGACGTCGTTCTCCTGGCCCTGCTTGATGACCTCGTGAAGGGAGGCGCCGGAGTGCTTGAGTCGATTCTTGACCTCGGCCCGCTCCCGGCGAGCCGCGGCGGCCTTTTCGAGCGCGGCTGCGCGCTGTTCAGGGGTAAGGGGCGGAAGAGCCACGCCTACGTCACCTCGGATGTCGAACTGTCGGATACGGACCGGTGAGGAACCTAGTCGCCCCACACCTGGGGAGACACGAGCAACACGCTGCCCGTTCTCCCCCACTGCCTGAAGGGCGTGGGAGGCGCCCTCACTCGTCGGAGACTAGCGGCCAAGTCCGCCAGAGTCAGCGAGAACAGCGGAAAAGTCCTGGTCAGCCTCCGTCAGGCCGGACATTTAGGACATAATGCCCCGGATTTGAGAATGTATCCAGACTCAAGTCCGCCGCCGACCTCACATCGGACGACTCCCCGACCGGCTCGAACGCACCTGACGACGGTCAGGCACCCGACACAGCACTGGTGATCTCGTCGGCGAAGCGTGACGCGGCCTCACGCAGCGCGACGACGTCCGGTCCGTGCCGCAGCACGCCCCGGCTGACGTTCGGGACGACGTTGCGCACCGCGGCGCCGAAGACGCCCGGCAGATCCGCAGGCGTGGCGCCCTGGGCCCCGATACCGGGGGCGAGGAGGGGGCCGTTGATCGAGAGGTCGTAGTTCGACAGGTCGCCGAGCGTGGCGCCGACGACCGCCCCGAAGGAGCCCATGGGCTCCTCGCCCTCGTTCTCGGCCGCCAGGTGGGCCAGCATCGTCGCGCCGACGTTGCGGCCGTCCGCGCGGACCGCGTGCTGGACCTCGCCGCCCTCCGGGTTCGAGGTCAGCGCCAGCACGAACAGGCCCGAGCCGCTCTCCCGCGCCAGCGCGATCGCCGGGGAGAGCGAGCCGTAGCCGAGGTAGGGCGAGACGGTCAGCGCGTCCGAGAACAGCGGGGAGTCCTTGCGCAGGAAGGACTCGGCGTACGCGGCCATGGTCGAGCCGATGTCGCCGCGCTTGGCGTCCATCACCACCAGCGCACCGGCCGCCCGCGCCTCCTCGACCGACCTCTCCAGGACGGCGACGCCCCGCGACCCGAAGCGCTCGAAGAAGGCGCTCTGTGGCTTGAGCACGGCGACCCGGTCGGCCATCGCCTCGACGACCGTACGGCTGAACCTCTCCAGGCCCGCCACGTCGTCGTTCAGGCCCCATTCGGCGAGCAGCGAGGCGTGCGGGTCGATGCCGACGCACAGGGGGCCGCGCTCGTCCATGGCGCGGCGCAGTCGTGCACCGAAGGACTCGGTCATGCGGTCTTCCTCACGTCGGCGCCGACCGCGTCGGCGAGGGTGGAGTACGGGCTGGTGCGCAGGCGCGCGGCGAGCCCCTTGTGGATGGTTCGGCCCCAGAAGGGCCCCTCGTAGACGAACGCGCTGTATCCCTGCACGAGCGTGGCGCCGGCGAGGATGCGCTGCCAGGCGTCCTCGGCGTTCTCGATGCCGCCAACGCCCACGAGGGTGATCCGGTCGCCCACACGCGCGTACAGGCGCCGCAGCACCTCCAGGGAGCGGGCCTTCAGGGGCGCACCCGACAGGCCGCCGGTCTCCTTCACCAGCGAGGGTTCGGATTTCAAACCGAGGCCCTCGCGCGCGATGGTGGTGTTCGTGGCGATGATCCCGTCCAGGCCGAGCTCGACGGCCAGGTCGGCGACGGCGTCGACGTCCTCGTCGGCGAGATCCGGCGCGATCTTCACCAGCAGCGGCACACGGCGGCCGGTCACCGTACGGTCGGCGGCCTCGCGGACGGCGCTCAGGAGCGGCCGCAGGGCCTCCGTGGCCTGCAGATTGCGCAGGCCGGGCGTGTTGGGCGAGGACACGTTCACGACCAGGTAGTCGGCGTACGGCGCCAGCCGTTCGGTCGACTTCACGTAGTCGCCGACGGCCTCCTCCTCCGGGACGACCTTGGTCTTGCCGATGTTGACGCCGACGACGGTCCTGAAGACCGGCTCACGGGACGCCAGACGGGCCGCCACGGCGAGCGAGCCCTCGTTGTTGAAGCCCATGCGGTTGATGAGCGCGCGGTCCTTCACGAGCCGGAACAGCCGCTTCCTGGGGTTGCCCGGCTGCGCCTCCCCGGTCACCGTGCCGATCTCGACGTGGTCGAAGCCCAGCATCGACATCCCGTCGATCGCGACCGCGTTCTTGTCGAAGCCGGCGGCCAGCCCGAAGGGGCCGTGCATGCGCAGCCCGAAGGCCTCGGTGCGCAGTTCCTCGTAGCGGGGCGCCAGCGCCGCGGCGACGAAGGTGCGCAGCACCGGGATGCGGACGGCGAGTCGAATCCACCGGAAGGCCAGATAGTGGGCCTGCTCGGGGTCCATCCGTTTGAAAACCAGGCGGAAGAAAAGCTTGTACATGACCGTGTCCCTCTTGGTCCTCTTGGTCCTCTTGAAGCCTCGTGCGCCTCATGAAGAGGGGGACACCGTCTCCGGTGTCCCCCTCAGGGCTGCTAGTCGCGGGCCGCGGTCAGATGCTCGGCGTGTTCCTGCAGTGAACGCACGCCCACATCACCGTGGTTGAGGGCGTCGATGCCCTGGACGGCGGCGGCGAGCGCCTGGACCGTCGTCAGGCAGGGCACGGACCGCGCCACGGCCGCCGTACGGATGTCGTAGCCGTCGAGTCGGCCGCCGGTGCCGTACGGGGTGTTGACGATGAGGTCGACCTCGCCGTCGTGGATGAGCTGGACGATGGTCTTCTCGCCGTTCGGGCCGGTGCCCTCGGACTGCTTGCGCACGACGATGGCGTTTATGCCGTTGCGCTTGAGCACCTCGGCCGTGCCGGACGTGGCGAGCAGTTCGAAGCCGTGGGCGACGAGTTCGCGTGCCGGGAAGATCATCGAACGCTTGTCACGGTTGGCGACCGAGATGAAGGCGCGGCCCTTGGTCGGCAGCGGGCCGTAGGCGCCGGCCTGCGACTTGGCGTAGGCCGTGCCGAAGACGGAGTCGATGCCCATGACCTCGCCGGTGGAGCGCATCTCCGGGCCGAGGACCGTGTCGACGCCGCGCCCGTGGATGTCGCGGAAGCGCGACCAGGGCATGACGGCCTCCTTGACGGAGATCGGCGCGTCGAGCGGGAGCTCACCGCCGTCGCCGTTCGCCGGAAGCAGGCCCTCGGCGCGCAGCTCGGCGATGGTCGCGCCGAGCGAGATCCGGGCGGCGGCCTTGGCCAGTGGCACCGCGGTCGCCTTCGAGGTGAAGGGGACCGTACGGGACGCGCGCGGGTTGGCCTCCAGGACGTAGAGGATGTCGCCGGCCATCGCGAACTGGATGTTGATCAGGCCGCGCACGCCGACGCCCTTCGCGATGGCCTCCGTCGAGGCCCGCAGGCGCTTGATGTCGAACCCGCCGAGCGTGATCGGGGGCAGGGCGCACGCCGAGTCGCCGGAGTGGATGCCGGCTTCCTCGATGTGCTCCATGACGCCGCCGAGGTAGAGCTCGGTGCCGTCATAGAGGGCGTCGACATCGATCTCGATGGCGTCGTCCAGGAACCGGTCGACGAGGACCGGCCGCGAGGGGCTGATCTCGGTCGACTCGGCGATGTACGACTCCAGCCGGGTCTCGTCGTAGACGATCTCCATGCCGCGTCCACCGAGGACGTACGACGGCCGCACCAGGACCGGGTAGCCGATCTCGTCGGCGATGGCCTTCGCGCCGGCGAACGTGGTCGCGGTGCCGTGCTTGGGGGCCGGCAGGCCCGCCTCGGCCAGGACCCGCCCGAAGGCGCCCCGGTCCTCGGCGGCGTGGATGGCCTCCGGTGAGGTGCCGACGATCGGCACGCCGTTGTCCTTCAGCGCCTGCGCGAGGCCCAGCGGGGTCTGACCGCCCAGCTGGACGACGACGCCCGCCACCGGACCGGCCTGCTGCTCCGCGTGGACGATCTCCAGCACGTCCTCCAGCGTCAGCGGCTCGAAGTACAGGCGGTCGGAGGTGTCGTAGTCGGTGGAGACGGTCTCCGGGTTGCAGTTGACCATCACCGTCTCGTACCCGGCGTCGCTCAGCGCGAAGGAGGCGTGGACGCAGGAGTAGTCGAACTCGATGCCCTGGCCGATGCGGTTGGGCCCGGAGCCCAGGATGATGACGGCCGGCTTCTCGCGCGAGGCGACCTCGGTCTCCTCGTCGTAGGAGGAGTAGAAGTACGGCGTCCGCGCGGCGAACTCGGCGGCGCAGGTGTCGACCGTCTTGTAGACCGGCCGGATGCCCAGCGCGTGCCGCACCTCGCGCACGACGTCCTCGCGCAGGCCGCGGATCTCGCCGATCTGCTGGTCGGAGAAGCCGTGCCGCTTGGCCTCGGCGAGCAGCTCGCGGGTCAGCTCCGGGGCCTCGGCGATCTCGTCGGCGATCTCCTTGATCAGGAAGAGCTGGTCGACGAACCAGGGGTCGATCTTCGTGTACTCGAAGACCTCCTCCTGGGTGGCGCCCGCGCGGATGGCTCCCATGACGGCGTTGATACGGCCGTCCGTGGGCCGTACGGCCTCCCGCAGCAGCTCCTCCTTGTCGCCGGGCTCGCCGACGAAGGTGAACTGGCTGCCCTTCTTCTCCAGCGAGCGCAGCGCCTTCTGGAAGGCCTCGGTGAAGTTGCGGCCGATGGCCATGGCCTCGCCGACGGACTTCATGGTGGTCGTCAGCGTGGAGTCGGCCTGCGGGAACTTCTCGAAGGCGAAGCGCGGCGCCTTCACGACCACGTAGTCGAGCGTCGGCTCGAAGGAGGCCGGGGTCTCCTGCGTGATGTCGTTCGGGATCTCGTCGAGGGTGTAGCCGACGGCCAGCTTCGCGGCGATCTTGGCGATCGGGAAGCCGGTCGCCTTGGAGGCGAGCGCCGAGGAACGCGACACGCGCGGGTTCATCTCGATGACGATCACGCGACCGTCCTCGGGGTTCACCGCGAACTGGATGTTGCAGCCGCCGGTGTCGACGCCGACCTCGCGGATGACGGCGATGCCGATGTCGCGCAGGGTCTGGTACTCGCGGTCGGTGAGCGTCATCGCGGGCGCGACGGTGATCGAGTCACCGGTGTGCACGCCCATCGGGTCGAAGTTCTCGATGGAGCAGACGACCACGACGTTGTCGTGCTTGTCGCGCATCAGCTCCAGCTCGTACTCCTTCCAGCCGAGGATGGACTCCTCCAGGAGCACCTCGGTGGTGGGAGACAGGGTCAGGCCCTGGCCGGCGATGCGGCGCAGCTCCTCCTCGTCGTGGGCGAAGCCGGAGCCGGCGCCGCCCATGGTGAAGGAGGGGCGGACGACGACCGGGTAGCCGCCGAGGGTCTCGACGCCCTTGAGGACGTCGTCCATGGAGTGGCAGATGACCGAGCGGGCCGACTCGCCGTGGCCGATCTTGCCGCGGACGGCCTCGACGACGTCCTTGAAGAGGTCGCGGTCCTCGCCCTTGTTGATGGCCTCGACATTGGCGCCGATCAGCTCGACGCCGTACTTCTCCAGCGTGCCCGCCTCGTGCAGCGAGATCGCGGTGTTGAGGGCCGTCTGGCCGCCCAGGGTGGGCAGCAGGGCGTCCGGACGCTCCTTGGCGATGATCTTCTCGACGAACTCCGGGGTGATCGGCTCGACGTATGTGGCGTCGGCGATCTCCGGGTCGGTCATGATCGTCGCCGGGTTGGAGTTCACGAGGATGACGCGCAGGCCCTCGGACTTCAGGACGCGGCACGCCTGCGTGCCGGAGTAGTCGAACTCGGCGGCCTGGCCGATGACGATCGGGCCGGAGCCGATGACCAGGACGGACTGGATATCGGTGCGCTTAGGCACGCTGGCCCTCCATCAGGGATACGAAGCGGTCGAACAGGTAGGCGGCGTCGTGCGGGCCCGCTGCCGCTTCGGGGTGGTACTGGACGCTGAAGGCCGGCTTGTCGAGGAGCTGGAGGCCCTCCACCACGTTGTCGTTGAGGCAGACGTGAGAGACCTCGGCGCGGCCGTAGGGGGTCTCGGAGACCTGGTCGAGCGGTGCGTCCACGGCGAAGCCGTGGTTGTGGGCGGTGACCTCGACCTTGCCGGTCGTACGGTCCTGCACCGGCTGGTTGATGCCGCGGTGGCCGTACTTCAGCTTGTAGGTGCCGAAGCCCAGCGCCCGTCCCAGGATCTGGTTGCCGAAGCAGATGCCGAAGAGCGGGGTGCCGCGCTCCAGGACCGCCTGCATCACGGAGACCGGGTGGTCGGCGGTGGCCGGGTCGCCGGGGCCGTTGGAGAAGAACACACCGTCCGGGTTCACGGCGAACACGTCCTCGGCGGTCGCCGTCGCGGGCAGTACGTGCACCTCGATGCCGCGCTCGGCCATGCGGTGCGGGGTCATGCCCTTGATGCCGAGGTCGACGGCGGCGACGGTGAACCTCTTCTCGCCGATCGCCGGGACGACGTACGTCTCCTTGGTGGCGACCTCGGCGGAGAGGTCGGCGCCCTTCATCTCGGGGGCCTGCCGGACCTCGGCGAGCATGGTGCCCTCGTCGGGGAGCGCGTTGCCGGAGAAGATGCCGACGCGCATGGCGCCGCGCTCGCGCAGGTGGCGGGTGAGCGCACGTGTGTCGATGCCGGAGATCCCGACGACACCCTGGTGGCGCAGCTCCTCGTCCAGCGAGCGGCGGGAGCGCCAGTTGGACGGCACGCGCGCGGGGTCGCGCACGACATAGCCGGCGACCCAGATCCGCTTGCTCTCCGGGTCCTCGTCGTTGACGCCGGTGTTGCCGACGTGCGGGGCGGTCATGACGACGACCTGGCGGTGGTACGACGGGTCGGTGAGGGTCTCCTGGTAGCCGGTCATGCCGGTGGAGAACACGGCCTCGCCGAAGGTCACCCCCACGGCCCCGTAGGCGCGGCCGCGGAACATCCGGCCGTCCTCCAGGACGAGTACCGCGGGAGACACCTCTTTCCTGTGCGAGGCGTTCCCCTTCGTGGAGGTCGTCATCGTTCGGCGCCTTCCGTGCTGTTGTTCTTGATCATGGAGTTAATGACGTCGACCCACTCGTTGTGCTCCGCCGCGTGGTCCGAGCGGAACCCGGAGTCGATCAGCCGCTCGCCGTGCGCCCAGGTCACGATGAGCAGCCCGCCCTCGGTCAGGACCTTGCCGGCGATGCCCTTGTCGAGCCGGGCCTCGCGCAGCTGCTCGGCCGGGACGAAGAAGTCGGCCGCGCCGGGGCGTACGACGTCCAGTCCCGCGTCCGTCAGCGTGAGCTCGACCCGGCTGCGGGTGCCCAGGCCGTGCGCCACGATGCGGTCCAGCCACTGACCGGCGGTGGTGGAGCCGTGGTAGCGGCCGCTCATGCTCAGTCTCGCCGGGCCGGGGTCGTCCGGCGCGCTGGGCAGCTCGGGCAGGTCGCCCTGGAGCGTGCCGCGCCACTTCCAGCCCTCGCGCATCAGCCAGTAGACGAGCGCGATGAAGAGGGCGAGTCCGACGACCCAGCCGATGCGGGCGGCCCAGTCGGTCACTTCGGCCGACTTCTCCTCGGCCGCGAGTCCGGTGCCGGCTGCGAGCAGTGTTGCAGGTGTCACGTGAGCTTCCCGTCGACGAGCGTGGCCTTGCCCCGGAGCCACGTGTGCGTCACACGGCCCGGCAGCTCACGCCCCTCGTACGGGGTGTTGCGGCTGCGCGAGGCGAAGCCCGCGGGGTCCACGGACCCACGGTATGCCGTGTCGACGAGCGTGAGGTTCGCGGGCTCACCAGCCGAGACGGGACGGCCGTGCCCCTTCGCCTGCCCGATCTGCGCGGGCTTGAAGGACATGCGCTCGGCGACCCCGGCCCAGGTGAGGAGCCCGGTGTCCACCATGGTCTCCTGCACCACTGACAGCGCGGTCTCCAGGCCGACCATCCCCATGGCGGCCGCGGCCCACTCGCAGTCCTTGTCCTCGTGCGGGTGCGGGGCGTGGTCGGTGGCGACGATGTCGATCGTGCCGTCGGCGAGCGCCTCGCGCAGCGCCATGACGTCACGCTCGGTGCGCAGCGGCGGGTTGACCTTGTAGACCGGGTTGTAGGTGCGCACCAGTTCGTCGGTGAGGAGGAGGTGGTGCGGGGTGACCTCGGCGGTGACGTCGATGCCGCGGGACTTGGCCCAGCGCACGATCTCCACGGATCCGGCGGTCGACAGGTGGCAGATGTGGACGCGCGAGCCGACGTGCTCGGCGAGCAGGACGTCCCGGGCGATGATCGATTCCTCGGCCACCGCGGGCCAGCCGCCCAGCCCCAGTTCGGCGGAGACGATGCCCTCGTTCATCTGGGCGCCCTCGGTCAGCCGCGGCTCCTGCGCGTGCTGGGCGACGACGCCGCCGAAGGCCTTCACGTACTCCAGCGCGCGGCGCATGATCACGGCGTCGTCGACGCACTTGCCGTCGTCGGAGAAGACGGTGACACCGGCGGCCGACTCGTGCATGGCGCCCAGCTCGGCGAGCTTCTTGCCCTCCAGGCCGACCGTGACGGCGCCGATCGGCTGAACGTCGCAGTAGCCGTGCTCCCGGCCCAGTCGCCAGACCTGCTCGACGACACCGGCGGTGTCGGCGACCGGGAAGGTGTTGGCCATGGCGAACACGGCGGTGAAACCGCCGGTGGCCGCCGCGCGGGTGCCGGTCAGCACGGTCTCGGAGTCCTCGCGGCCGGGCTCACGCAGGTGCGTGTGCAGGTCGACCAGGCCCGGCAGCAGCACCTTGCCCGCCGCGTCGACGACGTGGGCACCCTCGTCCGAGAGCCCCGTACCGACCGCCTCGATGACGGCACCGTCGATCAGCACGTCCTGCGGCTCGCCGCCGAGCACCTTCGCACCACGGATCAGGATCTTGCTCATCTGTCTTACTTCTCCTCGGTACGGGTGTGGGTGGCGGCGGGCTCGTTTCCGCCGAGCAGCAGGTACAGAACGGCCATCCGGATGGAGACTCCGTTTGCGACCTGCTCGATGGCGGTGCAGCGCTCCGAGTCGGCGACCCCGGCGGTGATCTCCATACCGCGCACCATCGGACCGGGGTGCATCACGATGGCGTGCTCGGGCATCCGCGCCATGCGGTCGCCGTCGAGGCCGTAGCGCCGTGAGTACTCGCGCTCGGTCGGGAAGAACGCGGCGTTCATCCGCTCGCGCTGCACGCGCAGCATCATCACCGCGTCGGACTTCGGAAGCGTGCTGTCGAGGTCGTACGAGACCTCGCAGGGCCAGGTCTCGACGCCGACCGGCACCAGGGTCGGCGGGGCGACCAGGGTGACCTCGGCGCCGAGGGTGTGCAGCAGGTCGACGTTGGAGCGGGCGACGCGGCTGTGCAGGACGTCGCCGACGATCGTGATGCGTCGCCCGTCGAGGTCCTGCCCTATCCCGGCGTCCCGGCCGACGAGCCGGCGCCGCATGGTGAAGGCGTCCAACAGGGCCTGGGTGGGGTGCTGGTGGGTGCCGTCGCCGGCGTTGATCACGGCCGCGTCGATCCAGCCCGAGTTGGCCAGGCGGTACGGCGCTCCGGAGGCGCCGTGCCGGATGACGACGGCGTCGACGCCCATGGCCTCCAGGGTCTGGGCGGTGTCCTTCAGGGACTCGCCCTTGGACACGCTCGACCCCTTGGCGGTGAAGTTGATGACGTCCGCCGACAGCCGCTTCTCGGCGGCCTCGAAGGAGATACGCGTGCGCGTGGAGTCCTCGAAGAAGAGGTTCACGACGGTACGGCCGCGCAGGGTCGGCAACTTCTTGATCGGCCGGTCGGCCACCCGGGCCATCTCCTCGGCGGTGTCGAGGATCAGGACGGCGTCTTCGCGGGTGAGGTCGGCGGCCGAGATGAGATGACGCTGCATCTGTCAGGCTCCGTAAGGCAGTTGATTCAGGGAGAATCGGGGCAGACGGGTGCGCACCAGGGCGCACTGAGCGGGCGTACGACAGCGGCGTACGCCGAGGGCGCTACTGGGAGGTCTGCTTGGCACCGAGCAGCACGGTGTCCCGACCGTCCTCCTCGGCGAGCTGGACCTTGACCGTCTCCCGCAGCGACGTGGGGATGTTCTTGCCGACGTAGTCGGCGCGGATGGGCAGTTCGCGGTGGCCCCGGTCGACGAGCACCGCGAGCTGGACCGCGCGCGGACGCCCGATGTCGTTCAGGGCGTCCAGGGCGGCCCGGATGGTGCGGCCGGAGAAGAGGACGTCGTCGACGAGGATGACGAGGCGACCGTCGATGCCGTCACCGGGGATCTCGGTGCGGGCGAGCGCACGCGGCGGGTGCATGCGCAGGTCGTCGCGGTACATCGTGATGTCGAGCGAGCCGACCGGCATCTTGCGCTCGGTGATCTCCTCGAGCTTGGCCGCGAGCCGCTGGGCGAGGAAGACGCCTCGGGTGGGAATGCCGAGGAGCACCACGTCGTCGGCGCCCTTGGCGCGTTCGACGATCTCGTGGGCGATGCGGGTCAACACCCGCGCGATGTCAGGGCCTTCGAGAACGGGCCTGGCGTCGGACGCTTGCGTGTCCTGGAGCCTGTCCATACGAAAAGGACCTCCTTCTCCGCCTCACGGGACGGACCTTAAAGGACGTCTGGTTTGCGCCATCCACCGTAGCAGGCCGCCGGGGCGCGTCTCATCACCCCCTTGGCCCAATCGGCCACCGCCGGCACGGAAGCGTCGGTGTGGACCATTCGGCTTGACGGGCCAGAGTAACGCTGCGTAACCTCACAGTGAGTTACCAACCGCGCGGCATGGAACCCAAAGCCAGTCGCGTCGACACAGTGTCCGGGGAGCTATATGTCCAGCGAATACGCCAAACAGCTCGGGGCCAAACTCCGGGCCATCCGCACCCAGCAGGGCCTTTCCCTCCACGGTGTCGAGGAGAAGTCCCAGGGACGCTGGAAGGCCGTCGTGGTCGGTTCCTACGAGCGCGGCGACCGCGCCGTGACCGTCCAGCGCCTTGCCGAGTTGGCGGATTTCTACGGCGTTCCGGTGCAGGAACTGCTGCCGGGCACCACGCCGGGCGGGGCCGCCGAGCCGCCGCCCAAGCTGGTGCTGGACCTGGAGCGGCTCGCCCACGTGCCGGCCGAGAAGGCGGGTCCCCTGCAGCGCTATGCCGCGACCATCCAGTCGCAGCGCGGTGACTACAACGGCAAGGTGCTCTCGATCCGCCAGGACGACCTGCGCACACTCGCCGTCATCTACGACCAGTCGCCCTCGGTCCTCACCGAGCAGCTGATCAGCTGGGGTGTGCTGGACGCGGACGCGCGCCGCGCGGTCTCGCACGCCGAGGAGGGCTGAGCGCTCCACGGCTGAGCAGAAACGTACCGCCGGGGTGGCCGCAACCGTGGGGTTGCGGCCACCCCGGCGGCGTTCTGACGGCTGAGAAGGCCCCCGGAGGCACAGGAAGACGCGGGAGGGCCCGCAGCGGTTGCTGCGGGGCCCTCCCGCGTCTTCGGAAGCCCCTTACGCTTCCTCGCGGCGCAGCGAGGGCTTCAGGTCCTTGAGCCGGCCGAGGAGACCGTTGACGAACGAGGGCGACTCGTCCGTGGAGAACTCCTTCGCCAGCTGCACCATCTCGTCCAGCACGACGGCGTCCGGGGTCTCGTCGACCCAGATCAGCTCGTACGCGCCGAGGCGCAGGATGTTGCGGTCCACGACCGGCATCCGGTCGAGCGTCCAGCCGACGGAGTACTGCGCGATCAGCTCGTCGATGCGCCTCGCGCGCTGCGCGTAGCCCTCGACGAGCTGCATCGTGTACTCGCTCACCGGCGGCTGCCGGGTGTCGGTCCGGGAGAGCCGGATCCAGTCCGCGAGGACCGTCAGGACATCGGCGCCGCGCTGGTCACCCTCGAAGAGGATCTGGAAGGCTCGCTTGCGGGCCGTGTTGCGGGCAGCCAATTTAGCTGTTCACCCGGCCGAGGTAGTCGCTGGTGCGGGTGTCGACCTTGATCTTCTCACCGGTGGTGATGAAGAGCGGGACCTGGATCTGGTGGCCGGTCTCCAGGGTGGCGGGCTTGGTGCCACCGGTGGAGCGGTCGCCCTGGACGCCCGGCTCGGTCTCCTGGATGACCAGCTCGACGGCGGCCGGGAGCTCGACGAAGAGCACCTCGCCCTCGTGCTGGGCGACGGTGGCCATGAAGCCCTCGATCAGGAAGTTGGCGGCGTCGCCGACGGCCTTGCGGTCGACCATGAGCTGGTCGTAGGTCTCCATGTCCATGAAGACGAAGTACTCGCCGTCCATGTAGGAGAACTGCATGTCCCGCTTGTCGACGGTGGCCGTCTCGACCTTGACGCCGGCGTTGAAGGTCTTGTCGACGACCTTCCCGGAGAGCACGTTCTTGAGCTTGGTGCGCACGAAGGCCGGGCCCTTGCCGGGCTTGACGTGCTGGAACTCGACGACGGACCACAGCTGGCCGCCGTCGAGCTTGAGCACCATGCCGTTCTTGAGGTCGTTCGTGGAAGCCACGGTTGCGGAATCTCCTGGACTGACGTGGACGACCCCGGGGCACGCACTACAGCGCGAGCAGCTCCTTGGTCGTGATGGTGAGTAGCTCGGGTCCGCCGTCCGCCTCGGGGCGGACGACGAGCGTGTCATCGATCCGGACGCCGCCCCGGCCCGGGAGGTGGACCCCAGGCTCGACGGTGACCGGCACGCAAGCGTCCAGTTTACCCATGGCCGCGGGAGCCAACTGCGGGTCCTCGTCGATTTCGAGTCCCACGCCGTGCCCAGTCAGCGCCGGAAGGCCCTCCGCGTACCCCGCGGAGTCCAGCACCTGACGCGCGGCACGGTCCACGTCGCGGTAGGCGGCACCGGGCGCCAGGCTCTCCCGTCCGGCGCGCTGAGCGGCGAAGACCAGGTCGTACAGCTCGATCTGCCAGTCCGCGGGGGACGTGCCGATCACGAACGTACGGCCGATCTCGCAGCGATAGCCACGGTAGGTGGCTCCGAGGCAGACGGAGAGGAAATCGCCCTCCTCGACCCGGCGGTCGGTGGGCCGATGTGCGCGTCGGCCGGAGTTCGGGCCGGTGGCGACGGCGGTGGGGAAGGCGGGGCCGTCGGCGCCGTGATCGACGAGGCGCCGTTCGAGTTCGAGGGCGAGATGGCGCTCCGTGCGGCCGACGAGGATGGATTCGAGCAGCTCGCCCAGGGCCTGGTCGGCGATCTCCGCGCCGATGCGGAGGCAGGAGATCTCCTCCTCGTCCTTGACGACGCGGAGCTGTTCGACCGCGCCGCCGAGGTCGGTGAGGCGCAGACGGGGCACTACGGAGCGCATGGCTCTGTGGCGGGCGACGGTGAGGTGGTGTTCCTCCACGGCAAGCGCGTCGGCGCCCTGCGCTGCCGCGAGGTCGGCCGCCGCGACGGCCGGGTCGCCGCCGTTGCCGGGCAGGGTCTGGAGGCGCAGCGCCTCGTCGGGGCGGCCCTCGGCCGGCCGGCTTTCCGGCGGACCGGCACACAGCAGCAGGTCCTCGGTCCTGCCTAGCAGCAGGACGGCGCCCTGCGGGGCGGCGCCCGCGAGGTAGCGCACGTTGGCGGGGCGGGAGATCAGCGCGGCGGCGCTGCCGCCGGCTTGGCAGCATTCCCGTACCCGGGTTCGCCGGGCGGCGTACACCTCTGACATGACCCGAGCGTAAGAGCTCCGCCGGTTTGGCGCCGGTTGAGGAGGTCTGAGTGGGCGGTGTCCGGAATGTGCGGGTTGGGGAGTGTGGTCGGGGACCGGGGTGCCGCGCGTGGTGGTGCGCCGTCCGCGGGTGAAGTGGGGGTTGCTCACGCGGTTCCCCGCGCCCCTAGAAGTTGGCTACCACTTGGGTGGGCTGGCTATGGAACGCGCCAGCACATCGTCCAACACCTGCGCCGTCTGTGGGACGTCCAGCTGGGAATTGTCGATGATCGGCAGGCCCGAGCCGTACCAGCCCGCCATGCGGCCGTGGATACGGGCGACCTCCTCGTCGGTGAGGCGGCGGTTGCCCGAGCGTTCGGCGTTGCGCTCCAGGACTATCTCCAGGCCCGGGAGCAGGACCACCGGCAGCAGCCCGGGGCCGACGTGACGCTTCCAGCCGCCGAGGCCGACCACCGGGCGGTCGGGGAAGACGGCGTCGTCGAGGACGCACGAGATGCCGTTGGCAAGGAAGTTCCGCGCGGCGAAGCCGCAGGTGCGGCGGGCGAGGCGGTACTGGGCCTCGGAATGGTCGTTCCACCCGGACTGCGGGTCGGCGAAGCCCGAGCGGACCCATTCGCGTACGTCGTCGAGGCTGATGTGGGCCGTGGGGACCCGGCGGTGGTCCGCCCAGTACTTGGCGACACTCGTCTTGCCGGCCCCCGCCGGCCCGATCAGCAGGACCGCGATGGTCGTGGTCGCCGGGTCGGGTGCCGTCGTGGCGGGTGGGACGCTCGGCATGCCGACGGGGCCGCCGGGCGGCAGGGGTACGTGGCCCGTGGTGTCAGGAACCGACGGGACCGGGGCGGGCTGTGGCACGTGCGGGGCCGGTCCGGGAGGGGTGAAGCCCGGCGCCGGGGGCGGCGGGGGCACCGGTGCGGAGCCCTGGTGCGGGGCGGGTCCCTGGTGCCCCGGGTGGTGCGCACCCGGGGGCTGTGCGGCCGGCGCCCAGCCGTGCCCCGACTGGTGGGGCGGCGGCAGCGGAGAACCCACTGCGTGCTGCATCCGGTGCCACTCCGTCTCGTCTTCCATGGCCATTGACGCTGGCAGCGGGCACGAAACCCGTCCGCTACCGAACGGTACCGCCCCCGGCCGCCGATTGGTGAACGGCCGGTGGCGGTCTGAAGTGCCCATCGCCACAGGCGAATCGGACGGAAGGGTGGTTCGGCGGACTTACTGGCCGACTTCGCCGTACGCGGCGAGCAGCACGGCCGGGTCCGGTCCCTCCAACACCGTGGGCTTGGCCAGGCCGTCCAGGACGATGAAGCGCAGCAGGTCACCGCGGGACTTCTTGTCCACCTTCATCGTCTGCAGCAGCTTGGGCCACTGGTCGTAGCGGTAGTGCAGCGGAAGGCCCACCGATTCGAGGATCGTGCGGTGCCGGTCCGCCGTCGCGTCGTCCAACCGCCCGGCGAGACGCCCCAGTTCGGCGGCGAAATGCATACCGACGGCGACCGCCGCACCGTGCCGCCACTTGTAGCGCTCGTTCTTCTCGATCGCGTGGCCGAGCGTGTGGCCGTAGTTGAGGATCTCCCGCAGACCCGACTCCTTCAGGTCCGAGGAGACGACCTCGGCCTTGACCCGGATCGAGCGCTCGATCAGCTCGGCGGTGTGCGGACCGGCCGGGGTGCGCGCGGCCTCGGGGTCGGCCTCGATCAGCTCCAGGATCGCCGGGTCGGCGATGAAACCGGCCTTGATGATCTCCGCGAGACCCGACACATAGTCGTTGACCGGCAGGGACTCCAGTGCGGCCAGGTCGCACAGCACGCCGGCCGGCGGATGGAAGGCACCCACCAGGTTCTTGCCCTCGGCGGTGTTGATGCCGGTCTTGCCGCCGACCGCCGCGTCCACCATGGCCAGCACGGTGGTCGGGACCGCGATCCAGCGCACCCCGCGCAGCCAGGTCGCCGCCACGAACCCGGCCAGGTCGGTGGTCGCACCGCCGCCCACACCGACGATCACGTCGGAGCGGGTGAAGCCGGACTGGCCCAGCGCCTTCCAGCAGTAGGCGGCGACCTCGGCGGTCTTGGCCTCCTCCGCGTTCGGCACCTGGATGGCGACCGCCTCAAAGCCCTGCTCGGCCAGATCGGCCCGCAGCGCCTCGCCGGTCTCGGCCAGCGCCTCCGGGTGGATGACGGCGACCCGCTTGACCCGGGGGCCGACCAACCCGCCCAGCTCGCCCAGGAGCTGACGGCCCACCAGGACCTCGTACGGCTCGCTGCCCGCGGTACCGCCGACCTGGATCCTCGTCACTGCCTCAGTCATGCGTCCTTCAACTCCAGTGCGTCCAGGGCGGCTTGAGTGACCTCTTCGGGCGTTCGGCCGTCGGTGGCCACGACCGCCGTGGCCACCCCCTCGTACAGATGCCGTCGGGCCTCCATCAGCTCGCGCCACTGCTTGCGCGGGTTGACCGCGAGCAGCGGGCGGGCGGCGTTCAGGCCGGTGCGCTTGACCGCCTCCTCGACGTCCATCGACAGGTACACGACCCGCTGCCCGTCCAGCAGCGCCCGCGTGTCCTCGTCCAGGATCGAGCCGCCGCCCAGCGCGAGGACACCGTCGTGCTCGGCGAGTGCCCGGCGCACGGCCAGCTTCTCGATCGCCCGGAAGGCGGGCTCGCCCTCGTCGACGAAGATCTCCGCGATGGTCCGGCCCTGTTCGGTCACGATGTCGTCATCGGTGTCCCGGTAGCCGACGCCGAGCCGATCGGCCAGCAACTGCCCGACCGTGGACTTGCCCACGCCCATCGGCCCGACCAGCACGATCACAGGCGCTGCGCTCACCGGATGGCCAGGTTGTCGAGGTAGGACCGCACGTTGCGGCGCGTCTCGGGCACGCTGTCGCCGCCGAACTTCTCCGCCACCGCGTCCGCGAGGACGAGCGCCACCATGGCCTCGGCGACGATACCGGCGGCCGGAACAGCGGAGACGTCGGAGCGCTGGTGGTGCGCCTGCGTCGCCTCGCCGGTCGTCACGTCGACGGTCTGCAGGGCCCTCGGCACGGTCGCGATCGGCTTCATCGCGGCCCGCACCCGCAGCAGCTCACCGGTGGTGAGACCGCCCTCGGTGCCGCCGGAGCGGCCGGAGACGCGGCGGATGCCCTCCGGCGTGTTCACGATCTCGTCGTGCGCCTTGGAGCCGGGCACCCGCGCCAGCTCGAAGCCGTCACCGACCTCGACGCCCTTGATGGCCTGGATGCCCATGAGCGCGCCGGCGAGCCGGGCGTCCAGCTTGCGGTCCCAGTGCACATGCGAGCCGAGGCCGACGGGGACGCCGTACGCCAGGATCTCGACCACGCCACCGAGGGTGTCGCCGTCCTTGTGCGCCTGGTCGATCTCCGCGACCATCGCCTTCGACGCGTCCGCGTCCAGGCAGCGCACCGGGTCGGCGTCCAGCTTCTCGACATCCGCCGGCGTCGGGTACACGCCCTGCGGCGCCTTCGCCGAAGCCAGCTCCACGACATGGCTGACAATCTCGATGCCGACCGTCTCCTTGAGGTACGACCGGGCCACCGCGCCCAGCGCCACACGGGCGGCGGTCTCACGGGCGGAGGCGCGCTCCAGGATCGGCCGGGCCTCGTCGAAGCCGTACTTCTGCATGCCCGCGAGGTCGGCGTGGCCGGGCCGGGGCCGGGTCAGCGGCGCGTTGCGGGCGAGGCCGGCGAGGATCTCCGGGTCGACCGGGTCGGCCGCCATGACCTGCTCCCACTTGGGCCACTCGCTGTTGCCCACCATGATCGCGACCGGGGAACCGAGGGTGAGACCGTGCCGGACGCCGCCGATGAAGGTGACCTCGTCGCGCTCGAACTTCATGCGCGCACCGCGTCCGTAGCCGAGCCGGCGCCGGGCCAGGTGGTCCGCCACCATCTCCGTGGTGATCGGCACGCCGGCGGGAAGGCCCTCCAGCGTCGCCACGAGTGCGGGACCGTGGGACTCCCCCGCGGTCAGCCAGCGCAACCTGCTCAACGGTGCTCCTCAGTGTTCGCGCCCTGGTACTGCCCTGCGTACGCGCGTCCTGGCGTACGTCGACGGCGCGACCAGGTGCGCGGCCCCGGCACGCCACCTTCGATCCTCCCACGTCCGGCGCCGGGCCCCGGCCGCCGGTCCACCAGGCGGACGTGAGCTCGGATCACGCGGGGCCGTTGCCCTGCGGCTGCTGCGGGGCGTACGCACCCAGGTGGTCGGCGCCGCTGCCCTGCGCGCTCGGCTGTGCCGCCTGCGCCTGCTGCGGGGCGTAGGCGCCGAGGAAGTCGGCACCGCTCGGCTCCTGGGTCTGCTGCCGGGTCTGCTGCTGGGGCGCGTACGGCCCCAGGTAGTCGGCCCCCCGCCCCTGCTCGTGCTGCATAGCCACCTGGACCGTCTGCCCCTGGCGCCTCGCACGGCGCTGGTCGATCTTGCGCTTCAGCTTGTAGACCCACGACCCGACGACGAGCAGCACGACCAGGACGAGCACAGGGATCTGCACCCAGTCCGGCATGAACTGCAGGACGACCTCGAATATCTCGCTCTTGCCGGACGCCAGCGGCACACCAGTGGACACTGCTTGTACTCCCCCTCGATCCTCTCCGCCCCCTGCGGAACTCAGCGGATCCTAGCGGTTCGCGAGGGCGCGCTCTCCCGCTTTTCGCATGGCCTCCAGGGGCGCCGGGGACCGCCCCGTCATCTGCTCCACCTGCAGCACCGCCTGATGCACCAGCAGGTCAAGCCCGCTGACGACGGCTCCGCCGAACATGGACCAGCGCGCCGCGAGGGCGGTCGGCCAGGGGTCGTACAGCACGTCGAACAGGGTGGCGGGCCGCTCCGGTACGGCGGCGGCGAGGGCGTCGGTCGTACCGGCCGGGGTGGTCGCGATCACCAGCGGCGCGTGCAACGCCCGTTCCGCGTCGGCCCAGTCCGCCGTACGGACCTCCACATCTAGCCGCTCGCCCCACTGCCGCATCTCGGCGGCGCGTGCCTCGCTGCGTACGTACGCCACGACCTCGCCGGTGCAGACGCGGGCGAGCGCGGCCAGCGCGGAGGACGCCGTGGCGCCGGCGCCGAGGATCGCGGCCGAGTCGACCTGCTCGATGCCGTGTTCGCGCAGCGCGGCGACCATGCCGGGGATGTCGGTGTTGTCGCCGACGCGGCGGCCGTCCTCGGTGCACACGACCGTGTTGACGGCATCGACCGAGGACGCCGTCTCGCTGATCTCGTCCAGCAGCGGGATGACGGCGCGCTTGAGCGGCATGGTCAACGACAACCCGGCCCACTCCGGCCCGAGTTCCGCGAAGAATCCGGGCAACGCGGCCTCGTCGACCTCGAACCGGTCGTACGACCAGTCAGTGAGCCCCAGTTCCTCGTAGGCGGCCCGGTGCAGCACCGGGGAGAGGGAGTGGGCGATGGGCTTGCCGAGTACGGCGGCCCGGCGGGCGTCAGTTGCCCGAGCTCTCATTGAACTTGTCCTTGAGCCTCTGGAATTCTTCGTGCGTCTTGGCGAATTCGGTCTTGCTCACACCGTCCACCGCGACGAAGTAGTACCAGCCCTGATCGGTCGGATTCAACGTTCCCTTGATCGCACCCTCGCCCGGGTTGCCGATCGGTCCGGGCGGCAGACCCTTCTGCGTGTACGTGTTGTACGGGTCCTGATTCTTGTTGATCTCGGATTCGCTGATATTGATGTTGCTCTCGCCCTTCAGGTAATTGAAGGTCGAGTCGAACTGCAGCAGACCGTAGGTCTCGGGGTTCGCGCGGTCGAGGCGGTTGTAGACCACTTCCGCCATCTTGCGGTAGTCGTCGTCGGTCTTGCCCTCGGCCTGGACGAGGCTGGCGACCGTGATGACCTGCAACGGGCTGTCCAGCTTGAGCGCCTCGGCCTTGGCCTCCAGGTCGAGCGTCTCGTACTTGTTGGCGGCCTGGGACACCATCGCCTTCAGCACCGCTTCGGGCTTCATGCCCTTGGCGGCGGGATAGGTGCCCGGATAGAGGAAGCCCTCCAACGGGTCCTTGATGTCACCGTTGTCGTTGGCCCAGTCCGGCAGTCCGAGGCTCTTGTATTTCTGCTCGGCGATCTTCTTCGTGGTGCCGGACGACAGATCGAGTTGTTCGTCGATCGCCTTGTAGACGGCCACATTGCGCTCGCCCGGCCGGACCAGAACGTTGTTCTGGCTCTTCGGGTCGAGCATCATTGCGACGGCGCTCTCGGCGGACATCTGCTTGTGCAGCAGATAGGCGCCGGCCTGGATCGACTTTCCGTCGGGGTTCTGCGACTGGGCGGCCACGAAGGCATCGACGCTCTTGACGACACCGGCCTGCTTGAGCGCCTGGCCGATCTGGTTGCCGAGCGCGCCCTTCGGGATCTCGACGGTGACGGTCTCGCTGGTGCCTTCCCCGGCGTAGTCGGGAGCCGAGCCGAAACGATCCTGGTAAAACTGATAACCGAAATATCCGACTCCGGCGACGCCCGCGCCGAACACGCCCACGACCACCAGACAGGCGAGCCCGCTGCGGCGCTTCTTGGGCTTGCCGCCCCGGCCCCGCCGGTCGCCGCGGCCCCGGCCGCTGCCCGACTCGTCGTCGAAGTCGTCGTCATCATCACCGCCACCGGCGAAGAAGGCGTGTTCGCCCTGGTCGGGGCCCGGATCCCAGTCCGTCTCCGGCGGCTCCGGCTCGGCCTGCCTGCGGCTCGGCGGCTCCGGCGGCGGGTACGCCCCGGGCGTGCCGTAGTAGTCGCGCTGCTCACCGCCGTACGCCGCGGCCTGCTGCCCGTAAGGATCGCCGGGGTCGGGGTACCGGCCCTGCGAGTGACTGCCGGTCGCCCAGCCGTTGTTGTCGTACGACTGCTGCCCGTGGCCCGTGTAGTGCTGCTGGTCGTACTGCTGCGGGTACTGCTGACCCTGCTGCTGGTACTGCTGCGCCTGACCGTATGCGTCCTGCTGGCCGTTGCCCCAGTCGCCGTAGTGCTGCGGCTGCTGCGGCTGCTCCGGATAGTGCTGCGGCTGGCCGCCGTAGGCAGCCTGCCGCCCCGTGTGGGCCTGCTGCCCTTCCCATCCGCCGTCCCCGAACAACGGGTCCTCGGGATGCCACGGTTCGGAGCCGGGGCCCCGGCCATACTCAGTCATCGATCCCCTAGAGCCGCGAGGCGGCGGTCACGCGGCTGCTGAAGATCCGGCTCCCGTCCCGCCTCTCTTTGTGCTCCGGCTGTTCGAACACCGGCGCATCGCGCGGAACGTTACAGTATCGCGATCAGATAACCACTTCGACGCCCTCGCCGGGAGCTTTACCTGACACCCGTTCGGATTCGAGCGCCTGCTGCAGGATGATCACAGCGGCTGCCTGATCGATGACCGACCGGCCCTTCTTCGACTTCACACCCGAGGCGCGCAGTCCCTGACTGGCCGTCACGGTCGTCATCCGCTCGTCCAGGAGCCTGACCGGAACGGGCGCGATCATGCGGGCCAGTTCCTGGGCGAAGCCCCTGACCTTGACCGCGGCCGGGCCCTCGCCGCCCTTGAGGGAGCGGGGCAGGCCGACGACGACCTCGATGGGCTCGTACTCCTCGACGAGTTGCTTGAGCCGACGCTGAGCTGCGGGGATGTCCCGGCCCGGGACCGTCTCCACCGGTGTGGCGAGGATCCCGTCGGGATCGCACGAGGCGACGCCGATACGGGCGTCGCCGACGTCGATCGCCAGGCGACGGCCGCGGCGCATGCCCGGGCCGTCGCCACTCGCCTGTGTGCCGTCGCTCACTTGGCCGTTTCCGCAACGAGCCGCTCGACGGCGTCGACGGCTTCGCCGACGGCGGCCGGGTTCTGGCCGCCGCCCTGGGCGACGTCCGGCTTGCCGCCACCGCCGCCGCCGAGGGTCTTGGCGGCCGTACGGACCAGGTCGCCGGCCTTGAGACCGCGCTCGCGGGCGGCCTCGTTGGTGGCGATGACCGTCAGCGGCTTGCCGTTGTTGACGGCGAACAGGGCGACGACGACGGCCCGTCCGCCCTGGATGCGGCCGCGCACGTCGAGGACCAGCTTGCGCAGATCGTCCGGTGTGGTGCCGTCCGGGACCTGGCCGGTGACCACGGCGACGCCGTGCACGTCCTTGGCGGACTCGACGAGACCGGCGGCGGCCTGGAGCACCTTCTCGGCGCGGAACTTCTCGATCTCCTTCTCGGCGTCCTTCAGCTTGCCGAGCATGGCGGAGACCTTCTCCGGGAGCTCCTCCGGGCGGCCCTTGATGAGTTCCTGGAGCTGGGCGACGACCGTGTGCTCACGGGCGAGGAAGTTGTAGGCGTCCACCCCGACCAGGGCCTCGATACGGCGCACCCCGGAGCCGATGGACGACTCGCCGAGCAGCTTCACCAGGCCGAGCTGGGCGGTGTTGTGCACATGCGTGCCGCCGCACAGCTCCTTGGAGAAGTCGCCGATGGTCACGACCCGGACCCGCTCGCCGTACTTCTCGCCGAACTCGGCGATGGCGCCCTGCTTCTTGGCCTCGTCGATGCCCATGACCTCGGCGTGCACATCGAGGTCCCGCGCGAGCACCTCGTTGATCTTCTGCTCGACGTCGGTCATCACGGCCGTCGGCACGGCGGACGGCGAGCCGAAGTCGAAGCGGAAGCGGCCGGGCTGGTTCTCGGAACCGGCCTGGGCGGCCGTCGGGCCGAGGGCGTCGCGCAGCGCCTGGTGGGTGAGGTGGGTGGCCGAGTGGGCGCGGGCGATGGCCGTGCGGCGGCGGTGGTCGATCGAGGCGTGGGCCTTGGCTCCGACGGTCACCTCGCCGACCTGGACGACGCCCTTGTGGACGTACACACCCGGGACCGGCTTCTGGCAGTCGCGGATCTCGATGACGGCACCCGTGTCGACCTTGATGCGGCCGGTGTCGCCGATCTGACCGCCGCCCTCGGCGTAGAACGGAGTCCGGTCGAGGACGATCTCGACCTCGTCGCCCTCGGTGGCGGCCGGCGAGGAGGCACCGTCGACGAGGATGCCGACGATCGTGGACTCACCCTCGGTGTCGCTGTAGCCGATGAAGTCCGTCTCACCGACCCTGTCGGCGATCTCCCGGTAGGCGCCGGCTCCGGCGTGGCCGGTCTTCTTGGCCTGGGCGTCGGCCTTGGCGCGCTCCCGCTGCTCCTTCATCAGACGGCGGAAACCGTCCTCGTCCACGGACAGCCCCTGCTCGGCGGCCATCTCCAGGGTGAGGTCGATCGGGAAGCCCCAGGTGTCGTGGAGCAGGAAGGCCTTGTCGCCGGCCAGGACGGTGGAGCCCGCGGCCTTGGTGTCGCTGACGGCGGTGTCGAGGATGTTGGTGCCGGCCTTCAGCGTCTTGAGGAAGGCGTTCTCCTCGGCGAGGGCGACCTTCTCGATGCGCTCGCGGTCGGTGATGAGCTCGGGGTACTGCTGGCCCATCATGCCGATGACCACGTCGATGAGGTCCCTGACGACCGGGCCGGTGGCGCCGAGCAGGCGCATGTTGCGGATGGCGCGGCGCATGATGCGGCGCAGGACGTAGCCGCGGCCCTCGTTGCCGGGGGTGACGCCGTCGCCGATGAGCATGGTGGCCGTACGCATGTGGTCGGTGACCACGCGCAGGGAGACGTCCGAGCCGTGGGCGTCGCCGTAGGCGACCCCGGTCAGCTCGGTGGCCTTGTTGATGACGGCCATGGAGGTGTCGATCTCGTACATGTTCTGCACGCCCTGCAGAATCATGGCGAGGCGCTCAAGGCCGAGACCGGTGTCGATGTTCTTGCTCGGCAGCTCGCCGAGGATCTCGAAGTTGTCCTTGCCGGTGCCCTCGCCACGCTCGTACTGCATGAAGACGAGGTTCCAGATCTCCACGTACCGCTCGTCGTTGACGGCCGGGCCGCCCTCGACGCCGAACTCGGGGCCGCGGTCGTAGTTGATCTCGGAGCAGGGGCCGCAGGGGCCGGGGACGCCCATGGACCAGTAGTTGTCCTTCATGCCGAGGCGCTGGATGCGCTCCTTCGGCACGCCGACGACCTCGTGCCAGATGCGCTCGGCCTCGTCGTCGTCCTTGTAGACGGTGATCCAGAGCTTCTCCGGCTCCAGGCCGTAACCACCCTTGTCCTGGGGCGAGGTGAGCAGCTCCCAGGCGTACTTGATGGCGCCTTCCTTGAAGTAGTCGCCGAAGGAGAAGTTGCCGCACATCTGGAAGAAGGTGCCGTGCCGGGTGGTCTTGCCGACCTCTTCGATGTCCGGCGTGCGCACGCACTTCTGCACGCTGGTGGCGCGGTCGAAGGGCGGCTTGACCTCACCCAGGAAGTAGGGCTTGAAGGGCACCATGCCGGCCGGGACGAGGAGCAGAGTCGGGTCGTCCGCGATGAGCGACGCCGAAGGGACGACGGTGTGCCCGCGCTCCTCGAAGAAGCTCAGCCAGCGGCGGCGAATCTCGGCCGACTCCATCAGTGGTCCTCATTCCGGTTGTGCGAGTACGTCGGGTTGTCGACGTGCTTCGGGTTGCTGCTGTTGTTCTCGAGGGCGGCGTACCGCCGGGGGCCGGGGAGTTCGGGGTTCTCCTGGATTCCGAGCGCGTCCTCCAGCTCGGCCTCCCGCTGGGCCATGTTGTCGCGGACGTCGAGCGCGAAGCCGACCGCGCGGTCCTTCAGCCGCTGACCGGTCTCCAGGGCCTTGTTCGCCGCGGTGGCGGCGAGGCTCTCCGGGGTCAGCTGCTTGAGCTTGCGGTTGACCTTGGTGGTGGCCCACACACCGGCGGCGACACCCGTGCTGAACCAGAACGTACGGCGGAACATCGCTCGGTCTCAGTCCTTACTTCCGCTTGCGTCGTGCGGCAGGGACCGTCCGGCCCACGATCACGTTACGCCGGGGCGACTTCGCGGGCATGTCCTCCTGCTTGCGGCCGCCGAGGGCGCGGCGCACGCCGTAGCCGAAGGCCGCGACCTTGACCAGGGGGCCGCCGAAGGTGGAGGCGACGGTGGTCGACAGGGCGGAGGCGTTCGACGTGACCTCCTGGACGTCGGAGGCGATCGCGTCGACCCGGTCGATCTGGGTCTGCGCCGAGCGCACCGCCGAGGAGGCGTCTGCCAGGAGCGGGACCGCCTGATCGGTCACATCCGCGACGAGCTTGGTGGTCGCCCTGAGCGTCTGGGCCAGCCTCGCCAGCGCGACGGCGAGGAAGGAGACCAGGATCGCCCAGAAGACGGCCACCAGGATCCCGGCAACTTCTCCACCGGACACTGTGTGCACCCGCTCCCTGAAACGTGCCTCTGCATCGGTCTACATCGAAAAAGTCGTGCACCGAGCCTATCGCGCCGGGGCCGCCGCTCCGCACCGGATTAGTGCCCGTGCGCGGCCGGGTGACGAGAAGCGATTGTACGGAATGATTATGGTTCAGTACGCTCCGTATCCCATGCGGGATCAATGGCGCCCCCAGGCCCTCGCCAACGGCGATCTGCCCCTGGAACTGAGCACGTTCGTGGGCCGCTCGGCGGAACTCGCCGAGCTGACCGCGGCGCTCGGAACCGCGCGGCTGGTGACGGTGACCGGTGTCGGCGGAGTCGGCAAGTCACGGCTGGCGGCACGCGCGGCCTCGCGGTGCGCGCCCCGGGACGGTGTGCGGCATGTGGAGTTGGCACCGGTGCGCGATCCGGAGTTCGTCCCCTACGCGGTCGTGGAGGCGCTGGGTCTGACGGACCACACGACCCGTCTGCCCCACGAGGCTCTGCTGGCGCATCTCGCGGGGCGTGAACTCCTGCTGATCCTGGACGGTTTCGAGCATCTGGTCGACGCCTGCGCGGGGCTGGCGACGGATCTGCTGCGCCGGGTGCCGGGGCTGAGCGTGCTCGCCGTGGGGCGCAGACCGCTGGGCCTGGCGGGCGAGCGGCTGTTTCCGCTGGCGCCGCTGGGCGAGGACGACGCGGTGGAGCTGTTCGTGGAGCGAGCGGCACAGCGCGGGACTGCCGTGCCGGACGACGCGGACGTACGGGAGTTGTGCCGTCGCCTGGACGGGGTCCCGCTCGCGATCGAGCTGGCCGCGGGGCGGCTGCGGACGCTGGCGCCGGGGCAGGTGCTGGAGCGGCTCGACGACCGGTTCCGGCTGCTGACCGGCGGCGGGAGGGACGCCCTGCCGCGCCATCGGACACTGCGTACGACGGTCGGCTGGAGCCATGAACTGTGCACGCCCGAGGAGCGGTTACTGTGGGCGCGGCTGTCGGTGTTCGCGGGCCGGTTCGACCTGGGTGCGGCCGAGTATGTGTGCGGCGGCCAGGGCCTGCACTCCGACGACGTTCTCGATGTGCTCTCGGAGCTGCTGGCCCAGTCCGTGCTCACGCGGGAGGAGACCCCGACCGGGGTGCGCTACCGGATGCTGGACACGATCCGGGCCTACGGTGCCGACTGGCTGGAGGCGACCGGGGACGCGGCCCGGCTGCGGCGCCGGCACCGCGACTGGTATCTGGGCCTGACGACCTGGTGCGAGCTGGAGTGGTTCTCGCCGCGGCAGGGCGAGGTGGCGGCGCGCGTCGAGGCGGAGCTGCCGAATCTGCGCTACGCCCTGGAGTACTGCCTGAGCGAGCCGGACGAGGCGCATCTGGGGCAGTACCTCGCGGGCTCCCTGTGGTTCCACTGGGTCGGCTGCGGGCGGCTGTCGGAGGGGCGGCGCTGGCTGGAGCAGGCCGTGGCGCTGGACTCCGGTCAGGGGCGGTCGCGGCTGAAGGCACTGTGGGTGCTCGGCTATGTGGCGATCCTGCAGGGCGACTCGGTGCCCGCCCTGGGGGCGCTGCTGGAGTGCCGGGAGGAGGCGGAGCGCGCGGGCGACCTGACGGCGGTGGCGTACGCCGAGCACCGCACGGGCTGTCTGGCGCTGCTCTCGGACGACATGGAGCGCGCGGAGACGCTGCTGCGCTCGGCGCTCACCCGCTATCAGGAGATCGGCGAGCTGAACAGCAATGTGCTGATGGGCCAGGTCGAGCTGGCGATGACACGGGCGTTCCAGGGCGATCTGCCGGACGCGGTGCGGTTGTGCGAGGACGTGCGCCAGGTGTGCGAGGACCACGGCGAGCGCTGGGCGCGCTCCTACGCGCTGTACGTCCTGGCGTACGCCGCCTGGGCCGAGGGCGATCTGCCCGGCGCCCGCGCATCGCTGACCGAGTGCCTCGCCGGCGCCCACTCCTTCCACGATCTGCTCGGCTCGGTGCTGGCCGTGGAGCTGCTGGCCCTGGTCACCGGGGCGGAGGGCGATGCCGCGGAGGCCGCGGTGCTGCAGGGGGCGGCGGCCGGGATGTGGCCGTCGGTCGGACTGCCGTTGTTCGGCTCGGCCTGCTTCAACACACCGCACGAGCGGTGCGAGACGGCCGCGCGGGAGCGGCTCGGCGACGAGCGGTACGAGGAGTGCGTACGGCAGGGCGAGGCGCTCGGCCGGGAGGCCGCGGTGCACCGGGCGCTGGGCCGGCCGCCCTCGGACGCGCCCCCGCCCCGCGAGGCCGGCTCGGCATGTCCGGGCGACCCTGACCATGCGGAAGCCCGCCGCCTCCCCCACCCGGAAGGGCGGGGAGACGACGGGCTGAGGCGCTGAAGTCCTACGACCGCTGAAGGATCAACGAGCGTAGTACTCGACGACGAGCTGCTCGTCGCAGATCACCGGGATCTCCTTGCGGTTCGGCTCGCGGTCCAGGCGGAACGCCAGGGCCTTGAGGTTCACCTGGAGGTAGCGCGGGGTCTCACCCTCGGGGGCGAAGCCGCCCTCACGGGAGATGGAGAAGAGGGTCTTCTCGCGGCTGCGCTCGCGGACCATCACGACGTCGTCGGGCTTGACGCGGAAGGACGGCTTGTCGACCTTCTGGCCGTTGACCTCGATGTGGCCGTGCACGACCATCTGACGGGCCTGGTAGATGGTGCGGGCGATGCCCGAACGCAGGACCAGGGCGTCGAGACGGCGCTCGAGCTCGATGATCAGGGCCTCACCGGTCTTGCCCTGGACCTTGGAGGCACGCTCGTAGGCGCGGACGAGCTGACGCTCGGACACGTCGTACTGCGCACGCAGACGCTGCTTCTCCAGCAGACGGACCTTGTAGTCCGAGTTCTGCTTGCGGCCACGGCCGTGCTCACCCGGCGGGTAGGGACGGGCCTCGAAGTACTTGACGGCCTTCGGGGTCAGCGCGATGCCGAGGGCACGCGACTTCTTGACCTTGGGGCGGGACTGGTTCGCCACTTGTTTCTCATTTCCTGGTTTTCGGCTTGTCAGGGTTGAGGGAGGTCGCATCCGCAGCCGGGGAAACCCTCCCAGTCCTCGTCCTTGCGGACTGACGGACCGGGTGGGCAGCCGCTCCCCTGGTCTGGGCACATACGTGCAGCACGCGAGTGGCCCACCGACCGTTCCCGTCGTGCGACGAGTGGTGGTGGGCTGCCCGCGACACCGTTCGACGGTGCGCGACGCTCCTGGAGCCGGTCCGAGGACCGGAGCTCCGGCTGACCGTCCCGTTCTGACAGCACGGGACACAGCACTTCGGGGAAGTTTACAGGGTGCTCAGGACCGCTTGCGACCGAGGTGCTTTCTGGTCCACTCCACGGCGTCCGCGTACCGCGCCTCCGCGCCGTGCCGGGTCGGAGTGTAGTACTCGCTGTCCTTGAGGGCGTCCGGGGCGTACTGCTGCTCGGCGATGCCCTCCGCCAGGTCGTGCGGATACACATACCCCTGCGCGTGCCCGAGCTTGGCGGCGCCCTTGTAGTGCCCGTCGCGCAGGTGCGGTGGGACGGGCCCCGCCAGTCCCTTGCGTACGTCGTCCAGGGCGGCGCCGATCGCGGTGGTCGCGGAGTTGGACTTGGGGGCGAGCGCGAGGGCGATGGTGGCGTGGCTGAGGGTGAGGGCGGCCTCGGGGAAGCCGATCATGGCGACGGCCTGGGCTGCGGCGACCGCGATCGGCAGGGCGTTCGGATCGGCGAGGCCGATGTCCTCGCTGGCGGAGATCATCAGGCGGCGGGCGATGAAACGGGGGTCCTCGCCGGCCTCGATCATCCGGGCCAGGTAGTGCAGGGCGGCATCGACGTCGGAGCCGCGGATGGACTTGATGAGGGCGCTGGCGACGTCGTAGTGCTGGTCGCCGTCGCGGTCGTACTTCACCGCCGCGCGGTCGACGGTCTGCTCCAGCGTCTGGAGGCTGATCTCGGTCGCGCCCTGGTCCAGGGCGGCCCCCGCGGCGGCTTCCAGGGCGGTCAGTGCGCGGCGTGCGTCGCCGCCGGCGATCCGCAGCAGGTGCGCCTCGGTGTCCTCGGGGAGGCCGACGGCGTCCTTCAGACCGCGCTCATCGCTGAGCGCCCGCCGCAGCAGCCCCCTGACGTCGTCGTCCGTGAGGGGTTCGAGGGTGAGCAGGAGGGAGCGGGACAGCAGCGGGGAGATGATCGAGAAGTACGGGTTCTCGGTGGTCGCCGCGATCAGGGTCACCCAGCGGTTCTCGACGGCCGGGAGGAGGGAGTCCTGCTGGGCCTTGCTGAAGCGGTGGATCTCGTCGAGGAAGAGGACCGTCTCCTTGCCGAAGCCGCCGGTGGCGCGGCGGGCGCCGTCGATGACCGCGCGGACCTCCTTGACGCCGGCGGTGATCGCGGAGAGCTCTACGAAGCGTTTGTTGGTGGCCTTGGAGACGACGTACGCCAACGTGGTCTTGCCGGTGCCGGGCGGGCCCCAGAGGATCACCGACGACGGGCCGGCGGGGCCCTTGGCGCCCTCGCCGACCAGCCTGCGCAGGGGTGAGCCGGGCTTGAGCAGGTGCTGCTGGCCCACGACCTCGTCGAGGGTGCGCGGGCGCATGCGCACCGCCAGGGGACTCCCCGCGGGGTCTTTCTCCTGGCGTTCTTCTGCGGCGGCGGTGAACAGGTCGGGCTCCACGTTGGAAACCCTAAATCACCGCACTGACATCGGGCTCGGAGCGGGTCAGGCGGCCCAGAGCTGGCTGCCCCAGCGGGTCAGGATCAGCATCACGATGACGCCGCAGTGGGTCACCGGGAGCACCCAGGTGAACTCGGCGAGGAAGTTCTTCAGCGGCCGCGGGGCGGGCAGGAAGCCGTTGCGGACGTTGAAGGAGGTCACGTACCAGAACATGGTGATCGTCGCGGCCCAGGCCAGCGAGCACCACAGGCACAGCGCGTTGATGCGGTACAGCGACTGGAACATCAGCCAGGTGCAGAAGAGGACGCCGAAGAGGGTGCCGAAGTTGAAGGTCAGCCAGTACCAGCGCGGGAAGCGGGCGCGGGTGAGCAGGCTCGTGCCGACGCAGATGACGATGCCGTAGCAGACGAGGCCGAGCATGGGGTTGGGGAACCCGAAGGCGGCCGCCTGCTTGCTCTCCATGATGCTGCCGCAGGACACGATCGGGTTGAGGCTGCAGCCGGGCGTGAAGGTCGTTCCCTCGACCTTCGCCTCGAGGATCTTGAACTTGTCGATCGTGATGACCCACGCGGCGAGCAGTCCGGCCGCGCCGGTGATCACCAGCAGCAGAGCGAACGCACGGCTACTGCCCAGCGATCGCGGCGGCGCCTCGGCGCGCTCCGACTCGGGCTCGGTGGAGACGTCTTTGACTGTCGTCTTGCTCATCACGCCGATTCCGTCACTTGAGACCTGGAGTTTCTCCGGACACGGCACATTGTGCCGTACACACACGCGTGCCCACCGTTCGCTGCGCATAAGGAAATACGCGCGTGCACGGGAAAACACTCGGTTCAAGACAGCTGTGGAACAGCTACGGAACGGACGAGGGCGGGGTCCTTTCGGCCCCGCCCTCCCACAGAATTCAGCCCAGACGAGCTTCCAGCTCCGCGACGATCTCGTTGACGCCGATGGCCGCCTGCTCACCGGACTCCATGTCCTTGAGCTGTACGACACCCTCGGCGAGGTCGCGCTCACCGGCGACGATCGTGTAGCGGGCGCCGCTGCGGTTGGCGTTCTTCATGGCGCCCTTGAGGCCCTTGGCGCCGTAGGAGAAGTCCGCCGCGATACCGACCTTGCGCAACTCGGTCACCTTGGCGAACAGCACCCGACGGGCCTCCTCGCCGAGCGGCACCGCGAACACGCTGGTGGACGCCGGGAGTTGAAGCTCCACGCCCTCCGCCTCCAGGGCGAGCACGGTGCGGTCGACGCCGAGCGCCCAGCCGACGGACGGCAGCGCGGGGCCGCCGATCATCTCGGACAGCCCGTCGTAGCGGCCGCCGCCGCCCACCGCGGACTGGGAGCCCAGACCGTCGTGGACGAACTCGAAGGTCGTACGCGTGTAGTAGTCCAGACCGCGCACCAGCTTCGGGTCGTCCTCGAAGGCGACGCCGGCCGCCGTGATCAGCTCACGGACCTCCTCGTGGTACGCCTTGCAGGCGTCGCAAAGGTAGTCGCGCAGGAGCGGGGCGCCGGTCAACTGCTTCTGAACCGACTCGCGCTTGTCGTCGAGGACGCGCAGCGGGTTGATCTCCGAGCGGCGAAGGGTGTCCTCGTCCAGGTCCAGGCCGCGCAGGAAGTCCTGAAGCGCCGCTCGGTACACCGGACGGCACTCCTTGTCGCCCAGGCTGTTGAGCAGGATCCGGAAGTCGCTCAGGCCCAGCGAGCGGTAGGCCTGGTCGGCCAGGATGATCAACTCGGCGTCCAGCGCCGGGTCCTCGGCGCCGATCGCCTCGGCGCCGACCTGGGAGAAGTGCCTGTAACGGCCCTTCTGGGGGCGCTCGTAGCGGTAGTAGGAGCCCGAGTACCAGAGCTTGACCGGGAGGTTGCCCGCCTTGTGCAGGTTGGCCTCCAGCGCCGCGCGCAGGACCGAGGCCGTGCCCTCGGGGCGCAGGGCGAGTTTGTCGCCGCCCTTGGTCTCGAAGGCGTACATCTCCTTGGTCACGATGTCGGTGGACTCGCCGACGCCGCGCGCGAACAGCTCGACGCTCTCGAAGCCGGGCGTCTCGATGTAGCCGTAACCGGAGTTGCGCAGGGGGGCCGCGATCGCCTCACGGACGGCCAGGAACTTGGCGGAGTCCGGCGGGATCAGGTCGTACGTGCCCTTGGGGGCCTTGAAGGTGCTCACGGAAGGTCTCGTCACATTCCTCGTCGGGGAGCGTCGGCGCTCCCGAGGCCGGCGGCCACCTGCCGCAGATAGGGGTTGGTGGCGCGCTCCTGGCCGATGGTCGTCTGGGGGCCGTGGCCGGACAGCACCACGGTCGAGTCGTCGAGCGGCAGGCACACACGGGCCAGCGAGTCGAGCATCTCGGCCATGTCACCGCCGGGCAGGTCGGTGCGTCCGATGGAGCCGGCGAACAGCAGGTCGCCCGAGAAGAAGACCGGCGGGATGTCCGCCGCCTCGGGCAGGCCGAAGGTCACCGACCCCTTGGTATGGCCCGGCGCGTGCGCGACGGTCAGCTCCAGACCGGCCAGCTCCAGCTTGGCGCCGTCGGTCAACTCCTTGACGTCGTCCGGCTCCCCGATGGTCAGCTCGCCCATCAGCTGCATGCCGATGGAACGGCCGAGCGCCTTCTCGGGGTCGCTCATCATGTACCGGTCCTCGGGGTGGATCCAGGCCGGCACGTCGTGTGCGCCGCACACCGGGACGACCGAGGCCACATGGTCGAGATGACCGTGGGTGAGGACGACGGCGACGGGCTTGAGCCGATGCTTCTTCAGTGCTTCCTCGACTCCTGGGGCCGCCTCGTGGCCCGGGTCGATGATCACGCACTCCTCACCGGCGGCGGGGGCGACGAGATAACAGTTCGTCCCCCAGGCCCCGGCGGGGAACCCGGCAATGAGCACGATCGTCCTTCGTTTGTGTCGACACGAGTGGTTTGTCGGCGGACTCCGCCTGCCGTCAGAGCCTACCGGCGCTGCCGATTCCTCAGCGAACCCATATACGGTACGGGGCACACACAGGCGGTCGACTCGCTGAACACACGCGTACCGGTCGACACATACGACGCATGAGGAGAGAACCCGGTGGTCAGCCAGGAACAGCGGCGGCGTCAGCTCGCCCGGGAGAAGTTCTTGCGGCAGCAGCAGCGGCGCACGTCCGCCCGACGCAAGTCGCGCATGCGCAACTCGGTGATCGCGTCGGTGCTCGGGGTGGTCGTCATCGGCAGCCTCGCGCTGTACACCACCGGAGTCCTCAAGGGCGACGACGACAGCAAGGAGAACGCGGGCGCGGAGGTCACGCCCAGCGCGACCAGCAAGGCTCCGGACCCGTGCGAGAAGCCGGCCGCGGGCAAGGTCAGGACGGCTACCTGGAAGAAGGAGCCGGAGCTGACCGTCGACAAGTCGGCGAAGTACACGATGAAGCTCGCGACGACGTGCGGTGACATAGACATCGCCCTTAAGGCGTCGGCCGCTCCGCACACGGTGAACTCGTTCGAGTTCCTCGCCGGCAAGGGCTACTTCGACCATTCCAAGTGCCACCGGCTGACCAACAGCGGCATCTATGTGCTCCAGTGCGGCGACCCGCAGGGCACCGGAATGGGCGGGCCCGGGTACACGATTCCGGACGAGAACCTCAAGGACGCGAGCCTCAAGGGAGGTGTGTACCCGGCGGGCACGGTCGCGATGGCCAACCAGTACAACCCCCAGGCGAAGCAGGGGCGCAACACCGGGGGCAGCCAGTTCTTCCTCGTCTACCAGGACAGTCAGCTGCCGCCCGACTACACACCGTTCGGCACGGTGTCCGAGGCGGGCATGAAGGTTCTGAAGAAGATCGCGGATGCCGGAGCCCAGCCCGCGGACCCCACAACCGGTAACACCGCCCCCAACGCGACGGTCGTGATCAACAAGGCCACGGTCACGAAATCCTGACCCCCAGCTGCGTAATTTCGGTCGCGCGGGATGCGGACAGGCAACCCGCCGGTCGCCTATGTTGGCCGTGACGAAACTGTGGACGATGCCCGGGGGAAAACAAGCCCCTCGCAGGCATCATGTGGAGGAGGCGCTGTGAGCAGCGACCCGTGGGGCCGCGTCGACGAGACGGGGACCGTGTACGTGCGTACGGCCGACGGCGAGCAGGTTGTCGGCTCTTGGCAGGCAGGCACTCCTGAAGAGGCGCTGGCCTATTTCGAGCGCAAGTACGAAGGCCTGGTTGTCGAGATCGGCCTCCTCGAGAAGCGGGTGAAGACCACCGACCTGTCGGCGAAGGACGCCCAGACCGCGATCGACCACATCCGTGAGCAGGTCGACGCCCATCACGCGGTCGGCGATCTGGACGCCCTGAAGACCCGGCTGGACAAGCTGGTCGAGACGGTCGACAAGCGCCGCGAGGAGCGCAAGCAGCAGCGGGCCAAACAGTCCGACGAGGCACGCCACGCCAAGGAGGCGCTGGTCGTCGAGGCGGAGGAGCTGGCGCAGTCCGACCAGTGGCGGGCCGCCGGTGAGCGGCTGCGTTCCCTGGTGGACACCTGGAAGGGCCTGCCGCGTCTCGACCGCAAGTCGGACGACGAGCTGTGGCATCGCTTCTCGCACGCCCGGTCCGCGTTCTCCAAGCGCCGCAAGGCGCACTTCGCGCAGCTGGACGCGCAGCGCGAGGAGGCGCGCAGGACCAAGGAGCGGCTGGTCGCCGAGGCGGAGTCGCTGTCCGGCTCGACCGACTGGGGTCTGACGGCGGCGCGCTACCGCGAGCTGATGTCGGAGTGGAAGGCGGCCGGGCGCGCCCAGCGCGAGCACGAGGACGACCTGTGGAACCGCTTCCGCGGTGCCCAGGACGTCTTCTTCGCCGCCCGCAGCTCGGTCTTCGCCGAGCGTGACGCCGAGCAGTCCGAGAACCTGAAGCTGAAGGAGGAGCTGGCCGAGGAGGCCGAGAAGCTCCTGCCGATCGGCGACCTGAAGGGCGCCCGTGCCGCCTTCCGCTCGATCAACGAGCGCTGGGAGGCCATCGGCCATGTGCCGCGCGACGCCCGCCCGAAGGTCGAGGGCCGGATGCACGCCGTCGAGCGGGCCCTCCAGGAGGCCGAGGAGTCCGAGTGGCGCCGCACCAACCCGGAGGCCCGCGCGCGTGCCGAGGGGCTGACCGGTCAGCTCCAGGCCGCCGTGGACAAGCTGAGGGGCCAGATCGAGCAGGCACGCGCCCAGGGCAACAACGCGAAGGCCGACAAGCTGGAGCGTGAGCTGGAGGGCCGCCAGGCGCTGCTGGACCAGGCGCTGAAGGGCTTGCACGAGTTCGGCGGCTGACCGGGCGGTTGGGACAGCTTCTACGACGAGAAGGGCCCCGTACATCGCGTACGGGGCCCTTCTCGTCGTATGCCTGTCGTGTGCCTTACGAAGGCGTGCTCGTCGTATGCCCTACGCCCGGCTGCGCGCCGAAGTCACCCGGTACACGTCGTAGACGCCCTCGACGCCCCTGACCGCCTTCAGGACGTGCCCGAGGTGCTTCGGGTCGCCCATCTCGAAGGTGAAGCGGGACGTGGCGACGCGGTCGCGGGAGGTCTGGACCGCCGCGGAGAGGATGTTGACGTGCTGGTCGGACAGCACACGGGTGACGTCCGACAGGAGCCGGGAGCGGTCCAGGGCCTCGACCTGGATGGCGACCAGGAAGACCGAGGACTGGGTGGGCGCCCACTCGACCTCGAGGATGCGCTCGGGCTCGCGGGACAGTGACTCCACGTTCACACAGTCGCTGCGGTGAACCGATACTCCGCTACCGCGCGTGACGAAGCCGATGATCGGGTCGCCGGGCACCGGCGTACAGCAGCGGGCCAGCTTGACCCACACGTCCTCGACGCCCTTGACGATGACGCCCGGGTCGGCGCTGGAGCGGCGCTTGCGGCGGCGGCCGTGGGCCGGCGGGACCGACTCGTCGATCTCCTCCGTGGCGGCTTCCTCGCCGCCGAGGGCCTGGACGAGTTTCTGCACGATGTTCTGCGCGGAGACATGGCCCTCGCCGATCGCGGCGTAGAGCGCCGAGATGTCCGCGTAGCGCATCTCGTGCGCGAGCGTGACCAGCGAGTCACCGGTCAGGATGCGCTGGATCGGCAGGTTCTGCTTGCGCATCGCGCGGACGATGGCGTCCTTGCCCTGCTCGATGGCCTCGTCGCGGCGCTCCTTGGAGAACCACGCCCGGATCTTGTTGCGGGCACGCGGCGACTTCACGAAGCCGAGCCAGTCGCGGGAGGGGCCCGCGCCGGGTGCCTTGGAGGTGAAGACCTCGACCAGGTCGCCGTTGTCCAGGGTGGATTCGAGCGGTACGAGACGCCCGTTGACCCGCGCTCCTATGGTGCGGTGACCGACCTCCGTGTGGACGGCGTACGCGAAGTCGACCGGGGTGGCACCCGCCGGGAGCGCTATGACGTCGCCCTTCGGGGTGAAGACGAAGACCTCGTTGCGGGACAGGTCGAAGCGCAGGGACTCCAGGAACTCGCCGGGGTCCTCGGTCTCCTTCTGCCAGTCGAGCAGCTGGCGCAGCCACGCCATGTCGTTGAGGTGGTCGTCCTTGCCCTTGCCGGACGACTTGGGGGCGTCGGAGCGCACCTTGGAGGCGCCGGCGACGGCCTCCTGCTTGTACTTCCAGTGCGCGGCGATGCCGTACTCGGCACGGCGGTGCATGTCGAACGTACGGATCTGGAGTTCGACCGGCTTGCCGTTGGGTCCGATGACCGTCGTGTGCAGCGACTGGTACATGTTGAACTTGGGCATCGCGATGTAGTCCTTGAACCGGCCGGGGACCGGGTTCCATCGCGCGTGCACGGTGCCGAGGGCGGCGTAGCAGTCGCGGACCGTGTCGACAAGTACACGAATACCCACCAGGTCGTAGATCTCCGCGAAGTCACGGCCGCGGACGATCATCTTCTGGTAGACGCTGTAGTAGTGCTTCGGGCGGCCGGTGACGGTCGCCTTGATGCGGGCGGCCCGCAGGTCCTGCTGGACCTCGTCGGTCACTATGGCCAGATACTCGTCACGCTTCGGTGCCCGCTCGGCCACCAGCCGTACGATCTCGTCGTACATCTTGGGGTAGAGGATCGCGAAGGCGAGGTCCTCCAGCTCCCACTTGATGGTGTTCATGCCGAGGCGATGGGCGAGCGGCGCGTAGATCTCCAGGGTCTCGCGCGCCTTCTTCTCCTGCTTCTCGCGCTTGAGGTAGCGCATGGTGCGCATGTTGTGCAGGCGGTCTGCGAGCTTGATGACCAGGACGCGCGGGTCCTTGGCCATGGCGACGACCATCTTGCGCACGGTCTCGGCCTGCGCGGCCTCGCCGAACTTGACCTTGTCCAGCTTGGTCACGCCGTCGACGAGCAGCGCGACCGAGTCGCCGAAGTCGCGGCGGAGCTGGTCGAGGCCGTACTCGGTGTCCTCGACGGTGTCGTGCAGCAGGCCCGCCATCAGGGTGGCCGGATCCATGCCCAGCTCGGCGAGGATGGTGGTGACCGCCAGCGGGTGCGTGATGTAGGGGTCGCCGCTCTTGCGCTTCTGACCGCGGTGCCAGCGTTCGGCAACCTGGTAGGCCTTCTCGATCTGGCGGAGCGTGGCGGTCTCGATCTTCGGGTCGTTGCTGCGGACTATGCGCAGCAGCGGTTCCAGGACCGGGTTGTACGGGTTGGAGCGCTGGACTCCGAGGCGGGCGAGGCGGGCGCGGACGCGGTTGGAGGAGCCGGTACGGGCGGGCTGACCGGTGTTCGGGCGGACCGCGGGCGTCGACGACGCGGGCTTGGGACGAGGCGGCTCGGCCGGCTTGTCGACGGGCGCGGACTGGGCGTGCTCGACCGTCCCGCGCGCGTCGTTCTTGGCGTGCGGTGTGCTCGGCGCGGGCTTCGCCGCGGGCGCCGAGGCGGACTCGGGCTTGGCGGCGGTCAGGTGCTGGGCCTCGTCTGGCAAGAGGACTCCTCGTGCGCGATCCGGGTCCCCCGGTCAGGCTCCGGAGACCCCATGGTAGCGATCCTGCGGCCCAGGATCGCCTTCAGGCCGATGTGAGGACCGTCTACCGGAGAAACAAGAGGGACTGCCGCTGGATTCCGTCAGGCCCTGCGGACCCTGTCCTGGGGGGTGGCCGGAGCGCTTCCAGTGGTTGACGTGGGGCTTGCGCACCTTGTTTCGCCGGACCGCTCGGGCTCGCTAGAGGCACCGGTTTTGAGCCATGGGGTGCGGGGTGCCCGACCGGGTGGGCGCGTACGCCGTAGCGCCAGGGAGCGTACGCCGTGGCTCGCTTTCGCGTACGCGTATGCCGCGCGCCCTCGACTGCGGGCGCGCGGCATTGCGTGCGGCGAAACGGCTGGTGGCTCAGACCGTGAGCAGCGACTCCAGCGGGGCCCCGGCCAGGGCCGGCTCCAGGCGGGCTCGGCCGCCGAGGAAGCCCAGTTCCATCAGGACGGCGAGGCCGGCCACGTCGGCGCCGGCCCGGCGGATCAGCTGGATCGAGGCCTCCGCGGTGCCGCCGGTCGCCAGGACGTCGTCGATGACGAGGACGCGGTCACCGGTGCTCAGGTCCTCGGCGTGGACCTCGATCTCCGCCGAGCCGTACTCCAGGTCGTACGCCTGGCTGAGGGTGGCCCCGGGGAGCTTGCCCGCCTTGCGTACGGGGATGAAGCCGATGCCCGCGCGGACGGCGACAGGGGCGCCGAGGATGAAGCCCCGGGCCTCCAGGCCGACGATCTTCGTGGCGCCGGTGTTCGCGGCGATCTCGGCCAGCGCGTCGGTGAGCGCCGTGAACGCGGCCGGGTCCGCCAGGAGCGGGGTGATGTCCTTGAACATCACGCCCGGTTCCGGGTAGTCCGCCACATCACGGATACGGCTGAGCAGGAGCTCCCTGATCTCGGTCATCGACGCTTCCCCGAGGGACGGCCGCGGCCGCGGTTGCGGGCGGCGGGCTGGTTGCGGGGGCCGACGACCGCGGGGGCGGCGTCCTCCGGGTCGTCGGCGAGCGACTCGTCGGTGGCCGGGGCGTCCGGGGACTCGCCCTTCGCGGCGGACTGGGCCCGCTTGGCGAGCACGCGCTTCTTCAGGGCCTTCATCTGCGGCTCGCGCTCCTTGAGGTCGGCGACCAGCGGCGTGGCGATGAAGATCGAGGAGTACGCACCGGCCGCGAGACCGACGAACAGCGACAGCGAGATGTCGTTGAGCATGCCAGCGCCGAGGAAGCCGCCACCGATGAACAGCAGGCCCGCCACCGGCAGCAGCGCGACCACCGTGGTGTTGATGGAGCGGACCAGGGTGCTGTTGATCGAGCGGTTGGCGATGTCGCTGTAGGTCCAGCGGGTCTGCTTGGTGATGTCCTTCGTCTGCTCCTTGAGGCTGTCGAAGACGACGACCGTGTCATAGAGCGAGTAGCCGAGGATCGTCAACAGACCGATCACCGTACCCGGTGTGACCTCGAAGCCCACGAGGGCGTAGATGCCGACCGTGATGGTGATGTCGTGGATCAGGGCGACGAACGCGGCGAGCGCCATGCGCCACTCGAACGCGATCGCCAGATAGATCACCACAAGGACCAGGAAGATCCCGAGACCCTGCCAGGCCTTGTTGGCGATCTGCTCACCCCAGCTGGGGCCGACCAGCTCGCCGGTGACGTCGCTCTCGTCGACGCCCAGCTTCTCGGCCAGCTCCGTCGAGACCTTGTCGGCCTGGTTGGTGTCGATGCCCGAGATCTGGATGCGCAGCTTGGCGTCGTCTCCGCTGCCGAGCTTCTGGACGATCGCGTCGTGGCCGGACGCCTCTTCCGCGTAATCCTGCGCCTGGGCGACCGAGACGCTGGTCTTCGGGGTGTTGAAGACGGCTCCGCCCTGGAACTCGATGCCCATGTTCAGTCCGCGCACCGCCAGGCCGACGATGGCCGTGATGGTGATCAGGATCGACAGGCCGTACCAGATCTTGCGGTTGCCGACGAAGTCGTAGCCGACCTCGCCACGGTGCAGTCGGGCGCCGAGGTTGCCGAGCTTCGACATCTCACGCCTCCTTCGGGTCGACAGGGCCTGCGGCGGGGTGGGCGGGACGGCGGTTGCGGCGCAGCGGCGGCTTGGCACCCAGTCGCTTGGGATCGAGGCCGGACCACGGGTGGCCGCTCGCGAAGAACTTGGTGCGGGCCAGGAGCGTCAGCAGCGGCTTGGTGAACAGGAACACGACCACCACGTCGAGCAGGGTGGTCAGGCCGAGCGTGAACGCGAAGCCCTGGACCTTGCCGACGGTGACGATGAAGAGCACCGCCGCGGCGAGGAACGACACGAAGTCGGAGACCAGGATGGTGCGTCGGGCACGCGGCCAGGCCCGCTCCACGGCGGGGCGCAGCGAGCGGCCCTCGCGGATCTCGTCGCGGACGCGTTCGAAGTACACGATGAACGAGTCCGCTGTGATGCCGATGGCGACGATGGCACCGCAGACGGCCGGCAGGTTCAGCGCGAAGCCGATGGTCGGGCCGAGCAGCGACATGATCGTGTAGGTCAGGGCCGCGGAGACCAGCAGCGACAGCAGGGCGATCACCGACAGGCCGCGGTAGTAGGCCAGCAGGTAGATGACGACCAGGCCGAGGCCGATCGCACCGGCGATCAGACCGGCGTGCAGCTGCTCACCGCCGAGCGCGGCGGTCACCGTGGTGACGCTGTCCTCCTGGAAGGCCAGCGGCAGGGCGCCGTACGACAGCATGTTGGCGAGGCTCTGGGCCTCCTCCTGGGTGAAGCTGCCGGAGATCTGGGCGCTGCCGCCGCCGATGGTGCCCTGGACGAACGGGTGGGAGACGACCTCGTCGTCCAGCACGATCGCGAACTCGTTCTGCGGGGTGGTCTGCTTCGCGAGCTGGCCGGTGATGGTGGCGAACTTCTTGGCACCGCTGGAGTTGAAGGTCATGTCGACCTGCCAGCCCGCGGCGTTCTGGGTGTTGAAAGTCGCCTGGGCCTTCTTGATCTCGGTGCCGTCGACGTCGACCGGGCCGAGCAGGAACTTGCTCCACACCTTGTCGTCCTGGCCGCAGGCCACGGTGGGCTGGTCCTTCTTGGCTCCCTTGCCCGCGGCGGCGCGCTGCTTCGGATCGGCGCAGTTGAGGGCTGCGTACTCCTTCTCCAGCTTGCTGGACGAGGAGCCGGAGGTGCCGGACGGCGAAGGGCTGCCGGAGGCCTCGGGGCTGTTGCTCGCGGACGGCGTGGCGTCCGCCTTCAGCGCGTCGGTGACGGCGCGGCCCTGCGCAGTGGCGGTGGCCGTCGGGTCGGCGGAGCCGGACGTCGCGGAGTCCTTGGCCTTGTCGGTGCCGGACGCGCTCGGGGAGCCGCTCCCGCTGGGGGTCGCGCTCGGGGCGGGCGTCGCCTGGCCGGTGGCGGCCTCGCGCTGCAGGACCGGCCGGAAGTAGAGCTTGGCGGTGGTACCGACCTGTGCCCGGGCCTCCTTGGAGTTGGTGCCCTTGGGGATGTTGACGATGATGTTGCGATCGCCCTGGGTCTGTACCTCGGACTCCGAGACACCCAGACCATTGACACGGCGTTCCATGATCTCGACCGCGGTGTCCATGTTGGTCTTGTTGATCGCGGATTCCTGGCCGGGCTCGGCTACCGCGCGAAGCGTGATGCTCGTGCCGCCTGCCAGGTCGATGCCGAGTCGCGGAGTGGTGTGCCCCGAGGCGAACATCCCGCCGGTGAGCGCCGCGATGGCGATCAGGATCAGGGCCAGCGAGCGCCCTGGCTTGCTCTGGGCGCTCGCGCTCCGGCCCTTCTTAGGTGCTGCCACCTTCTCGTACTCCCTCTCGGGCCGCCTCACTCCGGATCGACGGGCGGGCGGCCATGACATGGTGTCGGGACCCCGTGCGAAGTCGGCATGCCCGGGGGCGCGCAGGCGTGGCCTGCGCGCCCGGGAACATGGCTACTTCGCGTCGGAGTCGCCGTCGGTCTTCTTCGACTCGTCGTCGGCCTTCGCCTCGGCGGCCACGGCGTCGGACGGCGCCGCGGACTCGTCGTCCTCGTCCTTCTTACCGAGGTCGACGGCCTTCTCGTCGGAGGCGGCGGCAGCGTCGGGCTCGTCGGTCACGGTGAGGGAGGAGGCGTCGTCCGGGACGACGTCGGACTTCAGGTCGTGCTCGATGCCGTGCACGATGCGGTTGTACTCGTCATCGGAGAGGACGGCACCGATCGCGTTCTTGGCGAACAGGAGCTCCACGCCCGGGCCGGCGTCAAGAAGGACGGTGTCGTCGCTGACCTCCTTGACGGTGCCGTACATGCCACCGATGGTGCGGACACCCGATCCGGGCTGCATCTGGTTCCGCATGTCGGCGGCCTGCTGCTGCTTCTTCTTGGCCGACCGGGTCATCAGGAACATGGCCCCGATGAGCACGATGAACGGGAGGAGGGTCACGAGACTCACGGGTCGGAACTTCCTTCACACGACCGCGGTGGTGAGCGGCCTGATGGTTGGGGGATTGTCTGCCGCCGACAAGGGCGGCATCGGCGGAGTCTAAGCGAGTCTCCGCGCATGGAACAACGCTCAGCATGGCACCGGGGTTCCTCGTCCGGCCACTGAGCTCGCCGTCACCGTTCCATCACGCCCCGAACAGGTCCTGTTGTCCGTTTCCCGCAGCTGACGAGCGGGGCGGGGTGAGGCCGAGATGCGCCCATGCGGCGGGCGTGGCGACGCGTCCGCGCGGGGTGCGGGCGAGCAGACCCTCCCGGACCAGGAAGGGTTCGGCGACCTCCTCGACGGTCTCGCGCTCCTCCCCCACCGCGACCGCGAGCGTGGACAGGCCGACGGGGCCGCCGCCGAACAGCTTGAGCAGGGCCTCCAGGACGGCACGGTCGAGCCGGTCCAGGCCGCGGGCGTCGACCTCGTACACGGCGAGCGCGGCCTCGGCGATGTCCCTGTTGATGATCCCGTCCGCCTTGACCTGGGCGTAGTCGCGGACGCGGCGCAGCAGGCGGTTGGCGATACGGGGCGTGCCACGGGAGCGGCCGGCGATCTCGGCGGCGCCGTCGGCCTCGATCTCGACGTCGAGCAGATTGGCCGAGCGGTGGATGACGCGCTCCAGCTCGACGGGCTCGTAGAACTCCATGTGCGCGGTGAAGCCGAAGCGGTCGCGCAGCGGGGGCGGCAGCAGGCCCGCGCGCGTGGTGGCGCCGACCAGGGTGAACGGGGGGAGTTCGAGGGGGATGGCGGTGGCGCCGGGGCCCTTGCCGACGATCACGTCGACGCGGTAGTCCTCCATCGCCATGTACAGCATCTCCTCGGCGGGCCGGGACATGCGGTGGATCTCGTCGAGGAAGAGGACCTCGCCCTCCTGGAGGGAGGAGAGGATCGCGGCGAGGTCGCCTGCGTGCTGGATGGCGGGGCCGCTGGTGATGCGGATCGGGGCGCCCATCTCGGCCGCGATGATCATCGAGAGGGTGGTCTTGCCCAGGCCGGGAGCGCCGGAGAGCAGCACATGGTCGGCGGTGGCGCCACGCGCGCGTGCGGCGCGCAGGACCAGGTCCAGCTGTTCGCGGACCTTCTCCTGGCCGATGAACTCGCCCAGATCCTTCGGGCGCAGCGCGGCCTCGACGGCCTGGTCCTCATGGTCGGCGGACGCACCGACGAGCCGCTCGGAGGCGGTGCTGTCGGTGGTGTCGTCCCAGTTCACTGCGGTTCTCCTAGTGATAACGCGCCGGGCGGTTGGAGGGGGCGGGGGTCCGGGGGCCGGAGGTGGCGTACGTGGTCGGCGTCAGGTCCGTCGATCAGCGGGCTCTGTTCAGGGTCTGCAGGGCCGCCTTCAGCAACTGGCCCACCTGAGGGGCGCCCTCGGCGGCCTCGGCCTGCGGTGTCACGGCGGCGACCGCCTCGTCGGCCTCGCGGGTCGCGTAGCCGAGGCCGATCAGGGCGGCGTGCAGCTGGTCGCGCCAGCCCTGGGTGACCGGGGCCCCCACGGCAGGCGCGCCGATGGGCTCGCCGAGGCGGTCCTTCAGCTCCAGGAGCAGCTTCTGGGCGCCCTTCTTGCCGATGCCGGGGACGGCGGTGAGCGACTTCTCGTCGGCGGTCGCGACGGCTCGGCGCAGGGCGTCGGGCGAGTGCACCGCCAGCATCGCCTGGGCCAGGCGCGGGCCGACCCCGCTCGCGGTCTGGAGCAGCTCGAACGTCTGCCGTTCGTCGTCGTCCGCGAAGCCGTACAGCGTGAGGGAGTCCTCGCGGACCACCAGTGAGGTGTGCAGCTTGGCGGGCTTGCCGAGGCGCAGGGTGGACAGCGTGTTCGGCGTGCACTGGACGGCCATGCCGACCCCGCCCACCTCGACGACCGCGGCGTCCGGAGCGAGTGCGGCCACTGTGCCGCTGACGAAGGCGATCATGCCGTACGGCCTTTCGGTGCTTTGGCGGTGTGCAGGGCGACGGCCTGCTGGAGTCGGTTCTGCGCGGGGGCTCGCCAGATGTGGCAGATGGCGAGCGCGAGGGCGTCGGCGGCGTCGGCCGGCTTGGGCGGGGCGCTGAGCCGCAGCAGGCGGGTGACCATGGCGCCGACCTGGACTTTGTCGGCGCGGCCGCTGCCGGTGATGGCGGCCTTGACCTCACTCGGGGTGTGCAGCGCGACGGGGATGCCGCGGCGGGCGGCGCAGAGCATGGCGACGGCGCTGGCCTGGGCCGTGCCCATCACCGTACGGACGTTGTGCTGGCTGAACACCCGCTCCACGGCGACGAATTCGGGCTTGTGCTCGTCCAGCCACTGCTCGATGCCCTGCTCGATGGCGACGAGACGGTGGCCCAGGTCGGCGTCAGCCGGTGTGCGGACGACTCCGACGCCGAGCATGGTGAGCGGCCTGCCGGCGACGCCCTCGACCACGCCGACACCGCATCGCGTCAGCCCCGGGTCCACCCCCAGTACGCGCACCCCGCGCCTCCCCTCCTTGCGGCTGAGCCGCCGCCGCTCTCGCGGACCTGGCTGAGCGGCGATCTTTGACTCTCGTCAGGCTATCCGCTGCCACCGACAAGAGCGGCGGGCCGGTGGGTTGTGTCCCACCGGCCCGCAGAAACCGCTCAGCTCGCGGCTGCGTTACGCGTCGACCTTCTCCATGATCTCGTCGCTGACATCGAAGTTGGCGAAGACGTTCTGCACGTCGTCGCTGTCCTCGAGCGCGTCGATCAGCTTGAAGATCTTCTTCGCGCCCTCCTCGTCGAGCTCGACCTGGACGGACGGCACGAAGCTGGAGTCGGCGGAGTCGTAGTCGATGCCGGCCTCCTGGAGGGCGGTGCGGACCGCGACCAGGTCGGTGGCCTCGCTGATGACCTCGAAGGACTCACCGAGGTCGTTGACCTCCTCGGCACCCGCGTCCAGGACGGCGGTGAGGACGTCGTCCTCGGTCAGCTCGCCCTTGGGGACGATGACGACGCCCTTGCGGCTGAACATGTACGACACCGAGCCCGGGTCGGCCATGTTGCCGCCGTTGCGGGTCATGGCGACGCGGACGTCGGAGGCGGCGCGGTTGCGGTTGTCCGTCAGGCACTCGATGAGCACGGCGACGCCGTTCGGGCCGTAGCCCTCGTACATGATCGTCTCGTAGTCGGCGCCACCGGCTTCGAGACCGCCACCGCGCTTGATGGCGGAGTCGATGTTCTTGTTCGGAACCGACTGCTTCTTGGCCTTCTGGACGGCGTCATAGAGCGTCGGGTTTCCCTCGAGGTCGACGCCGCCCATGCGCGCCGCGACCTCGATGTTCTTGATCAGCTTCGCGAAGAGCTTGCCGCGCTTGGCGTCGATCACGGCCTTCTTGTGCTTCGTCGTGGCCCATTTAGAGTGGCCGGACATCTGCCTGTCTCCTTCGCGTAACCCATCTATGAACGAACGCCAGGAATCCTACAAGGACTCGGCTGTCCGGTACGCGCGCACCATGTCGACGAAGAGGCTGTGCACACGGTGGTCGCCGGTCAGTTCCGGGTGGAACGACGTGGCCAGCGCGTTGCCCTGGCGGACCGCGACGATGTGGCCGTCGTGCTCGGCGAGGACCTCGGCCTCGGCGCCGACGGACTCGACCCAGGGGGCGCGGATGAAGACACCCTCCACAGGATCCCCTGGGACGCCCTTCACGTCGACCGCCGCTTCGAAGGACTCGTTCTGCCGCCCGAAGGCGTTGCGGCGCACGATCATGTCGATGCCGCCGATCGTCTCCTGGCCCGAGCGCGGGTCGAGGATCTTGTCGGCGAGCATGATCATGCCCGCGCAGGTGCCGTAGACGGGCATGCCGCCCCGCACACGCGCGCGCAGCGGCTCCATCACGCCGAAGAGGACGGCCAGCTTGGAGATGGTCGTGGACTCGCCACCGGGTATGACCAGGCCGTCGACCTCGGCGAGCTCCTCGGGGCGCCGCACCGGCCTGGCCACGGCGTCGGCCGCGGCCAGGGCGATGAGGTGCTCCCGTACGTCGCCCTGGAGTGCGAGCACTCCGACAACGGGAGAGGTCATTACCAGCCTCGGTTCGCGTAGCGCTCGGTCTCGGGGAGGGTGTCGCAGTTGATCCCGACCATGGCCTCGCCGAGGTTGCGGGACGCGTCCGCGATGATCTTCGGGTCGTCGTAGAAGGTCGTCGCCTTGACGATGGCGGCGGCGCGCTTGGCCGGGTCGCCGGACTTGAAGATGCCGGAGCCGACGAAGACGCCCTCGGCGCCGAGCTGGCGCATCAGGGCGGCGTCGGCCGGGGTGGCCACGCCACCGGCGGAGAACAGCACCACCGGGAGCTTGCCGAGCTCGGAGACTTCCTTGACCAGCTCGTACGGGGCGCGCAGGTCCTTGGCGGCGGCGTACAGCTCGTTGTTGTCGAAGCCGCGCAGCTTGGCGATCTCGTTCTTGATCTGGCGCAGGTGGCGGACGGCCTCGACGACGTTGCCGGTGCCGGCCTCGCCCTTGGAGCGGATCATGGCCGCGCCCTCGGCGATCCGGCGCAGGGCCTCGCCCAGGTTGGTGGCGCCGCAGACGAAGGGGGTGGTGAACGCCCACTTGTCGGAGTGGTTGACCTCGTCGGCCGGGGTGAGGACCTCGGACTCGTCGATGTAGTCGACGCCGAGGGACTGCAGGACCTGGGCCTCGACGAAGTGGCCGATGCGGGACTTGGCCATGACCGGGATGGAGACGGCGTCGATGATGCCCTCGATCATGTCCGGGTCGGACATCCGGGCCACGCCGCCGTCCTTGCGGATGTCGGCGGGGACCCGCTCCAGGGCCATGACGGCGACGGCGCCCGCGTCCTCGGCGATCTTCGCCTGCTCCGGCGTGACGACGTCCATGATCACGCCGCCCTTGAGCTGCTCGGCCATACCGCGCTTCACGCGCGCGGTGCCGGTCTCGGGGGCCTGGTTTTCGGAGATGGACACGGGTGACCTCGCTCGGTGAAAAGGGGTTACTGCAGCCACCGAGGAAACGTGAATGGACCAGGCCACTGCAAGGGCCAATGAACAGCCGGTGGATCCTTTTTCCGGCCCGATGGCGCCGACGCGCCGGTCAGGCGGCTCTGTCGGCGAGTGCCGGCGGCGGCTCGTCGTCCATCTCGAAGGCCAGGGGGAAGGGCGCGTGCCCGGCCAGCCGGAACCAGCGGACCTTGCGGTGCCTGCGCAGCGCTCTGGCCGCCCCTACGGCGTCGTTGTGGAAGCGGCGGGCCATCGGTACCCGGCGGACCGCCTCGGTCAGCTCACGGGCCGCCTCCTCGCCCCCGGGTGCCTCCCGTACCGCCTCCACCTGCTGGGGCTCGCCGAACACGGCCCGCAGCGCCTGGCTGAGCTCGCTCTCGGCGACCTCCCGCTGCTCCTCCTCGGCCTGCCGGGCGGCGTGGGCGGACTCGTACAGCACGATCGACGCGGCCGGATCCAGCACGCCGGAGGTGGCCAGCTCCTGGGCCACCGACGCGCGGCGCAACAGCTGTGCGTCGAGCGCGGCGCGCGCCGCGTCGATCCTGGCGTGCAGCCGGTCGAGACGGCCCGCGGTCCAGCTCAGGTAGAGGCCGATGACGACGAGAGCTACGAGGATCCAGATGAGAGTTGCGGTCACGGCGGGCAAGCCTACGGGTGCGCTCCGCCGGGGGAACCGCTCGGTCCGCCCGGCCGGGCGATCCGGGCGATCCGCGTGGGACCGGTGTCCGTACGGCCGTCAGTCCCGCGCCAGTCCCAGCCTCGCCCGCAGCCCGCTGCCGCCGCCCCCGCCCCCGGTCCGCTCGTCCGCCGCCACCGCCGTCGTACCGTCCGTCACGGTCTCGTACACCGACAGGATGTCCGCGCCGACGGTCGACCAGTCGAAGCGGCGTACGTGCGCGCTCCCCCGCTCGCTCAGTTCCGCGCGGCGGACCGGGTCCTCCAGCAGGCGTACGGCTGCCTCGGCGAGGTCATCCGCGTCCTCGTTGGTGAAGAGCTCGCCGGCCGCGCCCCGATCCAGGACCTGGGCGAAGGCGTCGAGGTCCGAGGCGAGGACGGGGGCGCCGGCCGACATCGCCTCGACCAGGATGATCCCGAAGCTCTCGCCGCCGGTGTTGGGCGCGACGTACAGGTCCACGCTGCGCAGGAGGCGGGCCTTGTCCACGTCGCTGATCATGCCGAGGAACTCCACACGGGAGCGCAGCTCGGCGGGCAGGGACTCCACCGCCTCCTCCTCGTCGCCCCGGCCCGCGACCAGGAGCCTGGTCCGGGGGCGGGCCGCGAGGATCTTCGGCAGGGCCCTCATCAGGACCGGCAGGCCCTTGCGGGGTTCGTCGATGCGGCCGATGAAGCCGATCGTGTCGCCCTGCCATTGCGGGTTGGGCTCGGCCTTGGCGAAGAAGTCGACGTCGACGCCGTTGGGGATCACCACCGCGTCGCCGCCGAGGTGTTCGACGAGGGTGCGGCGGGCGTACTCGCTCACCGCGATGCGCGCGCTGATCTTCTCCAGGGCCGCCTGGAGGATGGCGTACGCCGCGATCATCGCCCGCGAGCGCGGGTTGGAGGTGTGGAAGGTGGCCACGATGGGGCCCTGCGCGGCCCAGCAGGTCAGCAGGCCGAGGGACGGCGACGTCGGCTCGTGGATGTGGATGACGTCGAACCGGCCGTCGTGCAGCCAGCGGCGCACCCGGGCCGCCGAGAGGAAGCCGAAGTTCAGCCGGGCCACCGAGCCGTTGTACGGGACCGGCACGGCACGTCCTGCCGAGACGACGTACGGCGGGAGCGGGGTGTCGTCGTCGGCGGGGGCGAGGACGGACACCTCGTGGCCGAGCCGGATGAAGTACTCGGCGAGGTCGCGGATATGGAATTGGACGCCACCCGGCACGTCCCAGGAGTACGGGCAGACGATCCCGATCTTCACGGACGCTCCCCCGAGGGGCCGTCGGCCGGTCGTGGTTCCAGGTCGGCGAGCCACAAGCGCTGGAGCATGTGCCAGTCCTCCGGATGTTCGGCGATCCCCGAGGCGAAGGCATCGGCCAGCGCCTGTGTCATGACAGACGTCTTCTCGGCCCGGGTACCTGACTCGGGTACCTCGATCGGGGGGTGGACTCGGCCCTTCATGACCGGGGAGTCGTCGTACCAGAGCGTGACGGGGAGCAGGAGCGCCCCCGTCTGCTGGGCGAGCAGCGCCGGTCCCGCGGGCATGCGGGCCGTGGCGCCGAAGAAGTCCACCTCGACACCGGAGGCGGACAGGTCACGGTCGGAGACCAGGCAGACCAGGCCGCCGTCGCGCAGCCTGCGGGCCAGGGTGCCGAAGGCGGTGCCGCCGCTGTGCGGCAGGACCTCCATGCCGAGGCCCTCGCGGTAGGCGACGAAGCGGTCGTAGAGCGTCTCGGGCTTGAGGCGCTCGGCGACCGTCGTGAACGGCGTCTCCAGCTTGGTGGTGACCCAGGCGCCCGCGAGATCCCAGTTGCCCAGGTGCGGCAGGGCGAGGATGACGCCCTGGTCGGAGGCGAGGCCGTCGGTCAGGTAGTGGACGTCCTTGGGGTCGAAGCCGTTCTTAATGCGCTCGGGGCTCCAGGCGGGCAGCCGGAAGGACTCCATCCAGTAGCGCAGATACGAGCGCATGCCCGCGCGCGAGAGTTCGGCCAGGCGCTCCGGGCTCGCGTCGGGCACCACGCGCGCGTAGTTGCTCTCCAGCCGCCGCACGCCCTTGCCCCGCTGCTTCCAGGCGAGGTCGGCGATGGTGCGGCCGAGCCGTACGGCGACCGGTTCGGGGAGCTTCTTGACGGTGCCCCAGCCGAGCCCGTACAGCGCGTCCGTGAGCCGTTCCTGGGCACTCACTTGGCCGCCTCGCTCCCGTGAGAGGCGTTCTGCGGCTTCTCCTGCTCGGCCGCATCGGCTTCAGCCTCGGCCTCGGCCTCCGCCTCCGCGGACTCGCGGCGGACGGTGACGACGCGCTGGATGAGCGTGACGAGGCTGCCGACGGCGACGATCCACAGGGCGACGGGCAGCAGGTACTGGATGCCGGGCACCCCGAACTTGTGCAGGCCCGCGAAACCGGCCGCGACCAGCGAGATCACCAGGCGCTCGGCGCGCTCGACCAAGCCGTTGACCGCGACCGGCAGGCCGATCGACTCGCCGCGGGCCTTGGTGTACGACACCACCTGGCCGCTGGCCAGACAGAAGATCGAGACGGCGCACAGGACGAGGTCGTCGCCGCCACCGGCGTACCAGAGCGCGAAGCCGCCGAAGATCGCGCCGTCGGCGACGCGGTCGAGGGTGGAGTCCAGGAAGGCACCCCAGCGGCTGGTGCGGCCGAGCTGGCGGGCCATGTTGCCGTCGACGAGGTCGGAGAACACGAACAGCGTGATCACGACCGTGCCCCAGAAGAACTCGCCCTTGGGGTAGAAGACCAGCGCGCCCACGACCACTCCGGCGGTCCCGATCAGGGTGACGGTGTCGGGGCTGACGCCCCGCCTGATCAGAAACGCGGCGAACGGCGTGAGAACACGCGTGAAGAAAGCACGCGCGTACTTGTTCAGCATGGCCTTCCCGAGGGTCGGTGTGGCGCCGTGCGGCCCTGCTGGCCACCGGCTGGCCCATCGTAGCCACGCGCGCGTGAGTGCGACGGCCGGGCACTCGTACACAGGGCCGGTGACCCGGTCCGCGAGTGTCGGACGGCGCGATCACGTCCGCCGTATGGACGCACCGTGACGGGAGTGGAAAGCTCGAAGGACCGCGGGCGTCACCGGAGCCGCCATCGCTGGGGGCACCTCCCGGGCGAAGCCTGGGGGAGGATCGGTATGTCCGCGCCCACAGTGACCTCACCGTGCACGGGAGGCAGGATCATGGGCGACAAGGCGAACGCACACCCTGGAGCCGCCGGCAGGGCTACGGCGGCCGACCACCCCGCGTCCGTACGGAATGTGGTGCTGGTCGGCCACTCCGGATCGGGCAAGACCACGTTGGTGGAAGCCCTCGCGCTCACCGCGGGGGCGGTGAATCGGGCGGGCCGCGTCGAGGACGGCGGCACGGTCTCCGACTACGACGAGATCGAGCACCGGCAGCAACGCTCGGTGCAGCTCTCCCTGGTGCCGGTCGAATGGGACGGCATCAAGGTCAACCTTCTGGACACCCCCGGATACGCCGACTTCGTCGGGGAGCTCAGGGCCGGTCTGCGAGCGGCGGACGCGGCCCTTTTCGTCGTCTCCGCCTCGGACGGCGTGGACGGTTCGACGCGCATGGTGTGGGAGGAGTGCGCGGCCGTCGGCATGCCGCGCGCGATCGTTGTCACACATCTGGAGGCCGCGCGGGCCGACTACGAGGAGATGACGCGGATCTGCGCGGAGGCCTTCGGCGGGGACGACCCGGACGCGGTGCTCCCGCTGTATCTGCCGTTGCACGGGCCCCAGGGCCCGGACGGGCACGCGCCCGTGACCGGTCTGATCGGGCTGCTGTCGCAGAAGCTGTTCGAGTACTCCTCCGGGGAGCGCAAGGAGTCCGAGCCGGGCGAGGACCAGCTGCCCGAGATGGAGGAGGCCCGCAACCGGTTGATCGAGGGGATCATCGCGGAGAGCGAGGACGAGACCCTCATGGACCGCTATCTCGGCGGCGAGCAGGTCGACGTCAAGACACTGATCGAGGACCTGGAGCGGGCCGTCGCACGCGGTACGTTCTTCCCGGTCCTGGCCGCCGCCCCCGCCGCCGACGGCGCCCGGCAGGGCCTCGGCACGGTCGAGGTGCTGGAGCTGATCACAGGGGGCTTCCCGACCCCCCTGGAGCGCGAGGCACCCCGGGTCACCACGGTGGACGGCAAGGCACGCCAGCTGAAGCTGTGCGATCCGGACGGGCCGCTGGTCGCGGAGGTCGTGAAGACGGCGTCCGACCCGTACGTCGGCCGGGTGTCGCTGGTGCGCGTGTTCTCCGGCACCCTGCGCCCCGACGCGACGGTGCACGTCTCCGGGCACGGGCTGGCCGACCGCGGGCACGAGGACCACGACGTCGACGAGCGGATCGGCGCCCTGTCCGCGCCCTTCGGCAAGCAGCAGCGCACGCTCAGCCACTGCATCGCCGGTGACCTGGCGTGCGTGGCGAAGCTGAGCCGCGCGGAGACCGGCGACACCCTGTCGGCCAAGGACGACCCGCTGCTGATGGAGCCCTGGCAGATGCCGGATCCGCTCCTGCCGCTCGCCATCCAGGCGCACAGCAAGGCGGACGAGGACAAGCTGTCGCAGGGCCTGTCCCGCCTGGTCGCCGAGGACCCGACCATGCGGCTGGAGCAGAACCAGTCCACCCACCAGGTCGTGCTGTGGGCCCTGGGCGAGGCGCACGCGGACGTCGCTCTGGAGCGGCTGCGCAACCGCTACGGCGTCCAGGTCGACGTCGTGCCGCACAAGGTCTCGCTGCGGGAGACGTTCGCGGACAAGGCGGCGGGCCGCGGCCGGCATGTGAAGCAGTCCGGTGGCCACGGGCAGTACGCGATCTGCGAGATCGAGGTGGAGCCGCTGCCGGGCGGCTCGGGCATCGAGTTCGTGGACAAGGTGGTCGGCGGCGCGGTGCCCCGGCAGTTCATCCCGTCGGTGGAGAAGGGCGTGCGGGCCCAGGCGGCGAGGGGAGTCGCCGCGGGCCATCCGCTCGTCGACGTCCGGATCACGCTGCTCGACGGGAAGGCGCACTCGGTGGACTCCTCCGACGCCGCGTTCCAGACGGCCGGCGCGCTCGCGCTGCGGGAGGCGGCGGCCGACGCGAAGATCCATCTGCTGGAGCCGGTGGCCGAGGTGTCGGTGCTCGTCGGCGACGACTACGTCGGAGCCGTGATGAGCGACCTGTCCGGGCGGCGCGGCCGTGTCCTCGGCACCGAGCAGACCAACGGCGGCCGAACCCTCATCAAGGCCGAGGTGCCCGAGATCGAGATCGGCCGGTACGCCGTCGATCTGCGGTCGCTGTCGCACGGCACCGCGCGCTTCGACCGTGCGTACGCGCGGCACGAACCGATGCCGGCGCAGATCGCGGAAAGGATTCGTGAAGAGGCGCGCGACGCCTCGTAGTTGGCGCCCGGCGCCACCAAGTGGCCCCTGCGGGCGCCACCGAGCGCCTTTGCGGAACGCTCCCCTCCGCGTCGGCGGGCGGCTTCGGCCGCCCGCCGACGAATGTCAGTGGCGGGGGATACTCTGATCATTGACTCTGATCATTGATCAACAGGTGTGCGCGGTACGGAAGTCGGGAAGGCCGCAGAAGCGACAGTGCGGCGATCGGGGGCGGGAATGACCGTGGAGAGCGGTTACGCGGACATGTTCGGTCCGCAGGTGCCTCGCGCGGCCGGCGAGGGCCAGACGGCGACGTTCGCGCTGGCCTCGGCGGCCTATCGGGACAATCCGTACGAGGACATCAAGAAGGCCGACAACGAATGGCACCAGACCGATGTCAAGGCGGGCCGCGGCTGGGCGAAGATCTTCCGGCCCAACCTGGGTGAGGCCTTCTCGCGCGCGGTGGTCGACCGCATGCTCGGCAGCGGCCGCAAGCCCCTGATCCAGTCCTTCGGCACCGAGCCGCAGGTCGTCGTCGAGCACTGCCTGGCCGCGAACAACATCCGCAAGGCCCGCGACCGGACGCTCAGCGCCATCATGGTGATCTGCGGTGTGCTGTTCCTGCCCGGGCTGCTGGTCTGGCTGCTGGTCTTCACACTGCGCACCACCATCGTCAGGCGCGACGAGAAGCGCGGCGGCGCCCTCGCCTCGGTGTTGCTCGTCGCGGCGGGCGCGCTCGCCGTGCTCTTCCTGCTGCGCATGCCGTTCAGCGGCTTCTGGGCCTGGTATGCGCGGGCCTCGGTCCTCATGCCCGTCCTCGGCTGGTTCTGGGCCAAGCAGGTCTGCGAGCGCACGGCGAGGGACCTGCGGGAGCGCTGGAACAGCCTGCTCGCCGGCAGCAGCGTCGGCGCGAAGGTGCCGGAGGCGGTGCCGACCAGTCCCACCGAGACGCAGGCCGAGCAGTTGCGCCAGTCCCTCGCAAAGCTCAGCGCCGAGCAGCAGTCCAACTCCGTGTTCTACGCCGGGCCCAAGGGGATACTGGGCATGGGCACGCGCTGGGGCAGCTGGCAGCTGGCCGAGGACCTGGTGGCCGCCGACCCCACCCGGGAGATCCACCCCTTCCGCAGCTGGGACGTCATCCGGGCGATCCACGACCAGCTCCGCATGCTGGAGCGCGGCCCGCTGAACACCGGTGGCTTCCCGAAGCCTTCGATACGGCACTGGGTGGTCACGCCGATCGCCGAGGGCGCCAAGGCGGTGTCCAGGCCGGAGGGCACGGACGTCGAGGCGTACCAGGTCAAGCAGCACGCGATACAGGACATCTGCAACAAGCAGCAGTTCGGCAGCGGGGACCGGCACTACCTGGGCGTCCAGTGGACGCTGTGGGACGGCCAGTTGATCATCACGATGCTGATCACGGTGACCGTGCTGCACGAGACGCTGCGCATCGAGGTGACCGGCCATGCCCTCGGCCCGGTGAACGGGCTGTTCCAGGAGAAGCCCGAGGCGCCGACCAAGGAGGTCGCCAAGTCGTTCAAGCCGTGGGAGACCCGCAAGGTGAAGCTTCCGCTGGTCAACACCGACGAGGTGGTACGGCTGGCGGTGCGGGCCCCGATCTCCTGGTACCCGCCGCTGCTGAACTGGCTCGGCGGGACGATGGGGCTCCCCGAGCCGTTCGGACTGCGGCACGCCTGGGCGGACCAGCCGTGGCGGCACCGGTTCATGGCCGACGACGCGCTGCGGGCGGCCACGCCGGTGCTGCGGGTGGTCCACGCGGCGGCGATCAAGGTGCTCCGGGAGAACGGCGTGGACACCGAGAAGTTCGGTTCGCGGTCCTCGTTCCTGAGCACGGCGGTGCAGGATCCGACACCTCGCAAGGCCGACGTCTACGACGCGTAGGCCTCCGGCGGGGGGCTGCGCCCCCAGACGCCGGACGGCCTGATCGACACCGACGGTCAGCCCGTCAAGCCGACGGCCACACCTCCGCCAGCATCTTCCGCGTATCGGCCAGCAGCTGCGGCAGCACCCGCGTGTGCCCCACCACCGGCATGAAGTTGGTGTCGCCGCCCCACCGCGGGACGATGTGCTGGTGCAGGTGCGCCGCGATGCCCGCGCCCGCGACCGTGCCCTGGTTCATACCGATGTTGAAGCCGTGAGCGCCGGAGGCGGTGCGCAGAGCGGTCATCGCCTGCTTGGTCAGCGCGGCGAGCTCGATGGTCTCCGGCTCGGTGAGGTCGGTGTAGTCGGCGACGTGACGGTAGGGCACGACCATGAGGTGGCCGCCGTTGTACGGGTAGAGGTTGAGGACCGCGTACACCTGCTCACCGCGCTTGACGACCAGCCCGTCCTCGTCCGACTTGGCCGGGATCGAGCAGAAGGGGCAGCCGTCGTCCGCTCCGGGACCGGTCGGCTTGTTCTCACCCTGGATGTAGGCCATCCGATGGGGCGTCCACAGACGCTGGAACGCGTCCTGGATCCCCACTCCCCACTGCTGCTCCGGCTCACTCGTCATGCGTGCAGCATATTGCTTCGCCCGTTCTCGGCGTGTCGTCGGGGCGACGGGAGGGCGGTCACCCGCCAAGCTGGCCCGGTGGACGACGACAGCCCCTCCGCCCGCTGGGAGCAGCGCACCGAGATCCCCCTGTTCCTGGCGTCGCTGATCTTCCTCGGCCTCTATGCCGCCCGTGTGCTTGTTGTGAGCATGCCGTCCGTATGGAAGGACCTGTGCTGGTTCACGATGCTCGCGCTGTGGGTGCTGTTCGCCTCGGACTACGTGGTGCGCTGGCGGCTCAGCGGGCAGCGCTTCCCGCGCTTCGCCAGGACGCACTTCCTGCACACGGTCGTCGTCATCCTGCCGCTGTTGCGGCCGCTGCGGATCGTTCCGCTCTACGACGCCATCCAGCACCGGCAGGGGCAGCCCCGGGTCTCCCTGCACGCGCGCGTGATCGCCTACGCGAGCCTGTCCACCCTCCTCCTCGGCTTCGCCGGAGCCCTCGCGGTCTACCAGCAGGAACGTGGAGCGCCCGGCGCCGACATGCGGACGTTCGGGGATGCGGTGTGGTGGACCGCCGCGACCCTCAGCACGGTCGGCTACGGCGACATCACACCGGTGACCACGGGCGGCCGGACGATCGCGACGGGGATGATGGCCGGCGGGCTGGCCCTGCTCGGCGCGGTGACGGGATCGTTCTCCTCCTGGCTGCTGCAGATCTTCGCCCGCGAGAGCGACAAGAGGCCCCCGGAAAGCTGAGCCTCCCGGGGGCCTGTGTCGCGGCCGGATCAGACCTGCGTCCGCTCCTCGACGACCTGCGCGATCTTCGCGATGGCCGCGTCGAACGGGATGCCGTTCTCCTGCGAGCCGTCGCGGTAGCGGAAGGAGACGGCGTTGTTGGCCATGTCCTCGTCGCCCGCGATGACCATGAAGGGCACCTTCTGCTTCTGGGCGTTGCGGATCTTCTTCTGCATACGGTCGGAGGAGGAGTCGACCTCGACCCGCAGGCCCTTCTTCTTCGCGGCCGCGGCGAACTTCTCCAGGTAGTCCACGTGCCCGTCGCCGATCGGGATGCCGATCGCCTGGACCGGGGCGAGCCAGGCCGGGAACGCGCCCGCGTAGTGCTCGAGGAGCACCGCGAAGAACCGCTCGATGGAGCCGAACAGCGCGCGGTGGATCATGACCGGGCGCTGCTTGGAGCCGTCCGGACCCGTGTACTCCAGGTCGAAGCGCTCCGGCAGGTTGAAGTCGAGCTGGATCGTCGACATCTGCCAGGTACGGCCGATGGCGTCCTTGGTCTGGACGGAGATCTTCGGGCCGTAGAAGGCGGCGCCGCCCGGGTCGGGGACGAGCGGCAGGCCCTGCTTCTCGGCGACCTGGCGCAGGGTCTCGGTCGCCTCCTCCCAGACCTCGTCGGAGCCGACGAACTTCTCCGGGTCCTTGGTGGAGAGCTCCAGGTAGAAGTCGGTCAGGCCGTAGTCACGCAGCAGGCCGAGGACGAAGGTGAGCGTCTTGTCGAGCTCCTCCGACATCTGCTCACGCGTGCAGTAGATGTGCGCGTCGTCCTGTGTGAAGCCGCGCGCGCGGGTGAGGCCGTGCACGACGCCCGACTTCTCGTACCGGTACACGGTTCCGAACTCGAAGAGGCGCAGCGGCAGTTCACGGTAGGAGCGGCCGCGCGCGTCGAAGATCAGGTTGTGCATAGGGCAGTTCATGGGCTTGAGGTAGTAGTCCACGCCCTCGTCGAGCTGCATGGGCGGGTACATGCCCTCGGCGTACCAGTCGAGGTGACCCGACGTCTCGAAGAGCTTCCCCTTCGTGGCGTGCGGGGTGTAGACGAACTCGTAGCCCTCCTCCTCGTGACGGCGGCGCGAGTAGTCCTCCATCACACGGCGGACGATGCCGCCCTTGGGGTGGAAGACCGCGAGGCCGGAGCCGATCTGCTCGGGGATGGAGAACAGGTCGAGCTCGCTGCCCAGCTTGCGGTGGTCGCGCTTCTCGGCCTCGGCGAGGAAGTCGAGGTAGCCCTTGAGCTCGTCCTTGGACGGCCAGGCGGTGCCGTAGATGCGCTGGAGCATCGGGTTCTTCTCGCTGCCGCGCCAGTAGGCGGCGGCGTTGCGCATCAGCTTGAACGCCGGGATCGCTCGGGTCGAGGGCAGGTGGGGACCGCGGCAGAGGTCCTTCCAGCACAGCTCGCCGGTCTTGGCGTCCAGGTTGTCGTAGATCGTCAGCTCGCCGGCGCCGACCTCGACGTCCGCGCCGTCGTCGGACGAGGCGGAGCCCTTGAGGCCGATCAGCTCCAGCTTGTAGGGCTCGGCGGCGAGCTCCTCACGGGCGGCCTCGTCGGTGACGACGCGGCGGGCGAACCTCTGCCCCCGCTTCTGGATCTCCTGCATCTTCTTCTCGATGGCCTTGAGATCCTCGGGCGTGAACGGCTTCTCGACGTCGAAGTCGTAGTAGAAGCCGTCCTTGACGGGCGGGCCGATGCCCAGCTTGGCCTCGGGGAAGAGCTCCTGCACGGCCTGCGCCAGCACATGCGCGGTGGAGTGCCGCAGGATGCCCAGGCCGTCCTCGGAGGAGATCTCGACGCCCTCGACCTCTTCGCCGTCGGCGAGCACGTACGACAGATCCCTGAGCTCGCCGCCCACACGCGCGGCGATGATCGAGCGCTCGCCGGCGAAGAGGTCGGCGGCCGTAGTGCCCGTCGTCACCACGCGTTCTTCCCGCTCGGAATCGCGTTGGATGATCACACGGACGTCTGACACCGGTCTCTCCTGACTGAAGGGGCCCACTGTTACCGGTAGGCATGGCATTGCAATGCCTATGGATCCTACCGAGGCCGACACGCCCTCCGCGAAACCGTTGCCGTCAGTCCTCCCGCTCGTCCCCGCCGCAGGCCTCCTCGAAGAAGTCCAGGTCCTCCTGGAGCGACTTCATCAGCCGGTCCCGCTCGGCCTCGTCCACCTGTACCGGTACGACGCCGGAGGCCCCGGTGACCTTGCGGAAGCCGCCGCGGCTCTCCAGGCGGCCGTGCACGCGCACCGGCAGGCCGACGAGGTGGGCGTGGCCGGCTATGCGGTACGCCTCCTCGTCCAGGGTCAGCCGGATGTGCGGGACCTCGGCGCCCGCCAGGACGCGCAGCCGTACGGTGCCCTCCCCGCGCGGCCCCGACCGGCGCATCCGTACGACCGCGCCGGTGATCCTGACCGGGACGGACGGCTCCTCGCGCAGATAGCGGGCGCCGGCCTCACGCAGCACGGGCAGGTCGCCCGGCGAGAACTCGACGGGCTCGACACCGGCCCCGCAGTCCTCGGGCACCCCGGCCGCGGGCGCCCACTCGACGGCGATGCGCGCGCCCTCCGTACCGCGGACGAGGGCGATCAGGGCCTCGGTCAGCTCGCGGCTGACACCGGCCTCGACGGCGCCGTCGAAGGCGTCCATCCCACCCGTTGCCCGCTGGTAGTCGATGGCCTCGCGGGCGGCGTACAGAGCCTGGTGGAGGCGTACGGCGAGGGGGCGCCCGGTGCCGACGGGCACGAAGGCGGCGAGGCCGCGCCCGCCCGACGCGGCGCCGACGAGGACGCTCTCCAGCATCGCGGCGGCCGAGCGGCGGTGCCGGGCGCCGTAATAGCCGGCACGCGCGCGCGTGGCGAGCGCCGCGGCGAGCAGCATCTGCCGGGCGGCGGTGCGCAGTTCCTCCTCGACGGTCCAGGGCGCGGCCCCGGCCGGCCCCCTGGGCGTTTCCCGCCACCAGCGGACCTCGTCGCTGGGCACGGCGAGTCCGACCAGCACCTCGCGCGCGGAGGGCATGCCGCTGCGGGACAGGGCGAGGAGCGCCTCGCCGAGCAGGTCGTCGCTGTCGGGGAAGGCGCGCGACTCGGGGACGAGCAGGCTGGTGCCGCCGCCACCCGGTCCGGGCGGCGTCCAGCGGCCGTACCGCCCCGCCGCTCCCCCGCGCCGCTGCCAGCCGTGCCGGTGCAGCAGGGCGCTGAGCACGGCCGGGTCGACCTCGCCGGGCTCGGGGGGACGGTCCCAGGACGCGTCGACCGGGTGCGGCCTCGCTGGTCGTACCGGCTCCTCCAGGGGGCGGTGCGTCATGGTTTGCCTCCCGTCCCGACCCGCGTCATGATCTCGCAGAGCGCCCGGTCGTCGAAGATGCGTGAGGTCGGTATCCGCACGGTGGTGCGTCGCCGCCCGGTGATCGGCTGTCCGGCCAGGTTGACCCAGTAGCAGCAGTGCCGCAGGTCGAGCCGGTCGTGGCCGGCGCGCAGCCACTGCTCCTGCGACCGTGGAACGATCATCACGACCAGGATCTTGTGCACCGAGACCGGGGTGCGGGCGAGCTTCGCCAGATGGTCGTTGTCGAGCGTGAACGAGAAGAAGCGGCCGGGTGGGTTCGGCGCGAGCTGGTACGTCGCCTTCAGCTGCACCTTGATGGTGACCTCGTCGTCGACCGTGTGGCCGGGCGCGCTGTGGCTGACGTGCCAGTCGATGCCGTTGTCCGGAAACGGCTGCGACAGCGAGCATCCGGCCGCCGCCGCGACGGCGTGCAGATAACCCACCTGCAGTGTCTCCATGCAGGCGGTGGTGGCGAGTGAACCGCGATGGGGGCCCGTGCGCTCGGGCAGCAGCCCGCCCCGCTCGGGCTGGGCTATCGCCATGACCAAACAGCCTTCCAAGCCAGGTGAATCCCCGTGGCGGGCCGCTGAACTGCAAAGACCCGCACTCCTGTTGTGTCCTCCCGGCGTACGCCGCAAACAGGCCGGGTATCACCAAACGGGCAGAAGACGGTGCGTCAGCTGCCGTTGGTGAACGAGGGGTTGTGTAGGTATGGCGTGCTGGTATGAAGGCCCGCTGGCGGCATTCGACACGGAGACGACAGGTGTGGACGTCGAGACCGACCGGATCGTTTCGGCGGCCCTCGTCGTCCAGGACGCCCCGGGAACCCGGCCGCGGGTGACCCAGTGGCTGGTGAACCCGGGTGTGCCGGTGCCGGAGGCGGCCACGGCGGTGCACGGACTGACGGAGGATCATCTCCAGCGCAACGGCCGGTGGCCGGCGCCGGTGATGCGGGAGATAGTCGAGGAACTGGCCGGACAGGCGGCGGTGGCCAGGCCCATAGTGGTGATGAACGCGCCGTTCGATCTGACGCTGCTGGACCGCGAGTTGCGCCGGCATCGTGCGTCGTCGCTGGACCGCTGGTTCGAGACGACGCCCATGCTGGTGCTCGATCCACGCGTTCTCGACAAGCATCTGGACCGCTATCGAAAGGGCCGGCGCACTCTGACCGACCTGTGCGCGCACTACGGCGTCACGCTGGACGGCGCGCACGACGCGGCGGCCGACGCGCTGGCCTCCCTGGAGGTCGTACGAGCGGTGGGGCGCCGGTTCGCGGCCCGCCTCGAGCGCCTGTCCCCCGCCGAGCTGCACACCCTCCAGGCGGTGTGGCACGCGGCACAGGCACGCGGCCTGCAGGCGTGGTTCGCGCGCAGCGGCAGCGAGGAGGCGGTGGACCCGGCGTGGCCACTGCGCCCGGAGCTGCCGGCGGCCGCGTAGGAGGCAGGGCGCGCAAAAAAGCCGGTCCGCTGTGGCGGACCGGCCTTTCCCGGTGGGCGATACTGGGTTCGAACCAGTGACCTCTTCGGTGTGAACGAAGCGCTCTCCCACTGAGCTAATCGCCCGGGAACGGACTGAACAATACAGGTCCCCGCGCGTTTCCTTCAAACCGCTTGATGACCGCCGGCCAGGTACGCCAGCAGTCCCCGCCGCCCGGCGCGCATCATCAGCCAGTGGTTGGCACGGAAGATCGGCCTCCCGGGCACCGCGAACCGCCTGAGCAACGGCTTGTTCACCTCGACGACCTGGTCGTAGCGAGCCAGGGTGCCGCCGCCCCGCGGGACGAGAGTCCACCGCGCCCAGCCGTCGAGGTCACCGGACAAGGCGATCTCCAGCACTCCGGCCTCCCGGTCCCGCCGCACCTCGCGCGCGGTGAAGACCATGTCGTACGGCAGGACCGAGCGGACCGTGATCACGCCGGTGGTGTCGCCGAGTTTGGTCACCTCTCGCACCTGCGGCCACCAGCGGGGGTAGTCCTCGGCCTGTTCCAGCACGTCGTAGACGGCGGCGGGCGGCGCGGGCAGGGTCCACAGGCTGCGGAAGCGGTAGCTGCTCCAGTCCATGGGCCGAGTGTGCCCCCGGTCAGCGGGTTTCCGTCGTAACTGAGTACGTTCTGAGTACCCGCACTCATGCCGTACGACGTGACGCGGGCCACACTCCAGGCATGACGCACTTTCCGCCGCCTGCCGAGGAGTTGCGGCTCCTCGACCTGGAGCTGCGCCAACTGGACGCCCGCCGGGCCCAGTTGCTGCACCGCAGGGCCTGGCTGGTCACCGCACTGCAAGCACCGCCCCGGCCGACCGCTCCGGCCCCCGTCGCATCCCCGCGCCCCGAGGCCTCGGCGCCCCGGGTCCAGAACGTCCTGCTGGTGCTGGGCGGTGTCCTGCTCACCGTCGCCGCGATGGCGTTCACGCTGGTCAGCTGGGGGCACATGGGGATCGCCGGGCGCGCTCTGGTGCTCGGCGGGGTCACGGTGGCGGTGCTCGCCGCGCCGGTGCCGCTGCTGAAGCACGGGCTGCGGTCGACGGCCGAGGCGGTGGCGGGCCTGGGCCTCGCGCTGACCGTGCTCGACGCGTACGCGCTGCACCAGGTCGCCTTGGCCGACGTGGACCCCACGGGCTACGTCGCCTCGGCCTCGGCGGTACTGGCGGCCCTGTGGGCGGCGTACGGTCTGCTGCCGCGCACCTCCGAGCTGCGTCTGCCCCTGCCCGCCGCACTGGCCGCCGCCCAACTGCCCCTCGTCCTCTGGGCGGTGGCGGCCGACGCGGGCCTGTACGGCATCACGGCCGCCGTGCTGGTGACGGCCGGGCTCGACACGGGTGTGGCGCTCAAGGTGCCCGCCGGGTCCGTACGGATCACCGCCGCGATCGGTGCGTACGGCCTGGGCGCCTGGGGCGTGTGGGCCGCCGGCTGGCTGTCCTGGACGGCCACCGGCCCGAGCGCCGCCGCCCGTGCGGCGGCGCTCCTCATCCTGGCCGCGGGCATCGCGCTCACGGCGGCCCGGCAGCAGATCGCCGAGAAGCAGGCGGTCGGTCTCTGTGTCACCGCCGGTCTCCTCGCGGTCGCCGCGCTCGGCGGCACGGCCCGCCCGGTGCTGCCGGACGCGTGGACGGTTCCGGCGTATCTGGTGTGCGGGGTCGCCCTGCTCGCCGCGGTACGGGTGGAGCGGCTGCCGGAGCCGGTCCGGAGCGGGCTCGCTCGGGCCTCCGCCGCCGTACAGGGACTCGCCCTGCTGTGGACCCTGCCGCTGCTGGGGATCGCGCTGGTCGGTCCGGTCGCCCGGGCGGAGCGGGTGTGGTCCGGGACGCCGGGGAACGCACGCGAGGCGGTGGCGGTCGACGCGCCATGGCCGCCGGACGCGGAGACGGTGCCCGTCGTCCTGGCGGTCGTCGCCGCCGTACTGCTCTTCGCGGTGCGTGACGCGCTCTGGCGGCCGCGCGCGCTGACCGGCGTGCTGGTGCTGGCATGGGCGACGGCCCTGGTCCTTCCGCCGGTGCTCGAAGTCCCCCATGCCGTGGGCCTGGTGGCGCTCGCCCTCACCACGGCCGGCACGCTGGCGGCAGCCGCGTGGATACGGCCGTCCGAGCAGCCGGAGGCGGCGAAGGAGGAGCCCGCGGAGGCCACAGTCCCAGCGGTCACCTTCCCCACCCCTCGCACGACCGCCACGGTCCTCGCCCTCCTCACCTCGCTCCCCCTCGCCTTCCTCTCGCTGACCACCGAGGCCGCCACCCTCGCCGTGCTCGCCGCGCTGACGGCGCTCTTCGCGGCGGCTTCCTGGAAGGCGCACCTGGCTCCGGTCACGGCGCCCGCCGGGCTCGCGTACGCCGCCGGACTCGCCTGTGCGGCGGGTTCCGCGTCCGGCTGGCAGCCGCAGTACACGGCCCTGCTGGTCCTTGCGGTCCCGGTGGCGGCGGCCCTGCTCGCGGCGCGGCTCGGTGACGCGCGGGCGACGGTTCCGGTCGAGGTGGCGGGCGCGCTCGCCGCACTGCTCGCCGTCGCACTGGCCGCGGCCCCGGCCGACCTGCCGATGCTGGCCCTGGTGCTGGCGCTGTGCGGTGTGATCACCGCCGGTACGGCGATCCGCCCGGAACGCCGGTCCGTGGCCTACGCCTCCGCCGCGCTGTTCGTGCTGGCCACGTGGGTGCGCCTGGCGGCCTGGGAGGTCGGGACGCCCGAGGCGTACACGCTGCCGGTGACCGTCCCGGCCGTGCTCGTCGGCGCCCTGCGCAGGCGCCGCGATCCGCAGACCTCGTCCTGGACGGCGTACGGCCCCGGGCTCGCCGCCACCCTCGTGCCGAGCCTCCTCGTGGCCTGGGGCGATCCGCAGTGGACGCGCCCTCTGCTGCTGGGCCTGGCGGCCTTGGCGGTCACACTGCTGGGCGCCCGCCATCACCTCCAGGCACCGCTCCTCCTCGGCGGCGTGGTACTGGCCCTGGACGCCCTGCACGAACTCGCCCCGTACATCGCCCAGGTGACCGACGCACTCCCCCGCTGGGTACCGCCGGCCCTGGCCGGCCTCCTCCTGCTGGCCATCGGGGCTACGTACGAACAACGCCTGAGGGACGCCCGAAGGATGCGGGACTTCCTGGGCACCATGCACTGAAGCCCACCCGGGGGCGCGGGGCGCGACCGGCCACAACGGTCCCGCCCCACGAACCGATCCCTACGGCATCCGATCCCCGAGCAGCGCAAGATTCTCGATAGCCGCAAGCCCGTACAACGCCGTGTCGTTGGTCGACACCCAGCTCGCCTCACTCCCCGCCACCAGCGAGGCCGGCCCGCTCAGTTCCTCCGTCTTCCAGGGTGCCGACTCCTTGTACCCGTCGGAGTTGTAGAACTTCTCCCACGCGCGCTTGGCGAGCTTCGCGTCCCCCGTCCGCACGGCCGCGTACGCGTCCAGCCGCGAGTGCCCCTGGAACAGCAGCAGGGAACCGAAGTTGGACCCGTACCTCGCCGCCTGCTCGGCCTTGGTGGCGTTGAAGTAGCGGCAGTAGTCGAAGTACGCCTCGTTGAACTTCGGCATGTCGACGAGGTCGATGAGCTCGGCGCACAGTTCGTTGAGACCGAACACGGCGGAGAGGTGCGAGACCCCGACCACCGGCTCCGAGGCGATCGCGAACCTGCCCGTGTCGAGGTCGTACAGCCCACTCCCCTGCACGAACCCGTTCGGCTGGGCGGCGATGGTCTCCATCGTCGACAGCACCCGTGCCCTGGCCTTCTCCCACTTGGGGCCCTTGCGCTCCCATTCCGTCAGCCAGGCCGAGACCAGCCCGCTCCAGTCCGTGCCGAAGCCGATCGACAGCGCGTGCCGGTCGGGGGTGTACGGCTCGGTGCGGATCTTGCGGATGGGGTCGAGGACGAGGAAGGTCTCGTCGGAGTCGACGTTGGCGTGCATGAGGTCGCCCACCCGCTCGTCGGCGGTGAGGAAGTAGTAGTAGCGCCGGTACGTGGTGTTGGCGATGCGCTGCTGCTTGGCGCTGTCGGCGTAGTGCTGGACACCGTGCCGGGTGCCGAGACCGGCCCACTCGCCCAGGTGGTAGACGTCGACCTCGCCGGTGTGCCGGGTCATCGCCTCGGCGAAGCGGAAGATGTCGGCGCGGCCGGAGCGCAGATACGCGTACCAGAGCCAGAGGTCGGGCGACAGCTCGGAGTTGTCCCAGGCATAGCCGCCGATGTCGTACCGCCACTGGTGTCTGACGGTGTCGTAGGTGTGCATGATGTCGCCGTAGTCCCAGAAGCCGTACCAACGGCGCTGCTCCACCTGGTCCTTGTAGTAGGTGAACAGGAAGTCGAGGTGGTCCTCGATCTTCGCCTTGGCGGGCGTGGAACGGTCCGGCTCGGAGTACAGCCCCGGCCCGAACACCTTGGCCTTGATGAGCTGCTGGGGCGGCGCGGCGAGCTGAGGCAACACCCGTACGGCCTCGACCTGTCGGGCCAGGGCGTCCGCCGATGGCGTGGACCCGTTGGCCCAGAAGAGGAGTTCGGAGGTACGGGCGATGCCGTACGGCGTCCCGAACTCCGGCTCGTAGTCCTCGTAGGTGATGTTGAGGCCCTCCAGCTGCTCGGGGTAGGTGTCCTGGCCCATGCCGTCGTGGTAGAAGCGCAGATCCATGGGCTGTGCCTCGGGCGACCAGAGCCACATGGTGACCTCGGCCTCGTCGGTGTGGGCGTCGCGGATGTCGAGCTGGGCCGGGAACTTCTCCCAGAAGTCCCGCAGCCCGAAGGAGAGTCCGCCGCTGACGCCACCGACGTAGCCGAAGCCGGAGGCCCGCCTGCCACCGCCGGCGCCGATCCAGCCGTATCCCTTCTTGGTCCTCTTCCGCAGCGTGAAGCCGTCGGCGGAGAGCTGGGAGAGGGTGTAGTCGCCCCACTCGGGGATGTACTGGAGACGCGTGGTCACCCGCTGGTCCCAGGTGGAGGGGTCGGGCAGCTTCTCGCCCGCGAACTGCGCGGCCTGTACGGCGGCCCCCGGGTCGCGGCGCAGTCCGGTGATGCCCTTGACGGCCTCGCGGAGCATGCCAGTGCCCTCGCCGCCGATGCGGATGTGGCGGTCGTACGACTCGTCGCGCATCGGCACGGTGAAGCGCACGCCGATGCCACGGATGAAGTCACCGCTCGTCTTTCCCGGTTCCTGCGTGCCGTCGAACGTGATGGTGTGCACCATGCGGAAGGAGTCGGCGCCCGCGTAGAAGTACAGCCGGATGGAGAACGGGAGCCAACTCCTGCTGCCCTTGCGGTGCTTGCCGTCGATGCGGACGACCGCGCGGACGGGTCCCTCCTGCTCGACGGTGACCTCGGAGACGGCGCCCTCGAAGCGCTCGGTCCTGACCGCGCCCTGGTCCTCGCCCTCGATCTCCGGCTGGCGGATCAGCACCAGCCGGCCGTTCCTGGCGATCTCCGTGGAGCCACGGGTGACCGACTTGACGAGGGTCGCGCCGGACTTGCCGATCTTCGCGGTGATGACGCCGGTCGAGACGTCGATGGTGCCGCCGCTCTTGTCGACGGTGACCTTCTTGGCGGGTACGGCGGCCTCGCCCGCGCTCAGGGTGAGCTTGCCGTTGCCCGAACCGACCGCGTGCGCCGTCCACTTGAGGGACCCGTCGGGCCAGTAGGCGATCGGCCACGACTGCACGGGCACGGCCCTGCCGTCGGCGTCCGTCAGCGCGAAGGTCTGGTCCGCTGCATGCACCCCCTTCGGCCAGGGCACGCCGACGGTGGAGCCGGGGGCCGCGCCGAGGCCGCCGTCCTCCAGCCAGTCCAGGGTCACGGGGTCCGCTTCGGCCGCCTCGGCTCCGGGCGCGGCCTGCGCGGCCTTCGCCCCGAGCGCCCAGCTGAACTGCGCTGCTGCTCCGGCGACCGCGGCCGCCTTGAGGAGGGACCTGCGGGGGATGGGGGACATGGCCTTTCCTTTCCGTGCGAGTGCGAATGCGAAGGCGAAGGGGAGGGTGAGGCGGTGGTCAAGGGCATGACAGAGAGAGGTACGGCGCTCAGGGCACCGGCCTTGGGAGAGGCACCGCCCGTCAGCGGTGCCGGTAGCGCTCCTCCACGGCGACGGCCGCCGCCGCGACGGCCCCGAGGACGGGCACCGCCAGCGGCGCGGCGAACCAGGCGGAGGCGGCGACGACGGCCAGCCCGCCGATGATCAGAAAGGACCCGGCGGGGTCGAGCACGGTACGCCGCCCGGCGCCCGCGAGCAGCGCCCACCAGCCGGCGCCGGGCGTCCAGACGGCCGCCGCCCGCAGCAGGGCCACGACGGCACCGATCAGGGCGCACACCCCGATCGCCCCGACCAGCGGCCCACCGGGGATCCCGGCCCGCGCGGCCTGGACGTCGATCCAGACCGCGGCCACCACGCCCCACGCGGCGAGCCCGACGACCCATCCGCCGCGCACGGCGACCCGGAAGTCGGCGACGAACTCCCGCCAGCCCCCGCGCTCGTGAGCGATACGGCGATGCAGATGCCGCGCGCCGGCGGCGAAGGCGGCCGGACCGGTGACCACGCCGAGACAGGCCACGGCGACCCACACGCCGGTGAGCAGACACTCGGCGAACACCGCGAACCGCTCGGCGAAGACCGACTCCCCGCCGCCCGAACGAGCCTTCACTCGCGCCTGAGCCATCGTGACCGCTCCTCAGCCCTTCAGTCCGGAAGTCGCCATACCGTCGATCAGGTAGCGCTGGAAGGCCAGGAAGAAGGCGAGGACCGGCAGCAGGGCGACCAGCGACATGGCGATCATCCCGCCGTAGTTCGCCAGGCCCTCCTGGTCGACGAACATCTTCAGACCGAGGGAGACGGTGTACTTGTCGGGCTCGTTGAGGTAGATCAGCGGGCCCATGAAGTCGTTCCAGGAGTTGATGAAGGTGAAGATCGCGCTGGTGATCAGGGCCGGCCGGCACAGCGGCAGCATGATCGACCAGTAGATCCGGAAGTGCCCGCAGCCGTCGAGCCGGGCCGCCTCGTCGAGCTCCTTGGGCAGGTTCCGCATGAACTGCACCATCAGGAAGACGAAGAACGCCTCCGTGGCGAGGTACTTCCCCAGCAGCAGCGGGGTGTACGTGTTGATCAGCTCCATGTTGCGGAACAGCACGTACTGCGGGATCAGCAGCACGTGGTACGGCAGCAGCAGCGTGCCGATCATCAGCGTGAACAGCAGGTTCCGGCCCGCGAACCTGATCCTCGCGAAGGCGTAGGCGGTCAGCGAGCAGGACACCACGATCCCGATCACCGAGCCGACCGCGAGGAAGAGCGAGTTGAAGAAGAAGGTGGAGATGGAGATGTCGGCGATGCCGTCGGCGAGGCTCGTGTAGTTGGACAGGATCGGATCGCCCGGGAAGAGGTCCAGGCTGCCGACGATGTCCTCGCTGTTCTTGAAGGAGCCGCCGATGACCCAGATCACCGGGTAGAGGATCACCGCGAGCACGAGCAGCGACCCGATGTGCCAGGCGACGGAACCGGGCAGCCTGCGGCGCAGCGCCCCGGCCCGCGCGGTCGAGAGATCGGGGGTGCTCATCGGGCGCCCTCCTCGTAGTGCACCCAGCGCTTCTGGGACCAGAACAGCACCGCCGTGACCAGGGCGACAGCGACGAGCAGCATCCACGCCATGGCGGAGGCCAGACCCATGCGGCTGTTCTCGAAGCCCTGGACGTACAGATAGCAGGTGTAGACCATCGAGCCGTCGGCCGGACCGCAGGCGTTTCCTCCGGCTCCGCCGCCGACGATGTACGCCGAGCTGAAGATCTGGAAGGAGTGGATGGTCTCCAGCAGGACGTTGAAGAACAGGACGGGGGAGATCATCGGCAGGGTGATGCTCAAGAACCGCCGCAGCTTGCCGGCCCCGTCGACCTCGGCCGCCTCGTACAGCTCGCGCGGGACCTGCTTGAGGCCGGCGAGGAAGATGACCATCGGGGCGCCGAACTGCCAGACGGTGAGCGCCACCAGGCTGTAGATGATCAGGTCCGGGTCACCGGTCCAGCCGCCGACGTCGATCCCGAAGATCTTCTGGGTACGGTCGACGATCGCGTCGTCCGAGAAGATCGCCTTCCATACGATCGCGACAGAGACGCTCGCACCGATCAGCGACGGCGCGTAGAAGGCGGCACGATAGAAGGCCTGGCCGCGCCGCTTCTGCGCGAGGAGCAGCGCCACGCCGAGCGCCGCGAGCAGCTTGAGGGGCGTGCCGACGACTACGTACCAGAGCGTCACCCGCACCGAGTGGCGCCAGCGGGGATCGCTCAACATCTCGGAGAAGTTGTCGAGGCCGATCCACTTGGGCGCGTCGAAGAGGTTGTAGTCGGTGAAGGCGAAGTAGAGCGAGGCGACCATCGGGCCCGCGGTGAGCAGCAGGAACCCGGCGATCCAGGGGGACATGAAGAGATAGCCGGCCAGGTTCTCCCGGCGGACCCGCCGCTTGAGGGCGGCGGGTCGTTCGGGCTTCACCGGTCCGTGCCGCGGCTCGGACTCCTTGGTCAGGCCCGCCATCGCGGGGGCGTGTGTCACGGTCGTTCCCATCAGACGACGAGAGCCGTCTTCGACTCGGTGAAGAACTGCTTGACGGCCTCGTCGACCGAGCGCTTGCCCAGGGCGAGTTCCTCGGCGATCCGCAGGAACGCGGCCTCACAGATGTCCGCGCCGTTCGGGTGCGGGGTGATCGGTTCCAGGACGCCCGCCTCCACGAGGGACGTCTCATAGGCGGCGATCCCCTGGTTGACCTCGTCCGTCGGCTTGAACGCGTCGAACTGGGCCTGTGTGGCGGGCACCCCCCGGTCATAGCCCATGATCTTGGCGACCTCGGGGTCGTGCACCATGAAGTCGATGAACTGGGCGACCTCCTTGGGGTGCTCGGTGCGCTTGGAGGCGCTGAGCATCAGGGAGCCGAGGTACTGGCCGGTCTTCTTGCCGTCCGTCGTCGGGATGGGTGCGAGGCCGTACTCGCTCTTGCCCTCGGAGGTGTAGCGAACGGTGAAGTTGTCCCAGGTGAACTCGCCACCGGCGAGCTCGGCGGAGACCGCCGACTTGGGCTTGATCTGGGCGACCTTCTTGGCGTCGGCGTAGACGCCCTCCTTGACGCCCTTCTCCGCCTTCGTCCACCAGTCCGTCAGATCCGCCTCGGTGAAGCCGAGTCCGTCCTCGGTGAAGAACGCCTTGCCGTTCTGGCGGAGGTACAGGTCGTAGAGGTACATGACGCCGTACATGCCGCTGTCGCCCGCACGGCCGGTCCTGTCGCGGATCTTCTTCATCGCCGCGTCGAAGTCGTCCCACGTCCAGCCCTGTTCCGGCTTGACGCCGGCCTTGGTGTAGACGTGCTTGTCGATGACGAGGGCCATGGAGTTGGAGCCGACCGGGACACCGAGGAGCTTGCCGTCGATCTCGCCGAACTTCTCCAGGCCCGCTCTGAAGCCGTCCATGGAGAGGTTGGCCGCCTCGACCTGCTCACTGAGATCGAGCAGCACATTCTTCGCGTCGTATTTGCGCAGGAATCCAATGGCATTCTGGAAGACGTCCGGCGGATTCCCCCCGGAGGCCTGGGTGTTGAACTTCTTCCAGAAGTCGCTGTACGGCTGAAAGTCCGTCTTGACCTTGATCTTCGGGTACTTCTTCTCGAAGAGCGCGATGGTCTTGTTGATGCGCTGAGCGCGATCCTCGGCACCCCACCATGCGTAACGGATCGTCACCGTACCGTCGGCGGCGGCTCCCCCGTCGCCGCCGCACGCCGTGGTCGCGGCCAGCCCGAGTGTGGCAGCCGTGGCGCCTGCCGCCTTCAGGATCGTGCGCCTGTCGACATTCCTGTTGGTTCCCACAGTCGGGCCCTCCCCGCAGCGTCGATGCCGCCTGCATGAATCGTTTCAAGTAAGCGCTTGCTGGCACAAGCTACGGAGGGCCTCGGGGTGCGTCAATGATTCGGACAGGAATTTCTTGCGGGCCTGCGGGGCGAGCTGACGGCGCGTGAGGCCGGCGCGGACCGGTCGGCGACGCGATGCCGCAGGTGAGGGGTGTGCGGTCCGTGGACCGACGGGGAGTGGGCAGCGGTACGCGAGCATCGGTCGGCCGAAAGCCGTGCGGTCCCCGACGTGCTGACGGGACGTGACCTCGCGGCGGGACGGGACTCCACGCGGCGTCACTCATGACCTACGCGGCGTCACTCATGAGGACCCGCACCGAGGTGCGCCGCACGCAAAGACCGACGGCCCGTCTGCACTGTCGCAGACGGGCCGTCGGATCCGGGTGGGCGATACTGGGTTCGAACCAGTGACCTCTTCGGTGTGAACGAAGCGCTCTCCCACTGAGCTAATCGCCCGGACGCAGGAAGAACATTACCCCATGTCAGGGGGTGCGTGTGACCGGCGGGAACCGGCCCCGGCCGACGTCCGCACCCCCTCGCGGATCACTGGTCCTTGATCTTCCACGGCATGACTATGCCGAACTTCCACAGGTAGATCCCGAGAAGCACACCCACGATCACGAGGCCGATCGCCGTCAGGATGATGTTGCGGCGGCGCACCTTGGGGTCGAGGGCCCGCTGGGCCGCCTCGGTGACCTTGCGCTTGGTCCAGCGCAGCACGAGCTGGGCCCACACGAACTCGGTCGCCCAGACCGCCATGCCGCCGAAGATGATCACCCAGCCCGGACCCGGCAACGGCAGGAGGATGATGCCGGTGGCCACGATCGCCAGGCCGATGACGAAGACGCCCACCTGCCAGCTCAGGTGGAGCGCCCTGCGCGCCTTGATGAACGCCGGCGCTCTTGAGCCGAGCCCCTGCTCGCTGTCGCCTTTCACACCGTCCACTTCGGTCTCGTCGGTAGCCACGGCAACCTCGCCCGGCTCGTTACTCCCCGTATTCATACGGCCAAACCCTACCGGACCGAATCGAGTCACCGGAATGGGCGTATCCGGCGAACAGATTCTCGGCCGGAAGAGTTACGTAAAGCCACGCAAAACACTCAGAGGGGTTTACAACGGCACCGTAGGTGGCATGTCGATTTCGCCGACGTGCGAATCCCCGAGCGCACACTGAGCGAAAGGCCCTGGCGCTTATGAACACCACGGTCAGCTGCGAGCTGCACCTGCGCCTCGTTGTGTCGAGCGAGTCATCCCTGCCTGTCCCCGCAGGCCTGCGGTACGACACGGCCGACCCCTACGCCGTGCACGCCACCTTCCACACCGGAGCCGAGGAGACCGTCGAGTGGGTGTTCGCCCGCGACCTCCTCGCCGAGGGCCTGCACCGGCCCACCGGCACCGGCGACGTCCGCGTCTGGCCATCGCGCAGTCATGGTCAGGGCGTCGTTTGCATCGCGCTGAGCTCCCCGGAGGGCGAGGCGCTGCTCGAGGCCCCTGCACGGGCTCTGGAGTCGTTCCTGAAGCGGACGGACGCCGCTGTGCCTCCCGGCACGGAGCATCGGCATTTCGATCTCGATCAGGAGCTCTCCCACATCCTGGCGGAAAGCTAGGGCGAGGCCCCACAAAGCCGCCCGGCGCCGTCGACTCGGGGAGACGGCTCGGGCCAAGACAACCGCATACGGCACACAGCAGCGCCGTCTCCGCTCCGCGGGGGCGGCGCTGGTGCGCGTGTGGGTGACGGGGACGGTGGGACGCCAGGGGCGCTGTTGGCGGTTCGGTCAGGTCAGGTCTGCTCCGGTCCGGCCCGGTCCGGTCCGGGGAGACGGGAACCGTCGGCGCCGCCGTGGCGTTGTATTCGAAGCCGCGTGCGGGCGCGGCCCGTGTGGCGGCTCCGTGAGCCACTACGATCGGCCAGCATCGGCGGGCGCCCCGCCCGACCACCAGGCCAGGGAGCGAAACGTGCTGATCACCCATGACACCCGGTGTGCACTCGATGCCGTGGTGGAGCTGGTGAACACCGCACCGGAGGGCGACGAGACCCCGGAGGGGCTGCCCGACGTCGCGGCTCTCGAAGATTTCGTACGAAAGCACGAAATCAGTGATGTCGGGGTGCTGTCGGAGTTCGATCTTTCGGCGGTGCGCAAGGTGCGCGGGCGGTTCGCCGCGATCTTCGCGGCGGCGGACGCCCGGACTGCGGCGGGGCTGATCAACGAACTGGTCGCCGCCGCGGGCACCACCCCGCGACTCACGGACCACGACGGCTACGACTGGCATGTGCACTACTTCGCCCCCGGCGCCTCCGTCGCCGATCATCTGGCGGCGGACTGCGGCATGGCGCTGGCGTTCTTCGTGGTGGCCGGCGAGGAGGAGCGGCTGCGGCGATGCGAGGCGCCGGACTGCCGGCACGCCTTCGTGGATCTCTCCCGCAACCGTTCACGGCGGTACTGCGACAGCCGTACCTGCGGCAACCGTCTGCATGTGGCCGCTTACCGGGCGCGTCGCAAGGAAGCGGCCGGCTGAGCCGAGGGGGCGGTGCGTCCGGCGCGGCACTGGTTGTACCCGACACCGCCCGTCTGTCGACGCGGGCCCCGGCGGGTGGCGCCGGGGGCCGCGGGTACGGCTCAGAGCAGCAGCAGATCGTGCAGCGCAGCCGTGAGCAGCAGACACCCGATCACCGCAAGGAAGATCATCAGCGGTGGCTGGGAAAGGGCGAAGAGGCACCCGCGAGGCTCGTCCTGAGGTGGCGCGGCCTCGCTTTGTGTCGTGTCCAGCATCTCGCGGGTGATGATGACGCAATCGCGCCTTACCACGCGATCAACACGCCCGGAATGAGCGGGAGTTCGCTGGATTCCGTGATGTCCGGTTCGAGTCGTGATCGCTTACGGCCGGGCAGCGACCCACTGTGTCGTTTCAGTCCGGCGCGCAGAAGTCATCTGCCGGTCATATGCCGTGCTTCTTGAGGATGGCCTCGATGTCGCTGTAGTCGTCCGATGACGCTTCCGTGCGGGGCGCGTTCGCGGGCCGGGTCGACGGGCGGGTGCCCGCCCCGAGCGAGGGCGCCGAGGCCGACGGAGCCACCGCATCGCGCTGTGCGGCGGCGCGGGCCTCCTTGCGCTCCTTGCGGCTGCCTCCGCGGCGGCGCTCCACCGCACGGGTGGTCGCAAACAGTAGCCAGGACACGCCAAGGACTCCGAAGCCCGCCCAGGCGGTCGGGCTGAACGCGGTGTCGGCCAGCCATTCGACGACTCCGGTCATGACCAGGCCGAGGGGCACCAGTGAATACGCGGCGATGCGCGTGGCCGCGAGGAAACGCTTGCGGTACGCCGTGACCGCCGCGATGCCCAGGCCGGCCGCGGCGACGGCTGAACAAACGGTCTCGGCAATCATCCGGGCCTCCAGGCATGCCGGGTCGGGTCAGGGCACTTCGTCCCTTCCATCCTGCACCGTGGCGACCCCGCCCGGCCATGCCTCAGCCCGACATCAGGGACATCTCCGGGTCGTCTCCTCCGCAGGTCCCGGTCGGGGCCGTATCGCCGGGGCCGGCCCCGACCGAAGCCCCAGGTCGGATTGGGTCGTGCGGGCCGGGGCTGGGAGACTGGGGCCATGAGCGACTCCTCCTCCGACCGTCCCGCCGCCCCCCTCCTCGACGTCTGGTGCGAGCTCCAGTGCCCCGACTGCCGCAGCGCCCTGGACGATCTCCGCGCCCTGCGCGCCCGCTACGGCGACCGGCTGGAGCTGCGGCTGCGGCACTTCCCGCTGGAGAAGCACAAGCACGCCTTCGCCGCGGCGCAGGCCGCCGAGGAGGCTCTTGAGCAGGGCCAGGGGTGGCCGTACGTCGAGGCCGTCCTCGGCCGGGTCGAGGAGCTGGACCGTAAGGGCGAACCCTTCCTGGTCGAGGTGGCCCGGGAACTCGGCCTGGACGCCGGGGAGTTCGACACCGCGCTGATCGACGGCCGGCACATGCTGATCGTCGACGCCGACCAGGCCGAGGGCAAGGCGATCGGCGTGACCGGCACACCGACGTATGTGATCGACGGCGAGCGCCTCGACGGCGGCAAGAGCCAGGAGGGGCTGCGCGAGCGCGTCGAGGAGATCGTGGATCGGGTGCTGGCCGGGCGAGCGGGCGCGTGACCGCCCGCTACAGCAGCGTCTTGTACAGGGCGCGAAGCGTCGTCTCGTAGCCGAGTGACTCGTAGAGCCGCTCGGCCGGGGTGTTGCCCGCGAAGACATTGAGGCCGATGGTGCGGTGTCCGGTGACGATCGCCTGGACCTCCGCCACCAGCATCAGCGTACGGCCGTGTCCCGCGCCGCGGTGGGCCGCGTCGGTCTCGACGTCGTAGACGAAGGCGGAGCCGTCGCGCACGCCCACCCACAGGGTGCCCACCGGCGTTCCTTCGTGTTCGAGGACGCTGAGGAACACGTCCGGTGTGCGCGGGCCCTCCGGCAGCAGCGCGGCGTGGTCCCGTTCGGACTTGGCCTCGGCCTCGGCCTCCGGGACCCCGCGCTCGACCCAGCTCTGGATGTAGCCCTTGTGGGCTTTGTCCAGCCAGGACCCGTACTCCGCCTCCGTCATGGGCCGCGCCCTGCTGCCCCGGGGCAGGTCGGGCGGGGTGGCGCCGAGCGCCTTCTCCATGCCGCGGTTGCGTACGACGTAACCGAGGGCCGTGGCGAGCCGCAGTGCCGGTCCGGCGTCACCGGGGAGGGTCACCTCGATGCGGCGGCAGCCCCAGCCGCGGGCCACCTCCTCGGCGGCGAGGGCTGCCACCGTGCCCCGGCCGCGGCGCCGGTCCGGCTCCTCGATCCGCAGCTCCGATATCCGGGCCACCGCGGCACCGAAGAGGGGATGCGTCCCGAGTTGGAGGGCCCCGACGGGACGGCCGTTCACACACACCTGATAGCGGCGCGAACGCGTCCCGTCGTCGTTGTGCTGAAGCGGCTCGGTCGGCCGCAGGGTCGTGGTCATCAGGGGTGTTCTACCCGCCGGGACGCCCGAGGTCAGCCGATTATCCGCGCCCTTTGCCGATCTGGTGTCCGCGCCCTCACGGATCCAGGTCGTCCCCGGACCGCTCCTCGAAGACCCGCATCGCCTTGGCGGTCACCGGGCCCAGTGCGCCCGGCAGTCCGCGGTCGTCGACGCGGTGCACGGCCTGGACGTCCCGCAGGGTGGAGGTGAGGAAGACCTCCTCGGCCCGCTCCAGCGCGTCCAGCGGCAGGTCGGTCTCCCGGGCGCCGGTCCAGTCGATCGTGAGCTTGCGCGTGATGCCCGCGAGGCAGCCGGAGGCGAGCGGCGGGGTGTGGATCTCGCCGTCGAGGACGACGAAGACGTTCGAGCCCGTGCCCTCGCAGAGTTGGCCGACGGTGTTCGCGAACAGGGCTTCCGTCGCGCCGTGTTCATGGGCGCGGGCGAGGGCGACGACGTTCTCGGCGTAGGAGGTCGTCTTCAGGCCGGTGACCGCGCCGCGCTCGTTGCGCGTCCAGGGAACCGTGATCACGGCCGTGGAGTCGGGTCGGCGGGTGGTCTCGCCGAGGGCGACCACGAGGGTGGGGCCGTGCTCGCCGCGATCGGAACCGAGGGGGCCGTAGCCGCCGGTGTAGGTGATGCGCAGCCGGCCGAGCGGCATCGGGTTGGCCTCGAGAACGGCGGCGCAGGCGCGGCGGACCTCGTCATGGTCGGGCGCGGGCAGTCCGAGACCCTGCGCCGAGCGCGTCAGCCGGTCGAGGTGCCGGGTCAGCGCGAAGGGGCGGCCGCCCACCGCCTTCACGGTCTCGAAGATGCCGTCGCCCACGGTCAGGCCGTGGTCGAAGACGGAGACACGGGCGGACTCGGTGTCCTGCAGCCCGCCGTCGAGCCAAAGCTTCACTGGTCTCTACCTCGCAAGAATCTGCCGGGCGGGTGGATCGCCCGGGGGTCCGGCCCGCGGCGGAGCCGCTGTTCGAGGCGGCGTCCCCGGGGCAGCACAGTACGTCGTCAGTCCACTCCACTCACCTCGTACGCTCCCGACGCTACCGCGAGCAGCCGGGACGCCTTCAGCTCGGTCTCCCGCCACTCCCCCTCGGGGTCCGACCCCCAGGTGATCCCCGCGCCGGTGCCGAACCGCAGCATCCCCTCGCCCCGGTCGATCCAGAAGGTGCGGATGCCGACGGCCAGCTCACCGACGCCCCGATCGGCGTCGACCCACCCGATGCCACCGCAGTACGGCCCGCGGGGGGCCGTCTCCAACGCGTCGATGATCCGCAGCGCGCTCGACTTGGGCGCGCCGGTGACCGAGCCGGGCGGGAAGGCGGCATCGAGCAGCTCGGGCCAGCCGGCGCCCTCGCCCAGCTCACCGCGCACGGTGGACACCAGGTGCACAAGCCCCGGATGCTTCTCGACGGCGCACAGATCGGGGACGGTCACCGTCCCGGTGGCGCACACACGGCCGATGTCGTTGCGCACCAGATCCACGATCATCACGTTCTCGGCGAAGTCCTTCTCCAGCAGGTCCGCCTCGGTGCGCCCGGTCCCCTTGATCGGCCCGGACTCGACGACCCGCCCCGCACGCCGCAGGAAGAGCTCGGGTGACGCGGTGGCTATCTCCACGCCGTGCTCCGGCAGCCGGATCGTTCCCGCGTACGGCGCCGGGTTGCCGCGGGCCAACAGGGCGGTCAGCTCGTCCACGTCGGCGTCCGGCCCGACGGGTGCGCTCAGCACCCGGCACAGGTTGGCCTGGTAGACCTCGCCGGCCGCGATGTGCTCACGGATGCGCCGTACGCCCGTCGTGTACGCGGCGCGATCGAGCGAGGACGTCCAGTCACCGACCGCCGGGCCACGCCACCGCCCCGGCACCGGCGCGGGTACGGGCTCCTCACGTACGTCCCGGAAACGGGCGCAGGTCAGCTCGCCCTCGAAGTCGGCGCAGACGGCCCAGAAGCCACTGGAGTCAAGGGCCGCGGGATCGCTGGTGACATCGAGGAGGCCGATGGCGACGCGGTCGCCGAAGCGGGCGAGAGGAGGGAGGTCGGACACGCAGTCGAGTCTATGGCGGGTGTCCTGCGGGTGACCTGGCCATGTCCCCGCGGTGGGCTTCGCCCGGTCCCTGAGCAGGTGAGGCGCAGCACGCTGCACAAACGCGTTTTTGTGCTGGCCCCGGAATCCGCTAGAGTTCAACTCGTCGCCGGGCCGCGAGAGCGGAACGAAACGACAAGCGGACGTAGCTCAGTTGGTAGAGCGCAACCTTGCCAAGGTTGAGGTCGCGAGTTCGAGCCTCGTCGTCCGCTCGAAGGAACAGGGGATCTTCCCGAACCCCTACACTCCTGGTGGAGTGGCCGAGAGGCGAGGCAACGGCCTGCAAAGCCGTCTACACGGGTTCAAATCCCGTCTCCACCTCCAAGGACGATTAGCTCAGCGGGAGAGCGCTTCCCTGACACGGAAGAGGTCACTGGTTCAATCCCAGTATCGTCCACTGGATCTCCGGATCCTCCCGCGCGATTAGCTCAGCGGGAGAGCGCTTCCCTGACACGGAAGAGGTCACTGGTTCAATCCCAGTATCGCGCACGCAGCACTCGTGATCTTCAGGATCGATCGTCGATCACGGCCCGCCAGGACGATTAGCTCAGCGGGAGAGCGCTTCCCTGACACGGAAGAGGTCACTGGTTCAATCCCAGTATCGTCCACACTTCGAAGCCCCCGGTCTCATGACCGGGGGCTTCTTGCTCACTCCCCGCGGCTCAGCTGGAGAAGAGCATGCGGCCGAAGCTCTTGTTGCGGTGGTGGCCGTAGTGACCGCCCTGGTGGCCACCGTGCGGGGCGCCCCAGGCGGGGGCCTGCGGGGCGGCGGCCGGGTAGGCCTGCGGGGCGGCCGGGGGCGGCGGGGCGGGCTGGGACCACTGGGACTCCAGGCGGGTCAGCGCCTCCAGCTCGCCGTAGTCGAGAAAGATCCCGCGGCAGCCACTGCACTGCTCGATCTGAACGCCGTTGCGGTTGTAGGTGTGCATCGGCGCATGGCACTTCGGACACTGCATGGTCGGCTCAACTCCTCGCCGGTCGGTCCTGCTTCGTGTATCGCCAGGACAGACTCTGTCCGGCTGCGGTCGGTTGCACCCTACTTCGCGGGTTCGTGGACCAACTCCGGGGGGACGGAAGCCATTCGGTCACAGGCGTCGACAAGGGCCTGCTCGACCTCGTCCAGGTCACGCCCCTCGGCCAGGGCCTTGGTGATCGCTCGGGCGGCGGTCTGCGCGGTGAGGGCGCGCGCGGGGACGTCCAGCGCGGGCCAGGGGTCACCGTCGGCGGGAACGGCCGGGCCGTCGGCGGCTCGGTAGGCGGCCAGGAACCGGTTCCACTCCTCGGGCGGGAGCAGCCCACAGGCGTACCAGGCGGCGGGCCGGGCCAGATCCCAGGCCGGCACCCCCACGCCCAGATCGTCCACGTCGATGAGTCGCCAGGCACCGTCCGGTGCCGGGTACCGCACGAGCTGGCCGAGGTGGAGGTCGCCGTGGCAGAGGGTGGCGGTGTCGGGCTGGGGGGCCTCGTCACGGGCCCAGGCGGGGAGGGTGCCCCAGGCGCGGCGGACCGCGGTGGCGGGGCCGCCGTCGGTGACCGCGCGGAGGCGGGAGAGGGCGAGGGCGGCCTTGGCGGGTCCGCGCATGGGAGGCAGCGGGGCCGGCGCGGGGGTGCGATGGAGGCGGGCGAGCAGGGTCGCGGCTGCTTCCCAGGGGGCCGCGTCCGGATCTTCCGGGTCCACCGGGGTGCCGTACGGCCACAGGCTCACGGGCCGGTCGTGCAGGTCGACGGGTAGGGAGGTGAGCGGGGGCAGGAAGATCTCGGGGAGGTGCGCGGCGACGGCCAGGCGGGGCGCCAGGTCGGTGACGGTGATGTCCGGGGCGTGGGCCTTGGCGACGGTGTCGGCGTGCCGGACGACGGTGACGTCGGGCCGCTCGGCGAGGGTGACGGTTGCTCCGCAGGGACAGGCGGACGTACGTGAGTGAGCCGCGGCTATCGCTCGTGCGGTGAGTTCGGGCAGCAGCGGGTTCGGGGTCACGGGCGTCCCTTGTGCGCGGATGGGTTGGGCCGAGGGTACGTGGTGACCGTGTCGGCCGAACCGGACCGCGGCGCACCGCGGCCGAAAGATGAGGACCGGCATTGCGAGAGAAAAGCAATGCCGGCGCAGCTCCCCAGCTGCGCCGGCATTTTTGCCGTCCGCCGCACCCCCGTCCCCACGGGGTTTCATGGGTGGATGTCCCCGCCCGGACCGCTCTTCCGGGCCTGGGGTCGCCGCTCAGCGCCCCAGCATCACGCCCACGGACGACGCCTGTGTGGCCACTGTCTCCCAGCCGTCGAAGACGAGCAGGAGCAGGGCCGCCAGGGGAAGGGCCATGAGCGTCGCCACCAGCGGGTGGCGGCGGCCCTGGCGGCGGGAACGCAGCATCGTGCGCTCCTGCATGCGGATCAGTGTCCGCGGTGCCGTCTGGGCCATGGTCCCTCTCCTGACTTGTGTCAGTTGTCGTTGGCAGCGGCGGGTGTCTGACCTCGGGGGACGAGTGCTGCACCCGCCGCTTGACCTCAAATCTAGGCCCGTGACCACCCCGGGCACGTCATGCCCTCGTACCGATTGCCGGGCCTCCCGGAGGATGAGCCACCACCTGCGAAGTACTCCCCTGGGTGGAGACGAGGTCCTAGGTCTCAGGGTCTTCCCGGAGGGGACGACCGGTCTATCCCGTTTTCTCCGAACTGTCCTCCCGCGGCACCGGCTGTTCGACCAGTGCGAGGACCCGGTTCGCCATGAAGCGAGCCGTACGCACCACAGAGCCGCTTCGGGTGACTTCGCTCACTTCCACGACGCCTCGACGCACCGCCGTCTCCACCCGGCGCCCCGCCCTGCTCGCCACCACTTCATACGTACGCGTCGTGTCCCCTGCGTCCACGACTATCTCCACGCGATCACCCTTCACGGGTTCAATCCCCCTTCTGCGACGGGTGGTTGGAGGTCACCACGAACCTAAGTCGCCCTGCTCACCGACCCCCTGACCACCCTTCAAGTCTCCCACCCCCCACTGACAATCCATCGCTCCGAGAGGGCGCGGCCTCTGCGCACGGCGGCCCACGGAAACGTAAGCTGTGGCTCGTCACACGGACCGGGCAGCGGGGATGAACATGGCGATGATGCGCCTGAGGCGCGAGGACCCGCGCGTCGTCGGCTCGTTCAGGCTTCACAGACGGCTCGGCGCGGGCGGGATGGGCGTCGTCTACCTGGGCTCCGACAAGAAGGGGCAGCGGGTCGCGCTGAAGGTGATCCGGCCCGATCTGGCGGAGGACCAGGAGTTCCGTTCGCGGTTCGCGCGTGAGGTCTCGGCGGCGCGGCGGATTCGCGGGGGGTGCACGGCCCGGCTCGTGGCCGCCGACCTCGAGGCCGAGCGACCGTGGTTCGCCACGCAGTACGTGCCCGGCCCGTCCCTGCACGACAAGGTCGCCGACGAGGGCGCGCTGGGCGCCGCGGAGGTCGCCGCCGTCGGGGCCGCCCTGTCCGAGGGGCTGGTCGCGGTCCACGAGGCAGGGGTCGTCCACCGGGACCTCAAGCCCTCGAACATCCTGTTGTCCCCCAAGGGCCCGAGGATCATCGACTTCGGCATCGCCTGGGCGACGGGCGCCTCGACCCTCACCCACGTCGGCACGGCGGTCGGCTCGCCCGGCTTCCTCGCCCCCGAGCAGGTGCGCGGCGCCGCCGTCACCCCGGCCACGGACGTGTTCTCCCTCGGCGCCACGCTCGCGTACGCGTCGATGGGTGACTCCCCCTTCGGGCACGGCAGTTCGGAGGTGATGCTGTACCGCGTCGTGCACGAGGAAGCTCAGTTGCACGGCGTACCGGACGCCCTGGCCCCCCTCGTACGGGCATGTCTCGCGAAGGACCCGGAGGACCGGCCGAGCACGCTTCAGCTGTCGCTGCGCCTGAAGGAGATCGCGGCCCGGGAGGCGCAGGGGTTCGCGGACGTGCGTCCGCCCGCGCCGCGTTCCGGAGAGGCGGACCGGCCGACCGGGCGGCTCGCCGACACCTACGCCGATCAGCAGCGGGCCCAGCGACGCGCGCAGGGCACTCCCCCGCCCCGCGGGACCGGCATGCCGCGGGGAAACGGCACCTCGCGCGGCCCCGGCCCCGCGCGCGACGCGGCCGGGTCGAGGGGCGGCGGGGCCCCACAGAGCGGTACGACGCCGTCCCGCTCCGGGGCCCGGCCGATGCCCGGCCCCCGCACCACCTCCCGCTCGGCCAACGGCAGCAGGCCCGTCCAGCGCGGCGGCAACGGACGTCCGGCGCCCCGGAACACGGGGACGGGACGCCGCCCCGCCAACCCTCAGCTGCTGCGGCAGCGGCTGTTCGTGTTCGTCGTGGTGACGCTGCTCGTGGCGCTCGGCATCGCGGCGGCGCAGGGCTGCCAGGGCCCGGACCGCGGTCTCGGCGACGAGGGGGACGTCGTACGGCCGCAACAGGGGCAGGTGAACCCCGGTTTCACACCGCTGGACGAGGATCCGATGTCCCAGCGGTACGAGTCGACGTTCGAGATCCGCGACTAGGGCCCGTCCTTCGGATCAGACGGGCTGGAAGAGACTGCCCCGTCGGCCTCACAAGTCCGGCAGGATCCGCTCGAAGAACTCCCGGTCGCCCTCGAAGACCGGGTCCAGGGCCAGGAACTCCGCCGACGTGACCCAGCGGGCCTCGCCGACCTCGTCGGGGTCGGCGACCACATCGCCGGAGTCGGCGCGCGCCGTCCACCAGTGGAGCCGGAAGCGGCCGTCGTCCGTCTCCGACTCCCAGACCTTGGCCAGTGGTACGACGGTGAGGCCGACCTCCTCGCGGACCTCCCGTACGACGGCCTCGCGCTGGGTCTCCCCCGGCTCGATCCTGCCGCTGACGGGTTGCCAGTAGCCGGGGCGCGCGACACCCGGGCCGCGCCGGACGGCGAGCAGGCGGCCGGCGCGGAGCAGGACCGCGACGATCGCCTCGCCCCGGCTCATGTACGGCCCCTAGGTCGTGTCCGCAAAGTCCCGTCGTCCGCCCGGAGGGCGGGCCCCGCGGCGTCTGGTGCGTGCTCTCGGCGTGCCGGGCGGAGCCCCTTGTACTGGATGTACTCGGGGCTTCGCCCGGTGCGGCGAGTGGGGGCACCTCCCACGCCCTTAAGGCAGTGGGGGAGCGTGCCAGGCGTCACGGGGCAGGCGGGACTTTGCGGACACGGCCTAGGCCTGTGGGCGGCCGGTGGCCACCGCGTAGAAGGCGACCGCGGCCGCCGCGCCGACGTTGAGGGAGTCGACGCCGTGGGCCATCGGGATGCGGACCCATTCGTCGGCGGCCACCAGGGCCTGGGTGGACAGGCCGTCTCCCTCGGCGCCCAGCATCAGGGCGACCCGGTCCATCCGGTGCGGGGCGGCCTCGTCGAGGCTCTTGGCCTTCTCGACGGGGGTGAGGGCGAGCAGGGTGAAGCCCGCCTCGCGGACCGACTCCAGGCCCTTGGGCCAGGTCTCCAGGCGGGCGTAGGGCACCGAGAAGACCGCGCCCATGGAGACCTTGACGCTACGGCGGTACAGCGGGTCCGCGCAGTCCGGCGAGAGCAGCACCGCGTCCATGCCGAGGGCGGCGGCCGAGCGGAAGATGGCGCCGATGTTGGTGTGGTCGTTGACCGACTCCATGACGACCACGCGGCGTGCGGTCTGCAACAGGTCGGTCGCCGTCGGCAACGGCTTGCGCTGCATCGACGCGAGCGCGCCGCGGTGCACGTGGTAGCCGGTGACCTGCTCGGCGAGCTCCGGGCTGACCGCGTACACCGGGGCCGGGAGCTCGTCGATGACGTCGCGCATGACGTCGACCCACTTGGCCGACAGCAGCATCGAGCGCATCTCGTAGCCGGCTTCCTTCGCGCGTCTGATGACCTTCTCGCCCTCGGCGATGAACAGGCCCTCGGCCGGCTCACGCTTGCGGCGCAGTTCGACGTCGGTCAGGCCCGTGTAGTCGCGCAGGCGCGGGTCGGTGGGGTCATCGACGGTGATGAGATCGGCCACAGAGTGATACTGCCTTGTCCTGGGTGCGGTGCCAACGGTTCGGAACGGGTTGTGTTACCCGCGGTTACGCGGAGGCGCTCGGTCCTACCCTCACGACCTCGCCGATGACGATGACCGCCGGCGGCTTGACCTCGTGTTCGGTCACCGCCTGGCCGGCCGTGGCAAGGGTCGCGTCGACCCGGCGCTGGGCGGCCGTCGTGCCTTCCTGGACCAGGGCGACCGGGGTGTCCGGGGACTTGCCGTGGGCGATGAGGGTCTCGGCGACCTTCCCGATCGTGCCGACGCCCATGAGGATCACCAGTGTGCCGGTCAGCCTGGCGAGGGCCGGCCAGTCGACCAGGGAACGCCCGTCGTCGGGCGCGATGTGGCCGCTGACCACCGTGAACTCATGGGCGACGCCTCGGTGGGTGACCGGGATGCCGGCGGCGCCCGGGACCGAGATCGAGCTGGAGATACCGGGCACGACCGTGCACGGCACGCCCGCCTCGGCCAGCGCCTGCACCTCCTCCATTCCACGGCCGTAGACGAAGGGGTCGCCGCCCTTGAGACGTACGACCGACTTGCCCTGCTTGGCGTGGTCGATCAGCGCGTTGTTGATGGCCTCCTGGGCCATGAAGCGGCCGTACGGCAGCTTCGCCGCGTCGATCACCTCGACGCTCGTGGGAAGTTCCGCGAGCAGGTCGCGCGGGCCCAGGTGGTCGGTGATGACCACGTCCGCCTGGGCGAGCAGCCGGCGGCCGCGCACGGTGATCAGGTCCGGGTCGCCGGGGCCGCCGCCGACCAGGGCGACACCGGGGGTACGGGTGCGGTGGTGCGGGGCGACGAGAGTGCCGTCGCGCAGGCCCTCGACGACCGCGTCACGGATGGCGGCGGTGTGGCGGGGGTCGCGGCCGCGGGCCTCGGTGGTCAGGACGGCGATGGTGACGCCCTCGCTGTGGCCGGTGGCGGGGGTCCAGGCCGTCGCCTGGTCCGCGTCGTCGGAGCGGACGCACCAGACGCGGTGGCGCTCCGCCTCGGCCGAGGCCCGCGTGTTGGCCTCCTTGTCGCCGGTGGCGATCAGGGCGTACCAGGCGTCGGCGAGGTCGCCGTCCGCATAGGGGCGCTTGTGCCAGGTGAGCTCGCCCGCGTCCACCATCGCCTCGACCGACGGGGTCGCCTCGGGCGACACGAGGAGGATGTCGGCGCCCGCTGCGATGAGGGCCGGGAGGCGGCGCTGGGCCACCTGGCCACCGCCGAGGACGACCACTTTGCGGCCGGAGAGGCGGAGGCCTACGGGGTAGGCGGGGTTTTCGGCCATGAGGGTGCGGCTCCCTTTCGCGGCGGCGGTGCGATGCCCTGACGTGCGGATTTTATGCTGCGGGCCCTGGTGACGATCCGGGTGTCCGGTGGCTGGGCGACCACGGCGACGTAACGGGGGACCCGGGGTTGTACTCCCCGGGTCCCCCTGTTGCCCGCCTACTTCTCGGTGACCCCTGCCGAGTCGAACGTCGCCACCTCGTGCATCGCCCGCGCCGTGCTCTGCACCAGCGGCAGTGCCAGCAGCGCGCCCGTGCCCTCGCCGAGGCGGAGGTCGAGGTCGACCAGGGGGCGCAGGCCCAGCTTGTTGAGGGCGGCCACATGGCCGGGCTCGGCGCTGCGGTGGCCCGCGATGCAGGCGGCCAGGACCTCGGGGGCGATGGCACGGGCGACCAGGGCCGCGGCGCCGGCGCTGACGCCGTCCAGGATCACCGGCGTACGCAGGGACGCGCCGCCCAGCAGGAGGCCGACGATCGCGGCGTGTTCGAAGCCGCCGATCGCCGCGAGGACGCCGATCGGATCGGCCGGGTCGGGCTGGTGGAGTTCGAGGGCGCGGCGGACGACCTCGGTCTTGCGGGCGAGGGTCTCGTCGTTGATGCCGGTGCCGCGGCCGGTGACCTCGGCCGGGTCGGCGCCGGTGAACACGGAGATCAGGGCGGCCGAGGCGGTGGTGTTGGCGATGCCCATCTCACCTGTCAGCAGCGCCTTGTTGCCGGCTGCCACCAGGTCGCGGGCCGTCTCGATGCCGACCTCGATGGCCTGCTTGGCCTCCTCGCGCGACATCGCGTGGCCGGTCGTCATGTCGGAGGTGCCCGCGCGGACCTTGCGGGGCAGCAGACCGGGGGTGGCGGGCAGGTCGGCGGCGACGCCCACGTCCACGACGCAGACCTCCGCGCCCACCTGTCCCGCGAAGGCGTTGCAGACCGCTCCGCCGCCGAGGAAGTTGGCCACCATCTGGGCCGTGACCTCCTGCGGCCAGGGGGTCACGCCCTGGGCGTGCACGCCGTGGTCACCGGCGAAGATCGCGACGGCCGCGGGCTCCGGGATCGGCGGCGGGCACTGCCGGGACAGGCCGGACAGCTGCGCGGAGATGATCTCCAGCATGCCGAGCGCGCCCGCCGGCTTGGTCATGCGCTTCTGCCGCTCCCAGGCCTCGCCGAGTGCCTTGGCGTCCAGCGGGCGGATCTGGGCGACGGTCTCGGCGAGCAGGTCGTGCGGCTCCTCGCCGGGCAGGGCGCGACGGCCGTACGTCTCCTCGTGCACGACCCACGACAGCGGGCGGCGCTTGGACCAGCCGGCCTGCATCAGCTCGGGCTCGTCCGGGAACTCGTCGACGTACCCGACGCACAGGTAGGCGATGACCTCGAGGTGCTCGGGCAGGCCCAGGGTGCGGACCATCTCGCGCTCGTCGAAGAAGCTGACCCAGCCGACGCCCAGGCCCTCGGCGCGGGCGGCGAGCCAGAGGTTCTCGACGGCGAGCGCGGCGGAGTAGGGCGCCATCTGCGGCTGGGTGTGCCGGCCGAGGGTGTGGCGGCCGCCTCGGGTCGGGTCGGCGGTGACGACGATGTTGACCGGGGTGTCGAGGATGGCCTCGATCTTCAGTTCCTTGAACTGCTTCGCCCGGCCCTTGGGCAGCGACTTGGCGTACGCCTCGCGCTGACGCATGGCCAGTTCGTGCATGGTGCGCCGGGTGTCCGAGGACCTGATGACGACGAAGTCCCAGGGCTGGGAGTGGCCGACGGAGGGCGCGGTGTGGGCGGCCTCCAGGACGCGCAGCAGCACCTCGTGCGGGATGGGGTCGCTGCGGAAGCCGTTGCGGATGTCCCGGCGCTCGCGCATGACCTTGAGGACGGCCGCGCGTTCGGCGTCGTCGTAGGCGGGCGCCGCGGGGCCGGTGGACTGACGTGTTTCCTCGACCACGGCCGTGCTCTCTTCTGCCCGGTCTTCCTGATCGGCGGCCCGGGTGTCCAGGTCCTCCGCGTGCTGTACGAGTTCGGGGTCGCCCTCGCGGGGCGCCGGGACCGTGGGTACGGGACCCGGCCCCTGCTCCACGGGCAGGACGATCGGCTGCGGCGGGGTCGGGGCGAGGTGCGGGGTGGTCGGCACCGAGCCCTCGACCGCCACGAACTGGCCCAGCGGCTGCACGGGCGCGGGCTCCTGGGACGTGCCGGTCGGGGGTACGGCGGTGGCCTCGCCCTCGCCGGACTCCGCGAGCGGGATGGGCGCTTGGGCCGGAGCCTCGACGACCTGCGCGGGCTGGAGCTGCGGGCCGGCGGGGTCGGCGACGAAGGGCTCGGGGTCCTCGGCCGGGGCCGGCTGCGGGGCGGTTGCGAGGAGGGGCTGGGGAGACACGGCCGCATCCGGGGGCTGCGGGGCGTCCGGGATCTGGACCGCGGCAGGGTCCGCCACGGCGGCTTCCCCCTCGGCGACGGGCGCACTCACGGCCACGGCCTCCGCTTGGGCGTCGGGCTCCGTCGGAGCGCCGTCCTGGGTCGGTTGCTGCGCGGCGTTCGGGTCCATGACGGTCTCCGGGGCCTGAGCGGACGGCTCGGCCGGGGCAAGGGGTTCGCTCTGCTGCTGGGCTGCCTGATCGGCGTCGGCGGGATGCGGCACCGGTTCGGGGGCTACGACGACGGAGGCGCCGTCGGCGGGGGCGGCACCGGCGTCGGTCGGCTGCGGGGCCGGTGCGACGGGCTCGGCGTCCGCGAGCTGGGGGCTCTGAGCAGCGTCCGGTGTGGGCGGGAGGGGGACGGTCTCCGGGGTCGCCTGGACAGGGTCCGGCAGGGCCTGGGCCGTGTCCGGCAGGGACTGAGCAGGGTCCGGCAGGGCCTGAGCGGCCTCCGGAGCCTGGTCGGGCTCCGGGGTGAGGGGCTCGGAGACCTGCGGGGGAGCCTCGGGCGCGGCACCGTCGATGAGCTGGACGGCCTCCTGAGCGGGGGCTTCGGGAACCTGGATCGCCTCCGGAGTCGGGGCGTCCGGAACCTGGACCGCCGCCGGGGCGGGGGCTTCCGGGACCGGCACGGCCTCGGGGGGAAGCGCCGCCTCGGGCAGCGGTTCGCTCTCAGGGGCGGCGGCGTGACCCGCCTCGGGACCCTGGTCCACCTCGACGCCAGACACCTCGGGACCCTGGCCGGCCTCGGCGCCAGGCATCTCGGCGACCTGACCGGCCTCAGCGACGGGCGGCGCCTCGGAAACCGGAGCGGCCTCAGGGGCGGAGCTCTCGGCGACCTGGCCGGCTTCAGCCACCGGCACCTCGGCGCTCTGCGCCACCTCGCCGACAACGGCGTCGGCGACCTCAGCACCGGCCGGAACCGGACCGACCTCGGCGACCTGGCCACCCTGCGGCGCCTCGCCGACGACGGCGACCGGGTCGGCACCGGAGTCAATCGGGCCGGCACCGGAGTCAGCCGCAGCCTCACCGCCGTCGGAAGCTGTCGCGTCCCCGGCGACCTGGTCGACCGCGGAAGCGGACGCGACCCCGGCACCCTCATCAGCACCCGGAGCACCGGCACCGGTGGCATGAGCGGCCACACCCTCCTGGCCGGCGTCCTGACCGGGCACCGCCTCCGCGGCCGGCGTGGCAACGGACGCGGCGTCACCCCCCGCCGGCTCCTGACCGCCGTACACACCCTCCTGTGCGGCAGGTACACCGATGACCTCGGCCTCCTGAGCCGCGCCCGTCGCCGCACCGGCCTCGGTGGCGACCCGTGTCACGACCGCCTGGGCGGCGCCCGAGGGCTGGTCGGTGGGGACAACCGTTTCGGCAGCCCCCGCCTCCGTGCCCACCGGCACAGCGGCCGGAACCTGGGCCTGGACGCCGGACTGGGCGGCGGCGGGCCAGGGTGTCGCCGGCTGCGGGACCGTGGCGTCGAGGTACTCGGGGCCGGCCGGGGCCACGCCGGGCTGGCGGGCCGGCGCGGCGACGGCGCCGCGGTCGGCGAGGGAGCGGACCGGGCTGGCGGAGGCGTTCGGGATCGGCGGGCCGAGATGCAGGGGACGCCGTGGAGTGATCGGCGGGATCGGCGTCGTGGGGGCCGTGGGCGTCGAGGGGCCCGGGAGGCGGACGTCGCTGAGGTCGACCGAACCGCTGTCACGGCCGGAGATCTCGTGCGCTCCCGGCTGGTGAACGGCCTCGACGACCGGCTCCGGCGCGGGCGGGGCGACCTCGTTGCCCCAGGCGCCCTGAGAGCCGGGCATCAGCAGGTCTTCGTCCTCGGCGGTGGTCTCGGAGAGATAGCTGTACGCACCCTGCGCCGCAGGGACGCCCGGCTGCTCAGCCATGCCTGCGCTCTCCGGCAGTCCCTCGCCCGGGACCTGGCCGGTGTCGGTCATGCGTACCCCTCGCCCATCGGTTAGTGCTTATACGACCAGCTCACCGGGGACGGCGCACCGACCGCCCCCGCAGTGAAGAACGAGCGTGCGTGCTCAGCGGCACGAACGACCCGTCCCAAAATGGCGACAAAGCCATTGAGTGGCATTGTCGTGGCCGTTCGGCCGTCGCGACAGGCTGATCCGCGACAGGCCGCTGTGGACTGCGCCACGTTGCGCGTCCTCCGGTTCCGCCGTACCACACCCACCCCAAACGGGGCGTGTTTTTCCGGACATTGACCGACGAAAAGCCGGGCGACCGAGTGCGGTACAACGATCGGCCAGCCTACCGCGCGCGGTACGACAACCGGATCACCGGGACGGGTGGACGGTCACACCGTGCGATCGGGCAGTACCCCGCTGAGCAGGAAGGCGACGCTCCGCTCCCGCTCCGTCCAGGCCCGCGTGTCGAGTTCGACGGACTGCAGGAGGGCGCACTCCACGTCATATCCGTGCGAGGTGAGGTCGCGGCCGATGAGTTCGGCGTCGTCGCGGGTCGCGGCGTGCGTGACGACGCGCAGCGGGCGCCGGTCGGCGACGGCGGAGACGACGGCCGCTCCCCCGCCGCCGACGCGTACGACGTCCGGTTCGGGGAGGTTCTCCAGAATGTGCGGGGCGGTGCCGTGGACGACCTGGAGCTGGACGCCGAACGCGCGTGCGTTGGCCTCGGTGCGGGCGCAGGCCTGCGGGTCGCGGTCGACGGCGATGACGGCCGCCCCGGCCCGGGCCGCCTCGGTGGCGAAGGCGCCGCTGGCGCAGCCGATGTCCCACACGAGGTCACCGACGCGCGGGCCGAGCCGGGCGAGTTGGGCGGCGCGGAGCGGTTCCAGCTCGCCTTCGCCCATGAGACCGCCGTAGGACTCGGCGGGCAGTGTCCAGCCGCGCGGCGCGGCGGACGGGTCGCGGCCGGCGATCCAGCCGCCGCCCTCGGCCGCGGCCACCGTGCCGCCGATGACGATGACGACGTTGGGGTCGCGCCAGGTGTGGTCGGCGGCCTTGTCGGAGGTGACGACGGTGACCTGCTCGCGATCGGTGCCCAGTTCCTCGCAGATGACGAAGGTGCGGTGCACGCCCTCCAGCAGCAGGCCGAGTTCGGCGGGTCCGGCGCCGGGTGAGGTGAGGACGGCGACCTTGGTGTGGGCTCGGCACACATTCACCGCGCGTCGCAGCGTGCGACGGTGTGCGACGACCACCTGTGCGTCGTCCCAGGGCATGCCGGCGCGGGCGAAGGCGGCGGCGACCGAGGAGACGGCGGGGACGACCTCGACCTCCAGGCCGAACTCGGGCGCGCGCAGGGTCCGTACGACTCCGAAGAAGCCGGGATCGCCGTCGGCCAGCACCACCGCGGTCCCGCGATGACCTGCGATGCGGCGGGCGGCGAGGGCGACGCTGCCCAGGCGGATGCGCTCGGCGGCGCGCGGCACCTCGGCCAGCGCCAGGTGGTGGGCGGCACCGGCAACGAGCGTGGCGGCACCGAGGGCGGAGCGTGCCGCGGCGGTCAGCGGCGAGCCGTCCCAGCCGATCACCGTGACGCGGTCGGCCATCGTCGTCAGTCTCCAGGGTTTGCGCAGATCGTCGTGCGGCGGTCCGAGGGGCAGGCTCCGTGAGGGTACCCGGTCGCCGTTTCGGCACCCCCGGTGCCCAAGGGTTCCGTCAGTTCCACTCGCCGAACGAGGTGAAGCCGCGGGAGTCGGCCAGCTGCTCGCCGGCGCCGTCGAGGTCCTCCGGCAGCAGACTCCACACGATGAAGTCGGTGCGTACATCGGCCCAGCTGCCGTCGTCCCTGCGGACGTGCGCTATGCAGGCGTTGCGCAGGACGCCCTCGCTGATGCAGCCGATCTTCTGGGCGACCTGCTGGGAGGCGGTGTTGTCGGCGGCGGTGCGGATCTCGATGCGCTCGAACTTCTGGTCGCCGAGGAGCCATTGGGCGGTGGCGAGCGCGGCCTCGGAGGCGTAGCCCTCGCCGCGGGCCCAGGGGGCGACGGTGTACGACAGTTCGGTGGACCGGATGTGCCAGTTGGTCTTGGTCAGCTGGACGATGCCGACCAGGCGCTGGGTGAGGAACTCGGTGACGGCGAGGTCGAGTCCGCGGCCGGCCTCCCGCTCGGTCGGGGCGTACTCGGTGATCCAGGCGCGGGCGCCGTCCTCGGTGAAGGGCTGGGGGACATCGGTCCAGGCGCCGACCTGTTCGTCGTTCATCATCTCGGCCAGTGCGGGCACGTCGTCCTCATCGAGGGGACGCAGCACCAACCGCTCCGTGCTGATGGAGATGTTGGGGAAGGTGCTAGTCATGCGCCGCTCCGTAACCTTCGACGAACGTTCAAGGCCTGCTGAACTGCCCAGCATGCAGCATGAAAGCACCGAACCGCACCACGGGGTCCACACCAAGTGAAGGTGTGGACCCCGTGCGTGGCGATACGCCGTATACGCCCCGTCAGAAAGCGGCGACGACCGCTCCGTCGTACTTGTCCTCGATGAACTTCTTCACCTCGGGCGAGGTCAGCAGCTTCGCGAGCTTCCGCACCCGCGGGTCGTCCTCGTTGCCCTTCTTCACGGCGAGGAAGTTGCCGTACGGGTTGTCCTTGGGCGACTCGGCGGCGATGGCGTCCTTGGCCGGGCTGAGGTCGGCCTCCAGCGCGTAGTTGCCGTTGATGACGGCGGCGTCGACGTCGGCGAGGGAGCGCGGCAGCTGGGCGGCCTCCAGCTCCTTGAACTCGATGTTCTTCGGGTTGGAGGCGATGTCCTTCGGGGTCGCCTCGTAGCCGACGCCCGCCTTGAGCTTGATCACACCGTTGATCTCAAGGAGCTTCAGCGCGCGGGCCTCGTTGGTGGTGTCGTTCGGCAGGGCGATGGTGGCGCCCTTCTTCAGGTCCGTCAGCTTCTTGACGCCCTGGGAGTACACACCGAGCGGCTCCAGGTGCACCGTGGCGTTCGGCACGGCGACGATGTCGGTGCCGTTCTTCTTGTTGAAGTCGTCCAGGTACGGCTGGTGCTGGAAGTAGTTGGCGTCGACCTCACCCTGCTGGACGGCCGTGTTGGGCGTCACGTAGTCGGTGAACTCCTTGACCTCGAGGTCGAGGCCGGCCTTCTTCGCGAGGTTGTCCTTGATGTAGGTGAGGATCTCGCCCTGCGGGGTGGGCGTGGCGGCGATCTTCAGCGGGGAGCTCGCGTCGGAACCGGAGTCGTTGTCCGAGCCGCAGGCGGAGAGCCCGAGGGTGAGGGCTCCGGCGGCGAGGACGGCAGTGGTGATCTTGGCGGTGTTACGCACGAAAAGTGCCTTTCCTTATGGGTGGTGCGACCCCGACATGGGTGTTCGGGGGGTTCTGGGGAGCTGGACCTAGACGGTCTTGCTCGTCGCCGTCGACGCCTTCAGCAGCCGCAGCTTCGGTGCCGGGCCCGACTGGCCGCCGCGGCGGTGCAGGGAGCGGGCGGCGTAGTCGCCGGCGGACTGGAGGAGGGAGATGACGACGGCGAGGATCGCCACGGTGATCCACATCAGCTCGGTCTCGAAGCGCTGGAAGCCGTAGCGGATGGCGATGTCGCCGAGGCCGCCGGCGCCGACCACGCCCGCCATGGCGGAGTAGCCGATGAGGGCGACGATCGTGGTCGTGGTGCTCGCGATGAGGGACGGCAGGGACTCGGGGACGAGGACCTTGCGCACGACGGTCCAGGTGTTGCCGCCCATCGACTGCACGGCCTCCACGAGCCCGCCGTCCACTTCGCGGACAGCCGTCTCGACCAGGCGCGCGAAGAACGGGATCGCACCGATCGCGAGCGGCACGATGGCGGCCTCGCGGCCGATCGTCGTGCCGGTGACCCAGCGGGTGAAGCTCATCAGCGCGACCATCAGGATGATGAACGGCATCGACCGGGCGACGTTCACGATCTGCCCGATGACCTTGTTGGCCAGGACGTTCTGGAGCAGGCCGCCCCGGTCGGTGAGGACGAGCAGGATGCCGAGCGGGAGGCCGCCGACGACGGCGATGAGGGTGGACCAGCCGACCATGTAGAGGGTGTCCCAACACGCCTGCTCCAGCAGGGGCTGCATCTCGGACCAGGTCACTTGGCACCTTCCTTCAGCAGAACGGGCTCCTGGCCCAGTACGTCGATCTGCAGGCCCTGTTCGCGCAGGAAGCCGATCGGCACGACGTTGTCCTCGTAGCGGCCGGGCAGTTCGATGCGCATCCGGCCGACCTGGAGGCCGCCGACGGTGTCGATGGCGGCGCCGAGGATCGAGATGTCGATGTTGTAGGTGCGGGAGAGCTGGGAGATGACGGGCTGGGTGGCGGCCTCGCCGTGGAAGGTCACGTCGACGACGGTGCGGTCGTCGGCGGAGGCCTCGCCGCCCACCGGGAAGAGCGCGGAGGCGAGCTGGGAGCCGGGGGTCGCGAGCAGCTCGCTGACCGTGCCGGACTCGACGATGCGGCCGTTCTCCATCAGCGCGGCCGAGTCGCAGACCGACTTCACGACGTCCATCTCGTGCGTGATGAGCAGGACGGTCAGGCCCAGCTGCCGGTTCAGGTCGCGCAGCAGCTGGAGGATGGAGCGGGTGGTCTCCGGGTCGAGGGCGCTGGTGGCCTCGTCGGACAGCAGGACCTTGGGGTCGCCGGCCAGGGCGCGGGCGATGCCGACGCGCTGCTTCTGACCGCCGGAGAGCTGGGCGGGGTAGGCCTTGGCCTTGTCCGCGAGACCGACCAGGTCGAGCAGTTCGAGCGCCTTGCGGGAGCGCTCCTCGCCCGACTTGCCGAGGATCTCCAGCGGCAGCTCGACGTTGTCCTGGACCGTCCGGGAGGACAGCAGGTTGAAGTGCTGGAAGACCATGCCGATACGGCCGCGCGCCCGGCGCAGTTCCTTGCCGGCCCGGGGACCGCGGCCCGCGAGGGCAGTGAGGTCCTGTCCGGCGACGGTCACCGTGCCGGCGGTGGGGCGCTCCAGCAGGTTGACGCAGCGGATGAGCGAGGACTTGCCGGCGCCGGACTGGCCGATGACGCCGTACACCTCGCCTTCGCGGACGTGCAGATCGACGCCGTCGAGGGCGGTGACCTCTCGGCCGCGCGAGCGGTGAGCCCGGTAGATTTTCGTCAGGCCCGTTGTGGTGATCACTGGGGTTTCCATCACTGTCGAGTACGCGGGCATGGGTGTGCCCTGGTACGGGAGGGGGGATGTGCGCGGGCAGTGTGGTCACGTACGGCGAACGGCGTACGGACATGCCACGGTGGCTCGCTTCGGGGCGCGAGGCTCAGGAAGTGGTGCGGGGGCCCTCTAGAAGGCGCACATTCGGCACATGCGACACATACAACGAGCACCGGGCGTCATCGTCGCCTCGGTCGCAGAAGTGCGGTAGCTCGTCGTGGTCATGCGATCAGTAAACCAGACGTACGGTCCTTACCCGCCGCCGCTGTCCGCATGCTGGACAGCGGCGGACAGCCGTCAGCCGCGGACGGAGATCTCCACGCCGCCGTCGCTGACCAGCGCCGACAGGGCGGAGAGGTCCGGCACGACGAGGTCGGCGTCGACCTCGTGGGCCTGGTGGGTTGTGGTCAATGCCACGGTGATCATTCCGGCGGCGCGACCGGCCGCGAGGCCCGCGGGGGCGTCCTCGAAGACGACGCAGTGGGCCGGGTCGACGCCCAGTTCGCGAGCGGCGAGGAGATAGGGCTCGGGGTCGGGCTTGCCGCGCGTGATGTCGTCGGCGGTGACCATCGTCTTGGGGAGGATGCCGACGGCGTCGAGCCGGGCCTCGGCGAGCCGTCGGGTGGCGGAGGTGACGACGGCCCAGCGGTCGGCCGGCAGCGAGTCGAGGAGGTCCTTCGTGCCGGGCAGCAGGTGCACGCCGCCGTTCGGTACGTCCTCGACCTCCAGCGTCTCGATCCGAGCGAGGGCCTCCGGCACGACGTCCGCGGGCAGCAGCTCGGCGACTATCTCGACGGCCGGGCGCCCGTGCAGCTCGACCCTGCCGAACTCCTCCGTGATGCCGTACTCCTCGGCCCACCTCGCCCAGCAGCGGTCAACGGAGTCGAGGGAGGAGACGAGGGTGCCGTCGTTGTCGAACAGAAGGGCTTGTGCGCGGATCTTCATGCGCTCGACCCTACGGTGTGGGCCGGGGGCGGCCGCATCAGGCCTTTTGGGCCGTAATAGGCTCGCCGCATGTTTGATGCCCTGACGCTGGTGACCGGGGTCGCCGCGCTGCTGCTCGCCGCGTGGTGCGGGTGGGCGGCGTACCGTGATCAGCCGACCAAGGACTGGCACTTCATCGGCATGGCCGTGGTGACGGTGCTGGCCCTGGTGCAGCTGGTGATCGGGATCGTGCTGCTGGCGCGGGGCGACAAGCCGGAGCAGGGCACGACGATCTTCGTGGCGTATCTGCTGGGGTCTTTCGCGTGCATCCCTGCCGCGGGCTTCATGTCGCTGGCCGAGCGGAGCAAGTGGGGTTCGGTGACGGTCGCCGCCGGCGGTGTGGTGCTGGCCGTGCTGGAGGTGCGGCTCTATGACATCTGGGGAGGCTGAGGTGGCCGTGTCGGAGGAGAAGCCCACCCGGACGCGACTGATCAGCGGGCCCGGGATCCTGCTGGTGTGGCTGTACGGCGTGATGGTGGTCGGGGCCGTGTCGCGATCGGCGTACCAGATCGCGACGGAGTTCGACCGGGCGCCGCTCGCGTATTCGTTGTCGGCCGTGGCGGGGCTCGTCTACGGGTTCATCACGTACACGCTGGTGCGGGGCGGCGAGAAAGCCCGCAGGGCGGCGCTGGTGTGCTGCGCCGCCGAACTCGCGGGCGTTCTGATCGTCGGCACCTGGACCCTGGTGGAACCCTCGGCGTTCCCCGACGCGACCGTCTGGTCCGACTACGGCATGGGGTATCTCTTCATCCCCGTACTGCTGCCCCTGTCGGCCATCTACTGGCTCCGCAAGGCACGAACCGTCAAGCAGTAGTGGCGTACGTACCCGCCGGCTTCTCCAGGACGATCATCGGGACGCCGTCGGCTCCCTTCGACGTGCCCACCGTCTCGTAACCGACCTTGCGGTACAGGCGGAGGTTGCTCTCGCTGCGGTGACCCGTTTCCAGGCGGAACCGCTTGGCGCCGCGCTGTTCGGTCAGGGCCGCTTCCGCGGCGCGCAGGAGGCGGGCGCCGATGCCGTGGCCCTGGAGGCGGGGGTGGACGCAGAGCTTGCCGATGGCGGCCGAGCCGTCCTCGGTGCTGCTGCCGCGGACCGAGCCGACCACTTCCTCGCCGAGCCGTGCCACGAAGACGCAGTCCGCGGCGACCTCCGCCCGGACCGAGTCCAGGGTCTGGACGAGGGGGTCGATGCGGTAGTTCCCGTACAGCGCCGCCTCGCTCTGGAAGCACAGGTACTGAAGCCTGAAGATCTGCTCCGCGTCCTGCTCGGTCGCCGCAGAAATGGTCACGCTCATGCCCATGTGCGCACGCCTCCCGCTCACCTGATCGCCTGTTGTTCCTCACTCCTATCCCCGCGCTCCGCGGGCCGCAACCTCCGGCGTCAGCAATCTGCGCAGACATCCCAGGCATCTGGAACGTTCCGGGCCGAGACTGCCCTGTGAGATACCCAACTCCCCCGCGATTTCCCGGTATGTCGGGTCGTGAGGCGAGAGGAGGGCCTCCACGAGCCGGGGACAGCGGCCCGGGAGGCGGCGAACGGCGTCGCGCAGGGCGCGGTGGCCGGCGGCCGCGAGGGCGAGGCGTTCGGGATCGTCGCCACTGTCGTCCGCCGGCTCGCTCTCGTACGGCCGTTCGAGCCGCGTCCTACGACGGCTTCGGCGTGCCTCGGAGCGCACGGCCCGGCGCAGCCAGCCCTGCGGGTCCACGGGCGGGCCGTCGGAGTCGAGGCGTTCCAGCAGGCGGAGCCAGACCGCCTGTTCCAGGTCGCCCGGTTCCGCTCCGGAGGCGGGCGCCTCGGCGGAGGCCTCCGCGATCAGCAGGGGGCGCAGGGCGGCAACCAGGTTGTCCGTCATATCCGGCACGACGCGGCCGCCCGGGCGCGAGGTTGCCCGGGCGGCCGACAGTCACCCCAACCGGGGCGGAGGGCTCAGCCGTTGACGAAGTCCTCGCGGGCCAGCAGGCCGGTGTCGGGGTTGTCGGTGAAGACACCGTCGATGCCGGTCGCGAAGTACGTCTTGTAGGCGCCGAAGACATCGCCGTAGGCGTCCGCGTCGGTGCCCTTGCGGAAGCTCGCGGGGAGGAAGGGGTTCTCGTTGCGCATCGTGTAGGGATGCAGGATCAGGCCGACCTTGTGCGCGTCGGCGACCAGGGTGGTGGGCTGGGTGAGGTTGCCGTTCGCGTCCTTCGGGATGACCAGGTCCAGGGTGGGGCCGATGCCCTGGGCGTAGGAGGCGATCTCCCTGAGGCCGGCCGGCTTGACCAGGTCGGCGACCGTGCGCGGGTCACCCGTCTCGACGAAGTCCCAGGGGCGGGTCGTCGCGCCGGAGAGCAGGACCACCAGCGGGTTGTCGACCAGCTTGTTCAGGCGCTGGATGCTGGTCGGCTCGAAGGACTGGATGATGACGGGCGAGTTCCGCTTGTCCCGGCCGTACTTGTGCAGCACCTTCGCGATCCGCTCCTCCAGGGCGAGGCCCTGCTTGCGGAAGTAGGTGGGGTGCTTGAGCTCGGGGTAGATCCAGACCTGCTTGCCGCGCTTGCGGGTCTGCTCGTCCTGCCAGCGCAGGACCTCCTCGAAGGTGGGGATCTCCCAGCGGCCGTTGTAGAGGGTGTTGTGCGGGCGGTTGGCCGGGATGCGCTCGGTCGCGCGCAGCGTCTTGAGCTCGGCGAGCGTGAAGTCCTCGGTGAACCAGCCGGTGGTGGCGACGCCGTCGAGGGACTTCGTCTTCCTGCGGTCGGCGAACTCGGGGTGGTCCGCGACGTTCGTCGTGCCGCCGATCTCCGGCTCGTGCCGGCAGACGAGGTGGCCGTCCTTGGTGGGGACCAGGTCGCCCGCCTCGACGATGTCGGCGCCCATGTCGAGGGCCAGCTGGTAGGAGCCGAGGGTGTGCTCGGGCCGATAGCCGCTGGCTCCGCGGTGGCCGATGATCGTCGGCTTGGGCAGGCTCTTCACGCCACCGCCACCGCCACCGCCTCCGTGCCGGGCCTCCGCGGCCTTCGCCGTGCCGGACAGCCCGAGGACCGCGCCGCCCGCGCCGAACATGGCCGCGCCGAGAAGCATCCGCCGTCCGGTCCCGGACGTCTGCTCGTTCTCCTGGGTTCCCATGAGCGCCCTTCCTGACTTCTCCTCATCGATGCGCGCCGATCGTAGGTGCGCGTCCATGACAGGCGGGAGACCCGGGGCGGAACGCGCGGGTGACGCCGGATGTCGTATTCGAGCGGCGGGATGACGGGCCGTTGGATTCATCGCGGCCGGGCGGGGCACCCGTCCGGCGCACCCCCACGCGATGTCCGTCACATCGTTGCGAGCGCGTTACGGACGGTCTCCCGCACGTCACCGCAGGTAAACGTAGGTCAATGGCGAGTAAGGCCTGAGTGAAGTCGACCCACCCGATGTGCGGGATCCCCTGGACCGCGAGTATCGTCCTCACCTGCACAGACTTATCTGAATCCCTTGACACCGGAGGGCCCGTTGTCCCGCTTCGCGCTCATCAAGGCAGTGCTCGGACCGATCATGCGCCTGATGTTCCGCCCACAGGTGGAGGGCGCGGAGCACATCCCGGGCGACGGTCCGGTCATCCTGGCCGGCAACCACGTCACCTTCATCGACTCGATGATCCTGCCGCTGGTCTGCGACCGTCAGGTCCTGTTCATCGGCAAGGACGAGTACGTCACCGGCAAGGGCCTCAAGGGCCGTCTGATGGCCTGGTTCTTCACGGGCGTCGGCATGATCCCGGTCGACCGTGACGGCGGCCGCGGCGGTGTGGCGGCGCTGATGACCGGGCGCCGGATCCTGGAGGAGGGCAAGGTCTTCGGCATCTACCCCGAGGGCACGCGGTCACCCGACGGGCGGCTGTACCGGGGGCGCACGGGCATCGCGCGTCTGACGCTGATGACCGGTGCGCCGGTCGTGCCGTTCGCCATGATCGGCACGGACAAGATCCAGCCGGGCGGGGCGGGCATGCCTCGGCCGCGCAAGGTGACGGTGCGGTTCGGTGAGGCCATGGAGTTCTCCCGGTACGAGGGGATGGACCGGGACCGTTACGTCCTGCGGGCGGTGACCGACTCGGTGATGGCCGAGGTCATGCGGTTGTCGGGGCAGGAGTACGTGGACATGTACGCCAGCAAGGCCAAGGAAGCGGCGTAGGACTCGGTCAGACGAACGGCGGGCTGCCCATCGGGCGGCCCGCCGTTCGTGTGCTCACGAGGCGTTGTCCAGCCGTTGGCCGCGGAGGAGGAACCACGCCGCGACCGCCGCGGTGAGCAGCACCGCTGCCCCGGCGCCCGACGCGAGTGCCAGGCCGTCCACAAAGGACTGCCGGGCCGCGTCCAGCATCGCCTCGGACGTCTGCGCCGGCATACCCGCCGCCGCTTCCACCGCTCCGCCCAGCGACTCGTGGGCCTCCGTCGGGGTGCCCGCCGGGCCCGTGAAGTCCCGGTACACACCGGTGACGATCGAGCCCAGTACGGCGATGCCGAGCGCGGCGCCCAGTTCGTACGCCGTCTCCGACACCGCTGATGCCGCGCCCGCCTGTTCCTTGGGTACGGAGGACAGGATCACGTCGGAGGTCACCGTGAAGGAGAAGCCCGCGCCGACGCCGACCACCAGCAGGGCCGCGCCCAGCAGGGGGTAGCCGGTCGAGCGGTCGATCACCGTGAGCACGGCCAGGGCGAGGCCGATCGCCGCGAGGCCGCCGGAGACCACGGCCCGTACCGAGAAGCGTCGGGCCACTCGACCGGCGATCAGACCGGCGACCACCGCGCCGATCGCGGCCGGCAGTTCGGCGAGGCCCGCCTCGAACGGGCCCCTGCCCTGCACGAGTTGCAGGAACTGCGAGAGGAAGAACACCAGGCCCGACAGGCCGAGAATGGTCAGCAGGTCGGCCAGCACCGCACCGCTGAAGCCACGGCTGCGGAACAGCCGCATGTCCAGCAGCGGGGTCGGCAGGGTGAGCTGGCGGCGTACGAAGCCGTACAGCGCGGCCGCGCCCAGCAGGCCCGCGGCGAAGGTGACCCGCGTGAAGCCGTGTGCGGCCGCCTCCTTGACGGCGTACACGACACCGATCATGCCGACGAGCGACAGCGTGACACTGATCAGGTCCCACGGGCCGGGATTCGGGTTCCGGGACTCGGGCAGCAGCTTGATGCCGACGAGGACCAGGACCACCATCACCGGCAGGTTGATCAGGAAGACCGAACCCCACCAGAAGTGTTCGAGCAGGAAGCCGCCGACGATCGGGCCGACGGCGGTACCGGCGGAGGCGGTCGCGCCCCAGATGCCGATGGCAAGGCTGCGTTCGCGCGGGTCGTGGAAGAGGTTGCGGATCAGGGCGAGGGTCGCCGGCATCAGGGTGGCTCCCGCGACACCGAGCAGCGCCCGGGCGGCGATCATCATCTCCGGGGTCGTCGCGTAGGCGTTGAGGACGGATATCGCGCCGAACGCGGTGGCGCCGACCAGCAGGATCCGCTTGCGGCCGATGCGGTCGCCGAGGCTGCCCATCGAGACGAGCAGACCCGCGATCACGAAGGAGTAGACGTCGCCTATCCACAGGAGCTGGGTGCCGGAGGGCTTCAGGTCCTCGCTGATGTAGGGGGTCGCAAGGCCGAGGACGGTAGCGTCGACGGCCACCAGCAGCACGGCGAGCACGAGGACGGACAGCGCCAGCCAACGGCCGGGGCGCTTGGTCACCGCCTCGGTCGTCGTCGCCGGCTGCAGGGTGCTGGTCATGATTCCTCTCTCCGTAGTGCGCCGCCGAGCAGCAGCTCGGTGATCATGTGGGTGAAGTCCTTGGTTGCGACGCGCCCGTCCTGCATGGCCCAGGCGCAGGAGGCGATCAGCCCGTAGAGGGCCTCGGTGAGCCAGACGGGGCTGAGATCGATACGGAACTCGCCCGCCTGCTGGCCCCGCACGAAGAGCGCGCCGATGCGGGTGTCGAGCCGCAGCCAGCCGGCGTCCTGGTCGGCCTCCCACAGCTGGTTCTCTCCGTAGAGGAAGGCGAGCAGCCCGGCGGCGGGCCGGATCTCGTGCACGAGCCTGCGCACCGCCTCGCTCGCTGCCCCCTCGTCAAGCCGGGCGGCGTCCAGCGCCGCCTCGCACTCCGCGATGCCGAGCGCTTCCAGCGCCCGCACGAGCGCGTCGCGCCCCGCGAAGTGCCGGTGCAATGTGGCTCGGCTGATGCCTGCCGCCTTGGCGACCTCGTCCATGGTCGCGGTGGATTTGCGGGTCAGCAGGGCCGCGGCGGTGCGCAGCACGTGGTCACGATCTACGGCCATGAGACAAGAGTAGCGCATATGAGACATGAGTGTCTCACTACAGACATGCTTGACTCATACCTGCTGATCAACAGGGGAGTACGTCAGATGTACGTCAGTGCCAGGGCAGCTGACCGCGCCGCTCCCAGTACGCGCCCGGCTCCTCCACCAGCGTGGCCAGCCGCTCCAGCTGCTCCTCTTCGAGGTCCACCACCGCGGCATGCAGATTGGACGCGAGTTGCACGGTCGTCGCGGCGCCGGAGAGGACCACACCGGCCCACGGCCGGCGCAGGATCAGCGCGAGGGCCACGGCGTCGCAGCCCAGGGACGTCTCCGCGGCGACGGCCTTCAGCGCGTCCGGCGCATAGGGGTCCGCGAGCCGCCCGTTGGCCAGGCCCTCCTTGACGATCACCGTGAGCCCGGCGTCGTGCGCCTCGGCGAGGGCGGGGCCGGCAGAGGTCTCCAGGGCGTTGTACGTCGACTGGACGGTACGGAAGAGGGGCTCGCCGTCGACGGTCACGGCGAGCGCGGCACGGATGGCGTCGGCCTGCGCGGGGCCGCTGGTGGAGAAGCCGATGGTGAGGCCGGCGGCAGCGGCTTCGGCCAGCCTGGCGTGCAGGTCCTTGTCGGTGAGGGCCGGGCTGTCCGGGGTCACCGAGTGGATCTGGTAGAGGTCGAGGCGGTCGCCGAGGAGTTCGTCGGACTCGGCGCGCTGACGGTCGTAGGCCGCGAGGCTGTGGTCCTTGACCTCGTGCTTGTCGGCGTCGGTGGTCCAGTCGGCGGTGTAGGTGTAGCCCCATTTGCTGCCCACGACGATGTCGTCGAGGTCGGGGCGGGAGTTCAGCCAGTCGGCGAGGAACTCCTCGGAGCGGCCGTAGGAACGGGCGGCGTCGAAGTAGCGGACGCCCTGGGCGTAGGCGGCGTCGAGGAGTTCGTGGGTGCGGGTGCGCAGGGCGTCGACGGTGCGCTCGGCCGGGAGGTCCTCCTCCCGGCCGAGGTTGATGTACCCCGGGCGGCCCACGGCGGCCAGGCCGAGTCCCAGATGCGCGGTCGGCGTGGTCGTGGCGGCCAGACGGCTGAACGGCATGGCGGGCTCCGTGCACGGTCGACGGACGGGTGACCCGCACCAATCTACCGACGCCCGTCCGCCTCGGCCCGGACGGACGCGGCGGCTCAGCCCGCGCTGACGCAGCGCGGCCCGAAGGCCTGGTCGGCAGGACCGCTGCGCCCGAGGGCGTTGAGCACCCATTGCTGCACCAGCGGGGACTTGGGCGCCTGGTCGTGCTCGGTGAGGTCGAGCGGACAACGGTCCTGAAGCAGGACGTTGGTGACATAGGAGGCGGGCCCGCTGAGGAAGGAACTGGTGTACGGCAGCACGACCTCGTCGTACTTGGTGGCGATCGCCGTGTAGTCGGGGCCGACCGGGGTCTCCGGGTCGGAGTTGAGCTTCTGGAGGAGGTCCGAGCCGGCGGTCTGGTCGACGCAGGAGGGGCAGAGAGTGGCGCCGGCCACGAGGGCGAGCGGGTTGGTGGTGCCGTGGTTGGAGGGCACGATGCCGACGAGGTCGTCGACCTTGGTCGCGCCGCCCAGGAACTTGACGTAGTAGCGGGGCATCATGCCGCCCTGGCTGTGGCCGACGATGTCGGCCTTCTTGGCCCCGGTCGCGCCGAGCACGGCGTTCACGAAGTCGCGCAGTTCGGCCGCCGAGTCCGGGATCGGGGCGGTCTCCAGGTCCCCGTAGTCGAAGGAGAAGACGCAGTGTCCGGCGTTCGCCAGGGCGGGCGAGAGGGTCAGCCAGTTCTCGTACGAGGTCTTGAAGGTGCCGTTCACCAGGACCACGGGCTGCGGATGGGCCGAATCCGGCTTGCAGGACCAGTCGTTGGCACCGGGCGGCGGAGTGCCGGCGGCGCTCGCGGGGGCCGTGAGACCGAGGGCGCACAGGGCGGCGGTCGCGGCGGCGGCGAGGAGGAGGCGGCGGGCGGTTCGTCTTGTGCGTCTCGCGCGCATGATGTCCCTTTCATGCTCGACCATGATCGACCGGTGTTCGGCAATGTCGACCGGGAACCGGAATACTTACTTCCGAGTAGGAGGAAGTCAATGATTCGGCCAGTGGCCGAATCCTTTCCGTTACCAGGTGCGCCGGGACAGCACGAAGGGCCCGGACGCGATGTCCGGACCCTTCTGTCGACCGGGGATGCTAGGCGCGCTTGGCCGTGGCCCACTCGTGCTGGGCCGCCACGTCCGCCTTGATCTCCGCCAGTTGGACGGCCACCGCACTGGGTGCCGTGCCGCCGCGACCGTTGCGGGAGGCCAGGGCGCCGGGGACGTTGAGGACCGAGCGGACCTCGGGCGTGAGGTGGGCCGAGATCTTCGCGAACTGCTCGTCCGTCAGGCCGTCCAGTTCCTTGCCCTCGGCTTCGGCGACCTTGACGCACTCGCCGGCGACCTCGTGGGCGACGCGGAAGGGGACGCCCTGCTTGACCAGCCACTCGGCGATGTCGGTGGCCAGGGAGAAGCCGGCCGGGGCCAGTTCCTCCATGCGCTCACGGTTGACGGTGAGGGTGGCCATCATGCCGGTGAAGGCGGGGAGCAGGACCTCCAGCTGGTCGCACGAGTCGAAGACCGGCTCCTTGTCCTCCTGGAGGTCGCGGTTGTAGGCGAGGGGCAGGGCCTTGAGCGTGGCCATGAGGCCCGTCAGGTTGCCGATCAGACGGCCGCTCTTGCCGCGGGCCAGCTCCGCGATGTCCGGGTTCTTCTTCTGCGGCATGATCGACGAGCCCGTGGAGAACGCGTCGTGCAGGGTCACGAAGGAGAACTCCTTCGTGTTCCAGATGATGACCTCCTCGGCGATCCGGGAGAGGTTCACCCCGATCATCGCGGTGATGAAGGCGAACTCGGCGACGAAGTCACGCGAGGCGGTGCCGTCGATCGAGTTGGCGGCGGACCCGTGCTCGAAGCCGAGGTCCTTCGCGACCGCCTCCGGGTCCAGGCCGAGGCTGCTGCCGGCGAGGGCGCCGGAGCCGTACGGCGACACGGCCGTCCGCTCGTCCCACTGGCGCAGCCGCTCGGCGTCCCGGGACAGGGACTGGACGTGTGCCAGGACATGGTGGGCGAAGAGCACCGGCTGGGCGTGCTGGAGGTGGGTGCGGCCGGGCATCGCCACGTCCGGGTGGGCCTCGGCCAGGCCGATCAGCGCGTCCTGGAGGTCGGCGATCAGGCCGCCGATGACGCGGGCGTGGTCGCGCAGGTACATCCGGAAGAGGGTCGCGACCTGGTCGTTGCGGGAGCGGCCGGCGCGCAGCTTGCCGCCGAGGTCGGGGCCGAGGCGCTCCAGCAGGCCGCGCTCCAGGGCGGTGTGCACGTCCTCGTCGGCGATCGTGCCCACGAAGGCACCGGACGCCACGTCCCCTTCGAGCTGGTCGAGCCCGGCGATCATGCGCTGAAGCTCGTCCTCGGTGAGCAGGCCCGCCTTGTGCAGCACGCGCGCGTGGGCACGCGAACCGGCGATGTCGTACGGCGCCAGCCGCCAGTCGAAGTGGACGGACGCGGACAGCTTGGCCAGGGCCTCGGCGGGACCGTCGGCGAAACGGCCGCCCCAGAGCCGTACGTCACCGCTGTTGCTGCTCACTCGCTGTGCTCCTCGGGAGGGTCCGGGTGTGGCACCGCCTCCCCGTGGCGTGAACGGGGAGGCGGTCGTCAGGCTAGTGCGCGGTCGCCGCACATCGCATGCATGAGTATGCAGAGTCATGCATGATTCGTCAATCTGGGCCCTGTCGTGACGAAAAATCGAGCGGCCTTTGAACACGAGAAACCGCTTACCCGTACCTCTCGCCGAACGCAGGCGCCGCGTTCGTAAACGACGACACCCCCGAACCCGAGTGAGGCATCCGCATGTCCAGGGCTCTTCCGAAGTACAACAAGCGCCGCGTCGCGTTCATCGGCGGCGCCGCCGCGGTGGCGCTGTCCGGCACGGTGATCGCCGGATTCGCCCTGGCCGGGGAAACGTCCGGGAGCGGCGGCACGAACGCCCGGACCCTCGCCGGACCCGGCACCATCTCGTGCCCCGACGTGAGGTCGAAGCTCCCGGCGGTCCCCACGACCGCGAAGGCCGAGGTCGACCGCAACCTCGCACTCCTGAACACCCAGATCCAGGAGGCCAACAAGCGGCTGGTCGACACCGTGGGGCAGGGAGGACCGAACTTCGTCCAGAACGCCATCCTCGGCCCCCTGAAGGACAAGCGAGTGGCGACGGTCAACCGCATCGCCACGGCCATCGGGCGTACGGCCGCCAGACCGCAGGGCCTGGACGCGCTGGCCGCGTGCACCCTCAACGCGGGCGGGAACGCGACCGCGGCGACCCCGAAGGCGACGCCGACCCAGCAGACCGGCGGCAACACCGGCAGCACCGGGAATGCGGGCAACTCGGGCAGCACCAACGCCGCCGGCACGATCTCGTGCCCGGACGTGAGGTCGAAGCTCCCGGCGGTCCCCGCGACCGCGAAGGCCGAGGTCGACCGCAACCTCGCCCTGCTGAACACCCAGATCCAGGAGGCCAACAAGCGACTCGCCTCCTCGGTCGGCCAGGGCGGGCCGAACTTCGTCCAGAACGCCATCCTCGGCCCCCTGAAGGACAAGCGGGTGGCGGCGATCGACCGCATCGCCATCTCCATCGGCCGTACGGCTGCGAAGCCGCAGGGCCTGAACGCACTGGCCGCCTGCACGCTCACCAAGTGACGTGACAGGCCCTGTGGCCGCCCCGCTGAACGCCGGCCGGGGCGGCCACGGACGCGGCAACCAGACCCCGCAATTCCTTAGACAAACGAACGACCTGCGTCCATAATCGATGAACGTGGGAAAAACTCATGAACGCATAGACGGCAGACTCCGCACCTTCATCGAGGAGCAGCCGCTCTTCTTCACCGCGACCGCGCCCCTGTCCGCCGACGGGACGGTCAACCTCTCCCCCAAGGGCCTCAAGGGCTCCTTCGTGATCCTCGACGAACTCACGCTGGCCTACCTCGACTTCGCCGGCTCCAACGCCGAGACCATCGCGCATCTGCGGGAGAACGGCCGGATCACCCTCATGTGGTGCGCCTTCCAGGGCCCGCCCAACATCGTCCGTGTGCACGGCCGCGGAGAGGCCGTCTTCCGTGACGACCCACGGTTCAAGGAGCTGCTCGGCCACTTCCCCGACATCGACCCGTCCCTGCACGGGCTGCGCGCGATCGTCGTGGTGCGGGCCGAGCACATTCGCGACTCCTGCGGATACGCCGTCCCCCTGATGACGTACGACGAGGACCGCGACCTGCACGGCAGGCGCTTCGCCCGTGAGGACGACGACTCGCTCAGCGCGTACTTCACCAAGAAGGAGTACATCGCGACCAGCCTGGACGGCCTGCCCGGGCTGCCGTTGCCGCTGCCTCCGTCTAGCGTCTGAGCCATGCGCCCCGGTGTCGTCGCCCTAGCGTCCTTGTCCCTCCTCGTGCTCGGCGCCGCGCCGGGCGGCGGGCCGCTCAAGCCGCTGCCCGCGCGGATGGCCGACACCGGGGGCGGCAGCCAGCTGATCACCGCCGTGGCCCCGAGGACGGGCTCGACGTCGGGGACGGTCACCTGGTGGGACCGGGTCGACGGACGGTGGGTGCGGGCAGGTTCGGCGCCGGCCCGCTTCGGCGCGAAGGGGCTCGTCGAGGGGGCCGAGCGCAGGCAGAGCACGAACACGACACCGACGGGGCTGTACGGGTTGCCGTACGCCTTCGGCATCAAGGCGGCGCCGCGCGGGACGACGTACGAGTACCGCCGTGTCCACAAGGACTCCTGGTGGTGCCAGGACAACGACTCCCGTGCGTACAACCGCTGGACCGAGCCGCTGGCGCGCGACTGCCGGGCCGCCGAGTCCGAGCACCTCGTGTCCTACGGGGCGCAGTACGCGCACGCGCTCGTCATCGGCTTCAACTACGAGCGCCCGGTCAAGGGGCGCGGGGCCGGAATCTTCCTGCATGTGAAGGGGCGCGGGGCGACGGCCGGTTGTGTGTCGGTCTCCGCGGACGCGATGAAGCGGATCCTCACATGGGCCGATCCACGACGAAAGCCACACATCGCGATCGGGACGGCGAACGGACCCACAGCCATCACCCGGTACTGAACGCGCACCACTGAACACACGGACCTCCCCGCACGTATCTCTGGGCCAAGGGACCACGCCACCCCCCTTGCCCCGTCCCCGGAGGAACCGTGACCACCACGCTCGCGGGCGGCCGCGCCGCCCGACGCCAGACGATGCGCCGCATCCGTCCGCGCCGCTCCCCGGCCGTACCGCTGGTGATCGCCCTATGGGCGGGCGCGGCGGCGGTGCTGTGGTTGTGGTGGGACAACACGCCGTCCCTCGCGGACAACACGGCGAAGATCCTCGCGGCGGGCCGGATCACCGGTCTGCTCGCCGGCTATCTGATGGCACTTGTGGTGCTGCAGATGGCTCGGGTGCCCGCGCTGGAGCGGCGGGTGGGTTCGGACCGGGTGGCGCGCTGGCACGCGATGAGCGGCCGCTACACGATCTGCCTGGTCATCGCCCATGTCTTCCTCACCACGTGGGCGTACGCGCTCCAGGCCGGCAAGACGCTCGGCGATGTCGTCCAGCAGACGATCGACTCGGTCAACACGCTGCCGGACATGGGCAAGGCCGCCATCGGCACCGGGCTGCTGTTCTTCATCGCGTTCATCTCGATCGGTGGCATCCGCCGCAGGATCCCGTACGACACCTGGTACCACGTGCACCTGCTGACGTACGCGGCGGTGTATCTGACCTTCTGGCACCAGATCACCACCGGCAACGAGTTCGCCGTCGAGCCGGCCGCGAAGACCTTCTGGTACGGGCTGTACGGGGCGGTGACCGCGGCGGTGCTCTGGTACCGGGTTCTCACCCCGATCCGCCTGAACCTGCGGCACCGGATGTATGTGGAGGCGGTCATCGAGGAGACGCCGGGCATCGTCTCGGTGCTGATCGGCGGGCGCAAGCTGCACCGTATGGGGGCGCAGGCCGGGCAGTTCTTCCGCTGGCGGTTCAAGGCGCCGGGTATGCGGTTCAGTTCGCACCCTTACTCGCTGTCGGCGGCGCCCCGCCCCGACATGCTGCGGATCACGGTCAAGGCGATCGGCGACCACACGTCCCGGCTGCGCGACCTGAAGCCCGGCACCAAGGTGTGGGCCGAGGGGCCGTACGGCGCCCTGACCGCCCAGCGGCGCAGCCGGGGCAAGGTGCTGCTGGTGGCGGGCGGCGTCGGGATCACGCCGATGCGGGCCCTGTTCGAGACGCTGCCCGGCGCGTCCGGCGACATCACCCTGCTCTACCGAGCCAACAGCACCCAGGACCTGGCGCTGTGGGACGAGCTCGCGGCCATCGCCGACGAGCGCGGTGCCCGGCTGATGTACGCGGTCAACAGCCCCGACGGCGAGCGGCCCGACATCTCGGCGGAACGGCTGAAACAGAAGGTGCCCGACATCGACGAGCACGACGTGTTCATGTGCGGGCCTGCCGGCTTCGCACAGTCCGTCTACGAAGCACTGCGCGGCGCGGGTGTGCCTGCCCGCCGTATCCATCACGAGTCGTTCGAGATGTGAGCGACGGGACTTCAAGACTTCAGGAGCTGTAGAAGCCATGAGGAAGAGTCACCCGATCCGGCGTGTCGTGCTGGCGGGCGCCGCCACCGTGTCCGGGATCGTGCTGCTGCTGTCGCTGAAGCCGGCGTCCGACCCGGCTGCCGCGCAGGCGGCGGGCGGCACGGCACCGCCGGCGGCGGCCTCGCCCCAGGGCGGCGCCCAGGCGGCCGGGTCCGGCACGGTCACCGGCGACGCGGCGCAGACCCAGTACGGTGCCGTGCAGGTCCGGCTGACCGTGAGCAACGGGAAGATCACCCAGGCGGCGGCCGTCCAGGCCCCCAAGGGCGGCCAGAGCGACCAGATCACCGCCAACGCCGTGCCCAAGCTCAACCAGGCGGTGGTCGCCGAGCAGAGCGCGAACATCGACGCGGTGTCCGGGGCGACGTACACCAGCGCCGGCTACAAGAAATCGCTCCAGTCGGCGATCGACAAGGCGAACGCGAGCGCGGGCTCCTCGCAGGGGTCCGGTTCGCAGGAATCCGGTTCGCAGGGTTCGGGCGCCGCTCAGGCCCGTACCGTCACCGGCAGCGTCGCCCAGACCCAGTACGGGCCGGTCCAGGTCCGCGTCACCGTCAGCGGCGGGAAGATCACCAAGGCCGAGGCGGTCCAGACTCCCAAGGGCGGCCAGAGCGACCAGGTCACCGCCAACGCCGTACCGAAGCTCAACCAGGCGGCCGTGGCGGCCGGCAGCGCCGACATCGACGCGGTGTCCGGGGCGACGTACACCAGCGCCGGCTACAAGGAATCGCTCCAGTCGGCCCTGGACCAGGCCGGTGGCTGACACGGTGGTGGAACCGACACATACTCCCGCCGCGGTACGCCGGGCGGAGGAGGTCATGGGGACGGTCTTCTCCTTCGACGTCCGCGGCGGGGATCCCGGTGCCGTGCAGACGGCACTGGAAGAGGCGGCCGTAGGGCTGCACCGGGTCGACGCGGTCTTCAGCACCTACCGCGACGACAGCGAGATATCCCGGCTGGTGCGCGGCGAGCTGACCGTCGACGACTGCGCCCCGGAGGTCGCCGAGGTCCTCGACCTGGGCGCCGAGGCGGAGCGGCTCAGCGAGGGCTGGTTCAGCACGACGTACGAGGGCCGGATCGACCCGACCGGCATCGTCAAGGGCTGGTCGGTCGAGCGGGCGGCGCGCCGCCTGGCGAAGGTCCCCGGCGTCAGCGGCGTCAGCGTCAACGGCGGCGGCGACGTCCAACTCCTCGGCGTACCGGGCGCACAGCGTCCCTGGCGCGTAGGAGTCTCCGACCCCCTGCGCCCGGGCGGCCTCGCGGCGGTCATCTCCGCCGCCGGCCTGGACGAACTGGCGGTCGCCACCTCCGGCAGCGCAGAACGCGGCGCCCACATAGTCGACCCCCGCACGGGCCGCTCAGCGGTGACGGACCTGGTGGCGGTCACCGTGGTGGCCCCGCAACTGACCTGGGCGGACTGCTGGGCGACGGCGGCTTTCGCGATGGGTTCGCGGCAGGGCTTGCGCTGGCTGGAGTCGTTGCCGGACGTGGAGGCACTGCTGATCACGGCGGGCGACGAGGTGAGGTGCACAGGCGGCCTCGCATCTCGACTGGGCTGAGTGAACCCGCCCAGGGGCGCGGGGCTGTATGGATATACCCCTACGGCGGTCAGTGCCCGTTCTGGGCCAACCGCAGCAAATGATCAGCCAGCGCCTGACCCCCCGTAGGGTTCCGGCTGATCAGCAGCAACGTATCGTCACCGGCGATCGTGCCCAGGATGTCGTGCAGCTCGGCCTGATCGATGGCCGAGGCCAAGAACTGCGCGGCCCCCGGAGGGGTACGCAGGACCACAAGGTTGGCCGAAGCCTCCGCGGAGATCAGCAGCTCCTGCGACAGCCGCCGCATCCGCTCTTCCTTCGCCGACTCCCCCAGCGGCGCCCGAGGGGTACGGAACCCGCCCTCGCTCGGCACCGCGTAGATCAGGTCACCGTCGTTGTTGCGGATCTTCACCGCGTTCAGCTCGTCCAGGTCCCGGGAGAGCGTCGCCTGAGTGACGCTCAGCCCGTCGTCGGCGAGCAGCTTCGCCAACTGACTCTGCGAGCGCACCGGCTGCCGGTTGAGGATGTCCACGATCCGGCGGTGGCGTGCGGTGCGGGTCTGCGGCACGGCAGCCCCGGCGGCTCCGTTGTGCCCGTGGTCCTGCGCCTGACTCATCGTCGTCTCATTCCCGGATCATCCGTCCCCGTTGGCCACGTCAAGGATGCCGGTAAGCCCCTGAAGAAGCGCCTCCACTTCATCGTCCGCGAGGTTCAGCGGCGGCATGAGCCGTACGACATCGGGGGCGGGCGCGTTCACCAGGAAACCGGCGTCCTGAGCCGCCTGCTGCACCTTTGCGGCGAGCGGCTCGGTGAGCACGATACCCAGGAGCAGGCCCGCGCCCCGGACATAATCGATCAACGGGTGGCCAAGAGCGTCGATTCCGTCGCGCAACTTCTCGCTCTGCCGCTTGACGTTCTCCAGCAACCCCTCGTTCGCGATGGTGTCCAGCACCGCCAGTCCCGCGGCACACGCGACCGGGTTCCCACCGAAGGTCGTCCCGTGCTGACCGGGCTGCAGCAGTTCCGCCGCCCGCCCGAAAGCGACCGTCGCGCCGAGCGGCAGACCGCCGCCGAGCTGCTTGGCGAGGGTGACGACGTCCGGCAGGACGCCCTCGTGGGCCTGGTACGCGAACCAGGGCCCGGTCCGGCCGACGCCGGTCTGCACCTCGTCGAGGACCAGCAACGCCCCGGTGGCGGCGGTGATCGCCCGCGCGGCCTTGAGGTACCCGGCGGGCGGGACCACGACGCCGTTCTCGCCCTGGATCGGCTCGATGATCACCAGAGCCGTCTCCTCCGTCACCGCCGCGGCCAGCGCCTGCGCATCGCCGTACGGCACATGCGTGACCTCGGCCGGCAGCGGCCGGAACGGCTCCTGCTTGGCGGGCTGGCCGGTGAGCGCGAGGGCGCCCATGGTGCGGCCGTGGAAGCCGCCGTCGGTGGCGACCATATGGGTCCGCCCGGTCAGCCGGCCGATCTTGAAGGCGGCCTCGTTGGCCTCGGCGCCGGAGTTGCAGAAGAAGACCTTGCCGTCCCGGCCGAAGAGCTGGAGCAGCCGTTCGGCGAGGGCGACGGTCGGCTCGGCCATGAAGAAGTTGGAGATGTGACCGAGGGACGCGATCTGCCGGCTCACGGCCTCGACGATCGCCGGGTGGGCATGGCCGAGCGCGTTGGTCGCGATGCCGCCGACGAAGTCCAGGTACCGCTTGCCGTCGGCGTCCCAGACCTTGAGGCCCTCGCCGCGCACGAGAGGGAGTCGCGGGGTGCCGTAGTTGTTCATCAGCGAGCCCTGCCACCGCTGGGCGTACTCTGCGTTTGCCGCGGTCCCGGTCATTCGGCGTCCCCCTCTGGCGCGTCCGGCACGACCATCGTGCCGATTCCTTCGTCGGTGAAGATCTCCAGCAGGATCGAGTGCTGGACCCGGCCGTCGATGACCCGGGCGGTGGTCACGCCGCCCCGTACGGCGTGCAGACAGCCCTCCATCTTCGGCACCATGCCGGAGCTCAACTCCGGCAGCAGCTTCTCCAGTTGGGAAGCGGTGAGGCGGCTGATCACCTCGTCGCTGTTGGGCCAGTCCTCGTAGAGGCCCTCGACGTCCGTGAGGACCATGAGGGTTTCGGCGCCCAGCGCAGCAGCGAGTGCCGCAGCCGCCGTATCAGCATTGACGTTGTAGACATGGTGGTCGTCCTGGCTTCGGGCGATCGACGAGACGACCGGGATCCGGCCGTCGGCCAGCAGTGCCTCGATCGCGCCCGTGTCGATGGCGGTGATCTCGCCGACCCGCCCGATGTCGACCAGCTCCCCGTCGATCTCGGGCTGGTGCCGGGTGGCGGTGATGGTGTGCGCGTCCTCACCGGTCAGGCCGACGGCGAGCGGGCCGTGCTGGTTGAGCAGCCCGACCAGCTCGCGCTGGACCTGCCCGGCCAGCACCATCCGTACGACGTCCATGGCGTCCTCGGTGGTGACGCGCAGGCCCGCCTTGAACTCGCTGACGATGCCGTGCTTGTCGAGGGCGGCGCTGATCTGCGGGCCGCCGCCGTGCACGACGACCGGCTTGAGGCCGGCGTGGTGCAGGAACACGACGTCCTGGGCGAACGCGGCCTTCAGGTCCTCGTCGACCATGGCGTTGCCGCCGAACTTGATGACGACGGTCTTGCCGTTGTGCCGGACCAGCCAGGGCAGCGCCTCGATGAGGATCTGGGCCTTGGGAAGCGCGGTGTGCTTGCGCGCGGGTGCGTTGCTCATGAGGAGTAGGCGCTGTTCTCGTGGACGTAGTCGGCGGTGAGGTCGTTGGTCCAGATCGTGGCGGTCTCGGACCCGGCGGCGAGGTCGGCGACGATGTGCACCTCGCGGTAGCGCATGTCGACCTTCTCGCGGTCCTCGCCGACGCCGCCGTTCTTGCACACCCAGACGCCGTTGATGGCGACGTTGAGCTGGTCGGGCTCGAAGGCGGCGGAGGTGGTGCCGATCGCGGAGAGCACACGGCCCCAGTTGGGGTCCTCGCCGTGGATGGCGCACTTGAGGAGGTTGTTGCGGGCGATGGAGCGGCCCACCTCGACGGCGTCGTCCCCGGTCGCGGCGTTGATCACCTCGACCTTGATGTCCTTGCTGGCGCCCTCGGCGTCCCGGATCAGCTGCTGGCCGAGGTCGTCGCAGACCTGCCGTACCGCCTCGGCGAACTCCTCGTACTCCGGGGTGACTTCGGCGGCGCCGGAGGCGAGCAGCAGCACGGTGTCGTTGGTGGACATGCAGCCGTCGGAATCGACCCGGTCGAAGGTGACCTTGGTGGCGGCCCGCAGGGCCCGGTCCAGTACGTCGCTGTCGAGGGCGGCGTCGGTGGTGAGGACGACCAGCATGGTGGCGAGGCCCGGGGCGAGCATGCCGGCGCCCTTGGCCATGCCGCCGACGGTCCAGCCGTCCTTGGTCACGACGGACGTCTTGTGGACGGTGTCGGTGGTCTTGATGGCGATGGCGGCCTTCTCGCCGCCGTGCTCGGAGAGCTGGGCGGCGGCGGCCTCGACGCCGGGGAGCAGCTTGTCCATGGGCAGCAGGACGCCGATCAGGCCGGTCGAGCACACGGCGACCTCGATGGCGCCCCGCCCGAGCACCTCGGCGGCCTTCTCGGCCGTGGCGTGGGTGTCCTGGAAGCCCTTCGGCCCGGTACAGGCGTTGGCGCCGCCGGAGTTGAGGACGACCGCGGAGACCTGGCCGCTCCTGAGGACCTGCTCGGACCACAGGACCGGGGCGGCCTTGACCCGGTTGGAGGTGAAGACGCCCGCGGCGGATCGGCGCGGACCGTTGTTGACCACGAGGGCCAGGTCCGGGTTGCCGTTCTCCTTGATCCCGGCGGCGATGCCCGCCGCCGTGAACCCTGTTGCTGCCGTGACACTCACGGTGCGACTCCGATCGTGGAAAGCCCGGTGTTCTCGTGAAACCCGAGGGCGATGTTCATGCTCTGGACGGCGCCACCGGCCGTGCCCTTGGTCAGGTTGTCGATGGCGCTGATCGCGATGATGCGGTTCGCGGCGGCGTCGAAAGCGACCTGGATCTGAACGGCGTTCGAACCGTAGACGGACGCCGTGGCCGGCCACTGGCCCTCGGGGAGGAGCTGGACGAAGGGTTCGTCGGCGAAGGCCTTCTCGTAGGCGGCGCGGACGGACTCGCCGCTCACCCCTTGCTTGGCGGACGCGCTGCACGTGGCGAGGATGCCGCGCGGCATCGGGGCGAGGGTCGGCGTGAAGGAGACGGAGACCCGCTCGCCCGCGGCCGCGCTGAGGTTCTGGATCATCTCGGGCGTGTGCCGATGGCCGCCGCCGACGCCGTACGGCGACATGGAGCCCATGACCTCGCTGCCCAGCAGATGCGGCTTGAGCGCCTTGCCCGCGCCGGAGGTGCCGGAGGCGGCGACGATGACGGCCTCGGGCTCGGCGAGACCGGCGGCGTAGGCCGGGAAGAGGGCGAGTGAGACGGCGGTCGGGTAGCAACCGGGTACCGCGATGCGCTTGGACCCCTCCAGCGCGGCGCGGCCACCCGGCAGTTCGGGAAGGCCGTACGGCCAGGTGCCGGCGTGCGGGGAGCCGTAGAACGTCTCCCAGTCGCCCGCGTCCTTCAGCCGGAAGTCGGCGCCCATGTCGACGACCAGCACCTCCGGGCCGAGCTGCTCGGCGACGGCGGCGGACTGGCCGTGCGGGAGGGCGAGGAAGACGACGTCGTGCCCGGCCAGCACGTCGGCCGTGGTCTCCTGGAGCACACGGTCGGCGAGCGGCGGCAGATGCGGTTGCAGCGCACCGAGCCGCTGTCCCGCGTTCGAGTTGCCGGTCAGGGCTCCTGTCTCGACCTCGGGGTGCGCCAGGAGCAGACGCAGCAGTTCCCCGCCCGCGTATCCGCTCGCTCCGGCCACTGCCGCACGTACCGCCATGGGATCCTCCTCCTAGACGGCATGACTATACGTTTCGCCGCAGGTTTATGCAATCGGATTCATTCGGATGCGGCGACCGGACTGCGACCGAGACTTTTAGTTAGTTGGCGGACGAGCGCGGGAGATGGCGGATCATGATGCGCGATCGACGACCATTGCGCTCACCTGCGGCGACGCCCCCACGCTCGGAAATGGCTGTGGCGTGATCCGCCAACTGTCGCCCTCAAGATCCGCCAACCAGCTTGCTCTGCTCATCGAGGACGAGCCCCTGGTCAGGCGTGGGCTGCAGCTCGCGCTGGGCAGACACGGCCACGAGGTCCGCACGGCGGACACGGCGAGGACGGGCTGCGTGCGTTCCGCGCGTCGACGCCGGATCGGGTGGTCCTCGACCTGATGCTGCCGGGCATCGACGGATTCGAGGTGTGCCCCCGTATCCGGACGGGCGGCCAAGTGCCCGTCATCATGCTCACCCAGGTCGGTGACTGTCGACGGTGGGCGGGGCCGGGGCGGGCAGCGTCGCCCACAGCACGGCCGGCCCGACCATGAGCGCCACGAACACGAGCAGCCCGCTTCGTCCCCGGGCCCAGGTGGCGCGGAACCGAACCGGGTCTTCGACCACGTACTTCGACAGCGCGGCCAAGCCCGTCGACACGGCGCACACCACTACCGTCCGCGGCCAACCGTCCAAACCCGTCCGCTGTGGGGAGAGGACCACGACAACGGGGCAGTGCCACAGGTACAGGCTGTAGGAGATCAGCCCCAACCACCGCAGCATCCGGCAGGCAAAGATCTTGGCGACAAACGTCTGCGGTGCCTGCGCACACAGCCCGATCAGGACGGCGGAGGCCGGCGAGTGCGCGAACGGCCCGCCGGTGAACAGCCACAACGAGTCCACCCCGTCGACGAGCAGCCACGCCGCACCAATTCCGACCGCCACCGCACACGCCGATCGGCCGACCGTACGGACCAGCACGGTCACACCGGCGAGCATGGCTGCCAGCGCGGGCGGCAACCGACGGATCCGCCTGCCCCAGAAGGCGACCAGCTACACCGCACCGGTCGCCTCGATCCGCGGCGGAATCGGCTGTCAGCTCTGGACGCCGGTATCTGACAGGGTGCCTTCGAGTACGTCGCGGAGTTGCGAGCGGGCGGTGATGCCCAGCTTGGGGAAGACCCGGTAGAGGTGGGAGCCGACCGTGCGCGGTGAGAGGAACAGTTTTTCCCCGATCTCGCGGTTCGTCAGGCCGCGGGCGGCCAGTTGGACGATCTGCTGCTGCTGGGGGCTGAGTTCGGTGAAGGCACTGGGCACGACGTCGGTCGCCTCGATGCCGGCGGCGCGCAGTTCTGCCTGTGCCCGCTCGACCCACGGCCGCGCGCCGAGGCGCTGGAAGGTTTCCAGGGCGGCGCTCAGCAGCGGACGGGCCTCGGCGATACGGCGCCGGCGCCGGAGCCATTCCCCGTAGTCGAGCCGGGTCTGCGCCCGTTCGAACGGCCACTGCTCACCCGCGGGCTGCGCGAGCGCGGCCTGGAAGAACGGCTCCGCGTGTTCGGGATCCGCCAGCAGGGCGCGGCCACGGTCGATCAGCGTGGCCACCCGTGCGGACATGCCCGTACCGAGGTGCCGTGCCGAGCGTTCCAGTAGCTGTGCGGCGTGCTCCTGCCGTCCTCGGCGGACGGCCGCAGCCGCGAGTTCGGCCAGGACGGTGTAGGAGACGTGGTAGTGGACCGGATCACCGTCGTCGGTGAACGCGGAGCGGAACTGTGTGTATGCGGTGTCGTAGTCGCCCTCGGCCACGGCCGCCATTCCCAGCGCCCGGCGGGCGAAGACCGCGACGGAGCGGCTCTCCAGCGGGTCGACGAGAGACAGGGCTCGCTCGGCGAGCCGGCGTGCGGCGGCCGGGTCGCCGAGCAGGGCGACCACTGTGGCGTCGAGTGCCTGAGCACACGCCTCGGCGTGGTCGAGTCCGGCGGCCGATGCCATGGCTGCGATGTCGGCAGCCACCGAGCGGGCCTCGGCCCATCGGCCCTGCTCCAGGCGGGTCCAGCCGGCCGCGCATCCCAGTCCGTCCGGGAGCGGGCCGTGGGCCTGCCACTGGTCGAACGCCTCGTCGAAGGTCCTGGCGGCGAGGGTGGTCTGGTCGAGCAGCCAGGCGACGATGGCCAGCGCGGTCAGGCGCTGGGCGTCGCTCTTGGCCTCGGCGATGAGCTCGGGCAGCACCGGCGCGAGGGACGCTCCTGCGCCGCTGGGGTCGGAGACGGCCATGACCCATGCGTGCAGCGCCGCTCCGGCGGCATCGTCGGGCATGCCGGAGAGCAGGCTCTGGATCTGTCGCTGCTGGGACTCCGCGCCCGAGTAGTAGCGGACCACCGCTGCTGCGGCCAGCGCGTCGAGTACGAGGGGTGACCGGGCGTTCGCCGCCTCGTCGGCGACGCGCATGAGCAGCGCGAAGGCTGCCGTGTGACGGGGGCCTAGAGACATGAGCCGGCCGGTGGCCAGGGCGGCTTTGCCCAGCAGTGCCGGGTCGTCGGTGCACTCGCGGACTGCGGCGGCCAGGTGCTCCACCCAGCCGAGCTGACCGGTGAAGACGGCGCTGGCAGCGGCTTCGGCCAGCAGGCGCGCCCGGTCCTCGCGGTGCGGGCTGAGTTCCGCGGCGCGCTCCTGGGCCGCGGCGGCGGCCGCGAAGCCGCCCCGGCGCCGGGCTCGGTCGGCCGTCTGCTGCAAGGCGGCCGATACGTCCGGGTCGGGGCGTACGGTCGCGGCGGCCAGATGCCAGGCGCGGCGGTCGGGCTCTTCGCGCAGCAGTTCCGCGAGAGCCAGGTGCGCTTGGCGGCGTTCCTCGAAAGGCGCGGCATGGTAGACGGCGGAGCGGACGAGCGGGTGACGGAAAACGATCCCGGATCCGTCCTGGCGTACGAGACCGGCCCGGTCCGCGGGGTCCCATGCCTTGTCGTCCGCCTCGGCCAGCCCCATGGCGGCTGCCTGCGCGTCCGCCGCGTCGGCGGCCGCGAGCAGCAGCAGGAAGCGGCGGGTCGGTTCCGGCAGGTCGGCCGCGTGCCCTGCGAAGATCCGCTCCAGTCGGTCGGTGACCGGCAGCGGTCCCTCCACACTGCTGCCCTCGGGGTTGCGGACCGCGGTGGCGTGGGCGAGTTCCACCAGGGCCAGCGGGTTGCCTGCCGCTTCCTCGAGGATCCGCACCCGGGTTCGGCCGGTGGGCGGCGTGGGCTGCCGGTCGAGCAGTCGGTTCGCCGCCGCGCTGTTCAGCGGGCCGAGTTCGAGGCGCTCGTACCCCTTGTCGAAACCCGGCAGCGTGGCCGCGGTGCGGACTCCGAGCAGCAGCGTGACGGGCTCGCTGTCCATGCGCCGCGCCACGAAGGAGAGAGCGTCCAGGGATCCGCGGTCGATCCACTGCGCGTCGTCGACCACCACCAGCAGCGGGGCGGTCTCCGCCAGGTCCGACAACAAGGTCAGAACCGCCAGACCCACGACCATCGCGTCGGGAGTCTCCGCGCACTCGTCGAGCCCCAGGACCGCGCGGAGCGCGGCGCGCTGCCGCGACGGCAGACCCTCCGCCTCACCGAGTACCGGGCGCAGCATCTGATGAAGACCCGCGAATCCAAGGTGGGCCTCGGATTCGCTCCCCACCGCTCGCAGCACTCGGCCACCCGCGCTCCGTGCGCTATCGGCCGCGATGCCGAGGAGTGTGCTCTTTCCGGCACCGGGGTCACCCGTGAGGATCAACACGTCGCTGTGCGACCGATCGGCGCCGACCCGCCGGACTATTTCTGCGGTCTCGGTTTCCCGGCCGACCAGTGCCGGACCGGAATTCCGCGTCGAGCGCTGGTCCCCACGAGCCTTTCCATCGTTTTCCACGGATGCTCCAGGGAATTGAGATACCCCAGATAGTAGCGTGGCAGAACCGCGGCAGTGGAGTTCTCCCAGAGGCTGGTTTCGCCCGCGGAGTCGCGCGCCGCGCGGACATCGTGCCGAGGCGACTGCAGACCTCCGCACGCCTCGAGCCGTAGGTCTCCGCACCATCGGCCTCGGGATCGCCACGGCGGGACAACCGGCCGGCAGGCGCAAACGCCCCACCTCCTGGCCGACCAGCACCGATGCAGTCACGTGACGCATACCCCCGGCTGTTCGTCCGGCCACAGAATCGTGGGCGCCTGGCGGCTGTCCGTCCCAAGTCCGTGCCCTGCTTAGCACCTTGAACCCGTAAGCCATCGTCGACGGGTGCAGGCCTGTAAGCGCTGCGCGGTCGCCGACGCCGGCAATGGACGCCCACGTGCTGCAGAACCACCGGAAGCAGTCACCTGACGCATACCGGACGGAACCCCCGCATGCCGAGACTGGTGACGCGGGCGGTGGCCGGTCAGAACCCGAAGGCTCCCGCACGGCCGTGCACACGCGAAAGGACCTCCGGAGATCCCCATGGCGGCAAGGACAACGACATCGCTGTGGGACCGCTTCGCCGCCTTCGACCCCGGGCTCATGCGTCTGGCCTCCGCGATGCGCGCCGTACTCGGCACCGCAGCGACCCTTGCCGTGCTGACAGCGCTGCGAGCGCCAGAGACGGCGCTGGTGGTCGGCGGCTTCACCGCGATGACGACGTCACTGGCCATCAGCGACCTGCACCCGCGCAACCAGCTCATCACCCTCGGACTCGGCGTTCCGCTCTCCCTCGCGTCTCTGTCCGCCGGAGCCGCGCTGACGCCGTACCCGACAGCAGCCGGGCTGATCTTCCTGGTGGTGATCCACCTCGCCGTTCAGGCCCGCCGGTTCGGCCCGCGCGGGCTGGGCCTGGGGATCTTCGGTTTCATGGCCTTCCTGCTGTCTCAGTTCACCCAGGCCCGGGCAGACCGCCTTCCGCAGCTCGGGGCATCGGTACTCGTGGCGTTCGCGGCCGTCACGGCCGTCTGGTACTGCGTCGGCCCCATCACGGCGTCCGAAGCCCTGAGGCGGCTGCGGCACACATTCGACGTGCGTCTGCACGACGTCCTGCGGGACACGGCTGCGACGGTCGCCACCGGGCAGGACATCGACACCCGGAGCCGATCGTTGCAGGACCGCCTCGACACACTGCACGCGTCTGTGCTGCTGATCGAGGACTTCGTCGACGAGCGCGCCGCCGACGAGGACACCGAGGCCCTGCTGCCGCACCTCAGCCGGGTGGAGGTGGCCGCGCAGCGCCTGGCCGTACTGGCGGTCCGTGCGATGCGCACGCCGGCGGCACGCAACGATCTGGCGGAACGGACGGCGCGACAGCGGCTCGCCCAGCGGATCCGGGCTCTCCGGCACCAGCCCACCGTGGGAACTACTTGCGCAGCCGAGCGGTGCGCAGACGGGTACGAAGGCGGCCCGGCGAACCGGCCGACCGGTCCCGTACTCGTGCTGGACTGCTTCCCCGCGGTCGACGAACTCGCCGAAGCCCTGCGGGTTCTCGGCCCACGCGACCGCCCGGCAGGACGCCGGACACCTCCACGCAAGCACGCCTCACCCCCCTTCGGGGCGCTGCCGCACAGGGGCACGGACACCGAAAGCCTGAAGCGGGGAGCCACCCGCCAGGCGTTTCAGGTGACGGCTGCCTCGGCCCTCGCCATCGCGGGCGGCCATCTCCTGTCGCCGCACCTGTGGTACTGGGCCGTCGCGGCCGCATGGGTCGTGTTCATCAAGAACGAGAGCACCGGCGAGGTACTGCTGCAGAGCCTCCGGCGGCTGGCGGGCACGGTCCTCGGCGTGGTGTTCGGCTACGGCCTTGCCTCCCTGGTCGGCGGAGACGGCCCCGTCCTCCTGGTCCTGCTCCTGCTGTGCATGTTCGGGATGTTCTGCACCCCGTCGCACGCCTACTGGGCCGTGACGTTCTTCATCACCGGCACGCTCGGCATGCTGCTCGCGCTGATGGACACCTTCTCGACGCACGTGCTGCTCCTGCGTGTCCAGGAGACCGCGCTGGGAGTGTCCTGCGGGATCCTTGCGGCCGTCCTCGTGCTTCCCACCACGGTCCGCCGGGCCAGTGACGAGGAACTGGTCGGCTTCCTGCGCGTCCTCGACCGCCTCCTTCGGACCGTCGCGGCGGGAAGCACGAACACGGAAGCCCCGACGAGATGGGTCCGCGCGGCACACGACCTCGACCAGGCACTGGAATCCTTCCGCAAGGCCTGCCTGCCCCTCACCCATCCGCTCACTCCGCAGCGCCGCCGCCGTCACCACGTCCGCCACCTGCTGGAACTTCTTGAAGCCGGCGCGTACCACGCACGGAGCCTGGCCGCCACGGCCGAACGTCTGCCGGCGGGCCACGTCCCGGAGTGCGCCACCAGCCTCACCGCCGCGGCCGAACGCGCGCACGAGACCGTGACCCACCTGATCCGCGTTGCCGGTCATGGACCGGGCAACGCCTCCCACATGGCACGCCCCACGGCTAGCAGGGCGCTGTCCCGGCTTTCGGAGGAGCAACCCTTGAGCCGCAACTGGCCGTCGCCGGAGCACCGCCTGCTGCTGCACATCGATCGCCTCGACGCGACCCTGACCGCGCTCGTACGAGCCTTGGACCCACTCGCCTCGGACCCCGACCGCACCACCGTGGTCCCCTCCGAGAGAGTGAACATCCCGTTGCCGCACGGCCCGGCCCAGGCTGCCGCAGTGAGCTGCGCCGTCCTCAGCGACCGGTGCGAACGCGCCCGAGCCGGATAGACCAAGTGGTGGTCAGGTGCCGGTGAACGTGACCGAGACGGTGAGTCCGCCGCCCTGTCTCGGGCGGGCGGTGACGCGGGCCGCGTGCGCCTGTGCGATCGATGCGGTGAGCCGGACTCATTCCGTTCCGCCGGGCCGGTTGTACCGCGCGGCGTTGTCCACCAGGTCCGTCACCGGATGGCGCAGCAGCACCGGGTCTCCGATGACCGGCATCGGTCCCTCGGCTGCCAGTTCGAGGGAGACCTTCTTCTCCTCGGCCTGGGGCAGCAGTTTCCCGACCGCCTGATGTGCGGCGTCCCTGAGATCGCTCTCTTCGGTCTCGCCCAATGGCGACGAAGCGACGCTGGCTCTCGAAGGACTTCTCCAGCCGGTCGAGCATGCTGTCGAAGGTGCTGGCGAGCCTGTGCAGTTCGTCGTCGGGGCCGGTGAGCGCGAGGCGTTCGTGCGGGGTGCTGTTCGCTGATCCGGCGGGCGATGTCCGTCATGGCAGGGACCGGTGCGAGTGCCCGGCCGGCGAGCCACCAGCCCGATCCCGGACCAGAGCAGCAACTGCTGGAGAACCGTGTCCTGCACCACGCGCACGGTGCGGTCGGTCAGCCGGAGGCCGATGGCGTCGGCCGGTAGTCGCAGCGGGGACGAACTCGTAGCCGTAACAGACGTAGGGGCCATCGGAACGCGGGGGCACACGTCTTCCGTGGCCGCCCGGTCGCAGACGGATGCGACCACTTCTATGCTCCGGACCCGCTGCGCCGTCCCGTACCGGGCCAGGACCACGACGAAGGCGAGCAGTGCCACGCCGACGTAACCCTCACCGGTGTCCGTGGTGATGGCGTCCGGGTTGCCGGGCTTGGCGCGCAGTCGGCTGACGGTGGCACGGACCGCGCTGGTGCGGGGGGTTGAGATTCTCGTCCCAGACGGCGCGTACGAGCTCCCGGTGGGTCACCGCGTCGCCGCGTGCCTTCATCAGCATCTCCAGTACGGCGAACGCCTTCAAGGACGATGCCGCCCAACTGCAGGACGACCGGTGGCGGTTTCGGGGCGCGGTGGCTCAACGCTCGGGCCCGGGTGACGAGTTCGGCGAAGCCGAAGGGTTTGGCCAGGTAGTCGTCGGTGCCGAGCTGTTCCAGGCCGTAGACCTTGTCCCTGATGTCCCCGGCCGCCGCCAGCATGAGAATGCGTGGCGGGTCCGTCCGCTCGTTGAGTCTGCTGCCTGCTGCACACCTCGTTGCCCGTCATCACCGGCAGGCCCGGGCGAGGATCAGCACGTCGTAGTCGGTGAATATGGAACCCGGAACGAGAGCCGCCTTTCGCCGGCCTGTAAGGGGAAGACCCGTTCTCAGAGCTGTTCATACAGGTGCAGTCACGTGACGGATACCGTGCCCACCGGGGTCGCTCGTACGGTTGAGTAAATCCCCCGAATTCCAAGGAAATCCCATGGAACAGATCACCCTCGGCAATGTCTCCATCACCCGGGTATGGGAATACTACGGTTCCGTCGAAATGACGCCCGACACCTTCTTCCCGGAAAGCTCGAAGGAAATCTGGGAGGGCGGTACCGACTGGCTGACCCCGCATTTCCTGGATTCCGAGACCAACATCGTCAATTCCGCGATCCAGACCTGGCTGCTGCGCAGCGAGGGCAAGACGATCCTGGTCGACACCGGCGTGGGCAACCACAAGGAGCGTCCCTACGCCCCGGTCTGGAGCCACCTCGAAACGGACTTCCTGGCCAACCTCGCCCGGGCCGGTGTCCAACCGGAGGACGTGGACATCGTGATCAACACGCATCTCCACATCGATCACGTCGGCTGGAACACCTACCTGGACGGCCGGAGCTGGGTGCCCACCTTCCCCAACGCCACCTACCTGATGCCGAAGGACGACTTCGACTTCTGGAACCCCGAGAACGGCCACCAGCCGCTGCTCGGCCGCGGCAACCAGAACGTCTTCGAGGACAGCGTGGCCCCGGTGCACCAGGCCGGCCTGACGCAGCTGTGGGAGAACAGCCACCAGATCGACGCGAACCTGCGCCTGGACACGGCTCCCGGGCACACGCCCGGCTCCTCCGTGCTGACTCTCACCTCCGGCGCGGACCGCGCGGTGTTCGTAGGCGACATGCTGCACAACCCGGTGCAGATCCTGGACCCGGACGCCAACAGCTGCTTCTGCGAGGACCCCGCCGGCGCCCGCGCCACCCGCCGCAAGGTGCTGGGCTGGGCCGCCGACAACAACGCCCTCGTGATCCCCGCGCACCTGGGCGGGCACGGCGCCACCGAAGTCGTACGCGAGGGAAGCACCTTCGCCATCAAGGGCTGGGCGCCCTTCACCCCGTACACCGAGCAGGGCTGAAGCCCGCGGAAAGGCACCAGAGATGAACCACCACCCCGAACCCGTCGTGACCACCGCGCAGGGAGCCGTGCGCGGTCTGCGCCAGGAGGACGGCACCGCTGCCTTCCTGAACATCCCCTATGCCGCCCCGCCCCTGGGCGCCGGCCGCTTCGCGCCGCCCGAGCCGCATGAGCCGTGGGGCGGCGTACGGGACGCCACTGTCCCCGGACCCAACGCGCCGCAGTCCGAGCGCAAGCTCGGCAGCATCGACATGGCCCCCTACTTCGGCACCGGCTGGAGCCGGGGCGAGGACTACCTCACCGTCAACGTGTGGACGCCCGCCGTCGCGCAGAGCGACCTGCCCGTCATGGTGTTCGTGCACGGCGGCGGATTCGTCGCCGGATCGACACGGTCCGCGATGTACGACGGTTCCGCCTTCGCCCGCGACGGCGTCGTCCTCGTCACGCTCAACTACCGGCTCGGCATCGCCGGGTTCCTGGACCTGCCCGGGGCCCCCGCCAACCGCGGTCTGCTCGACGTCGTCGCCGCGCTGCGCTGGGTGCGGGAGAACATCGCCGGGTTCGGCGGTGACCCGGACAACGCCACGCTCTTCGGCCAGTCGGCCGGGGCCACCATCGTCGGCGGCGTCCTCGCCACCGCGGAGGCCACGGGTCTGTTCCGCAGGGCGATCGTGCAGAGCGGCAGCGGCCTGGGCGCGTTCAGCACTGAGCAGGCCGCCCGCGTCACCGCCGCGGCCGCCGCGGCCCTGGGCATCGAACCCCACGTCGACGCCTTCGCGGACATCTCCGACGAGCGCCTGGTCGAGGCCGCCTCCCAGCTAGCGGGCATCGACCTGCAGACCGAGACCCACGGCGACCCGCTGATCGGCCTCAGCCCCTTCAGCCTCGTCCTCGACACTCAGCCCGCCGCATCCGTCGCCGCCGGCCTCGCCGCCGACGTCGACCTGCTCGTCGGCACCAACACCGAGGAGGGCAACCTCTACCTGGTCCCGGTGGGCAAGTACGCCACCTCGACCGCAGCCGACGTCGACGAGGCGGCGGCGCGCTCGCACCCGGATCCGGCGCGGCTCGTCGAGACCTACCGTAAGTCCCGCCCCGAGGCCTCCTACGCGGAACTGCGGTCCGCCATCATGGCCGACGCCCTGTTCGGTGCGGGCAGCCGCGCTCTGGCCGGCGCCCATGCCGCCCATCCGGCGTCCGCCACCTACGCGTACGAGTTCGCCTGGCGCTCCCAGGCCCTGGACGGAGAGCTCGGCGCCACCCACGCGGTCGAGCTGCCCTTCGTCTTCGACCTCGCAGACCGGCCCGAGCTGAACGGCCCCAGCGCCCTGCTCGGCCCCGACAAGCCCCCCGCGGATCTTGCGGACCGCATGCACGAGACCTGGATCCGGTTCGCCGCCACCGGCGACCCCGGCTGGGACCCCTACGACACCGAGCGCAGGGCCACGATGCACATCGACGCCGAGTGGACCCAGATCGACGACCCCCGCAGCCGGGAACGCCAGGCCTGGAACTGACGCCCGTATGTGTTTTGCCTGCTCACCCCCTTCAGGGATCACCACCGCTTCAAGGAACACCGTGACCAGAACCGTCATCACCACCGAGAACGCCCCCTCTCTCCCGGCCCCGCTCTCCCAGGGCATCCGCAAGGGCCCCGTCCTGCAGGTCTCCGGACAGCTCCCCTTCGACCCCGACACCGGCGCGGTCGTCGGCACCACCGTCGCCGAGCAGACCGCACAGGTCCTGCGCAATGTCACCGCCGTGCTCAAGGCGGCCGGCGCGGGCCTGGAGGACGTCGTCATGCTCCGCGTCTACCTCACCGACCCCGCCCACCTGCCCGAGCTGAACGAGGCGTATGCCGCGTCCGTCGCCGAGCCCTTCCCCGCCCGCACCACCGTCTACATGCAGCTCCCGCCGGGACTCCTCGTGGAGATCGACGCCCTGGCCGTGCTGGACGACTGACACAGCCACAGAACAAGGCTGTTCCGGCGCGGTTCAAGGGGAACCGCGCCGGAACAGCCGGCCATCCCGGAGAGCGGAAAGGGGGAGGACAGGATGGACGGCCGTCTGTCGAAGGCGTGCATCAACCTGAGAGTTGTGCCGACGGACCTGCTGGACGCCCTGTGCTCCCTGTCAGGACGCCCCTCGCCGCCCCCAGGCGCTCATCCGGCACGGCGCGTCCACGAGCGCGTGCTCCACACAGCGGCCGCGCTGCCGCCGGGCGCGCTGCAACCGGGCGACGTGAGCGCGGCCACCGAGGTACGCGCCGGCCTCCTGAACGCCGACGTACCGCCCGCGGCCGACGCGAGCGCCCGCTGCATCCAGCACACGGTCGACGACCTGGGCCCAGCGGGCCTCTGGACGCTGGCCCGCGCCACCGGCATGACCCGCGACGACCTCGCATGGGGCGCTACCGCAACCCTGGCGCGGGAACGCCTCGCACAGCCCGACCCTCTCGACGAACTCGCCGCGCAGGCCATCGTGGACGAACTCGCCGAACGGACCCCCTGCCGGTGGGGCCGTCAGCACACCGACGCGGTTCGTGCCGCGCTGTACCGGACTCTGGCCGAGCTCACCGACGTCCTCCTGGAAGTGTCGGAGTCCACCCCGACCCCCCTCCACTGGACCACCGACGACGACGCAAGGCGCGCCTCGGCCCTGATCGGCGGAGTGGTCCACGACGTGGTGGTCCAGCAGGCGGAGAACGCACCCTCCGCCGCACAGCCCGTCTGGCACCACCCTTCGGCCCCTGCCGCGAGCACCGCCTGGCAGTGGCGGATCACGAACGGACCGGCCGGCCGTGCCTCCCACGGCTGCGGGCCCTTCCCCTCCGCGCTCGCGGCACGGCACGCCGCGGAGTGCGCGATCACGGCACTCGCCGCCGGGAGATGCAGTCTGTGAAGGGCGCGACAATTCGTTCGGTTCTCGGAGTACGACATCGACCGAGCCGCCGCCCTGTGCGGCACCAGCCCCGTCGAGGCATCCTCCGGCAAGACCCAACGACGCCGTCTCAACCGGGGCGGTGACCGCCAAGCCGACGCGGCCCCAGCCGGTTCAACACCCCCTCTCCTCTCAGTGAACTGGACCAAGGATCGATGGTGTGCCAGAGCGACGCTTCACGCCAGCTCCGGCACCACCGCGACCGGGCAGTGCGCGTGATGCAGCAGCGTGTGGCCCACGGACCCGAGTTGGAGGCCGAAGTGGCCGTGCCGTCGGCGTGCCCCGATGATCACGAGGTCGGCGGCGGCCGAGCGGTCCACGAGGATGCGGCGGGGCGGGCCCTCGACGGTCATACGGCGCACCCGGACGCCCGGGTATTCGGTCCCGGCCTCGCGCAGCAGTTCGTCGAGCCGAGCTGCCGCCCGCGCCTCCTGCTCCTGCGCGGGATGGTCCACGCCGTCGTGTGCGGACCAGCGCCAGGCGCGTACGGCGTCGAGCTCGCATCCGCGTGCCTCGGCCTCGCGGAAGGCGAAGCGCACCGCCCGGCCACCGGTGCCCGGATCTCCGGCCCCGAACAGGATCCGCTCGTGCATGCCGACCAGGTCGGCGTCGTCCCCCCGGACCACGATCACCGGGCGGTGCGCGCGGGCGGCCACGCCCAGGCTCACCGATCCGAGCAGCAGTCCCTTCAGCTCACCGCGGCCTCGCTCCCCCGTCACCAGGGCGAAGGCGTTGTGGCCCTCGTGCAGCAGGGCCTCGACCGGGTCCTCGGGGAGCACGGCGGTGGTCACCTTCACACCGGGGTTCCGCCGTGCGGCGCGGTCGGCCGCCGAGGCGACGATGTCCTCGGCGAGTACGCGCTCGGCGGGACGTTCCTGTGCTGTGGTCGCTACGGCCCCCTCGTAGCGCTCCCACAGGGAGGCGTACACCAGCCGCAGCGGGAGACCGCCGCGGGCGGCCTCGTCCACCGCCCAGTCGACGGCCACCAGGCTCGCGTCCGATCCGTCGACGCCCACGATCAGGGGGAGTGTCATCGCCCTCACCGCCTTCTGTCGGGCTGCCCTGTCGGACAACCAGGGCTCCGATCTCACGGTCGCACCCGTCGGGGGACGATCGCGAGAGGCGAATGGGCCGGTGATGGGGCCGACCGGCCCATGGCTTCGGTATCCAGCCCATTCACCCCATTCAGCCGATACCCTCCGCATTCGGTCCGGTCGGCCCAAGCCTTCCGCGCTGCGTCCGGTCGGCCCTGCCCGGCCCGGGCGCTACTCGGCCGGCGTCGGCACCCACCACACCAAGCTGGTGCCGCCCTCGGCCGGACTGTTCAGCTCCAGCTCGCCGCCCGACTGCCGGGCCCGCTCCGCCATGTTGCGCAGCCCGCTGCGGCGGCCGTCGGCCGGGATGCCGACCCCGTTGTCGGTGACCGTGAGGCGGATCTGGTGGGCGTCGGCCGTGAGGGCGATGTCGGCGCGGTCGGCGTGGGCGTGGCGGGCGATGTTGGTGAGGGCCTCGGAGAGTACGGCGACCACATGGTCGGCGATCTCGCGCGGCACCTGGGTGTCCACCAGGCCCTCCATGCGCACGCTGGGCGCGAAGCCCAGCACCGGCGCCGCCTCCCCCGCGATCCGCACCACACGCGCCCTCAGCCCGGACCCGCCGGTGCCCTCGCGTGAGCGCAGGCCGAAGATCGTGGACCTGATGATCTTGATGGTCTCGTCCAGGTCGTCCACCGCCCGCACCACGCGCTCGGAGGCCTCGGGGTGCTCGATGAAGCGGCCCGCGCTCTGCAGGGTCATGCCGGTGGCGAACAGCCGCTGGATCGCGAGGTCGTGCAGGTCGCGGGCGATGCGGTCGCGGTCCTTGAGCACGGCGACCTCCTCGGCGTCCTGCCTGCGTTCCGCGAGCTCCATCGCGACGGCGGCCTGCGCCGCGAAGCCCAGCAGCGGTTCGATCTCCTTGCCGGTGAACACCGTCTGCCCCGCCCCGCGGATCAGCAGGACGACACCGCGTACGCCCCCCTCTGCCGTTCCGACGGGGACGGCGACCGCGGGGCCGAGCCCGGTGAAGCGCGGGGGCCCTGCCTGGACGCGTTCATCGTGGGAGACGTCCGCGCTGGTGACGGGAGTGACCGTGGAGAAGGCCTCGCCGATCAGGCTTCCGTCGACGGGCAGCACCAGTCCGCGCAGCGTCTGCGCCTGCGGCCCGATGGCCAGCTCCACGCTGAGCGAGTCGGTGTCCTGCATCGGCATCGCGACCACGGCGAGCCCCGCGCCCGTGATCTCCCGGGCGCGCTCGGCGATCAGTGCGAGCACCTCACCGCGGTCGCCGCCGGACATCAGGGTGTGGGTGATCTCCGCGTTCGCCCGCAGCCAGCGCTCCCGCAGCCGGGACTCCTCGTAGAGGCGGGCGTTGTCGATGGCGACGCCCGCCGCCACCGCCAGGGTCGACAGGACGGACTCGTCCTCCTCGTCGAACTGCGCCCCGCCCCGCATCTCCGTCAGATACAGATTGCCGAAGACCTGATCGCGCACCCGGATGGGAACGCCGAGGAAGGTGTTCATCGGCGGATGGTTCGGCGGGAAGCCGTACGAGGCCGGGTGCTCGGAGATCTTCGCCAGGCGCAGCGGCTCGGGGTGGCGGATGAGTTCGCCGAGGATGCCGTGGCCCTCCGGATAGTGGCCGATCCTGGCGATCTGGTCCTCGCTGACCCCGACGGTGTGGAAGGCGGACAGGCGCTTGCCGTCGGGCCCGATCACTCCCAGGGCCGCGTACTCGGCGTCGACCAGCACCGCGGCGGCCTCGACAATGCTGCGCAGTGCCTGTTCCAGGTCCAGCTCCCGGCCGACCGAAAGCACGGCCTCCAGCAGGCTGTGCACCCGGTCGCGCGTGCCGCGTGCCGCGTCCAGCCGGGCCTGGAGCTCCTCCAGCAGCTCGTCCAGCCTCAGCTGCGGCAGCCGTACCCGGGCTTCCCGAGGCTCCTCGGCGCTTCCCACCTGCGTCTCCTCCGGTCCCGTGGGCGGTCTCGCACCGGCCGCTCCGGACATGGGTCACGCTACCGGCCCGTCACACCCGACGGTACGGAATCGGACCCGCCGAGGCGCCGACCCGCCGATGCGGAGGTCGGGCCGTTCGGCCCTGCCTGGAGGACGGACGGCACCTGCCGGAACATCGTCCCGCGTTCGACGCTGGAGTGACGGCGCGGTCGCGAAAGCCGCTGAACCCTCGGCGTACCCAGGCCGTACGGGGCGTCCGGGCCGTCCTGACAGTCCTGACCGTCCTGACCCGCATCGGGGCCCATCGGCCCTTGGCACGGTGCGTGGACAGGGAGACAGTGGAGACAGGAGCGGCACCGATCCCCCGCGGTGTCGCTCCGCTCATACGCAGACCCGCCGATGAGCGACGCACCCACGACGGAAGCCCCTCATGGTCCACGACGACAGCCGGCCGACCCCCGCGGAACCCCGCCGCCGCATCGAGCTCGACGGCACCACGGCGCTGCGGCTGCTGGGCAGCGTCTCGCTGGGAAGAATCGTCTTCACCCGGCACGCCCTGCCGACCGTGCGCCCGGTCAACCACGCCCTGGACGGCGGGGACATCGTGATCCGCACCCATGAGGGCGCCGCCCTGACCTCGCGCACCCAGCGGACCGGCGACCCGGGTGTGGTCGTCGCCTACGAGGCCGACGCGATCGACCCGCGGACGCGTCTCGGCTGGAGTGTGGTGGTGACCGGATACGCCCGGCTGGTGACCGATCCCGACGACCTGGCCCATTGCCGGACGTTGGTGGAGCCCTGGGTGGAGCAGGCCATGGACCAGGCGATCCGTATCCGGCCCGACCTGGTCACGGGCATCCTGCTCACAGCGGGCGGCCGCCCGGGCGAGGTCTGAACCACGCCAGGGCGGCCGAAGACGACAGCGGCGGCAGGCGACTCGCCCCCGCAGGTGTTCAGGCGTTCCAGGTCCAGTCGGCGACCTCGGGGAGGTCCGTGCCGTGTTCGCGGATCCATGCCTGGTGGCGGGTGCGGGCGTCGGCCATCGACTGCCGTACGGCGGCGGCGCGCACCGCGAGGCCGGGGACGCGGTCGATGACGTCCATGACCAGGCGGTAGCGGTCGAGGTCGTTGCGGACGACCATGTCGAAGGGCGTGGTCGTGGTGCCGGACTCCTTGTAGCCGCGCACGTGCAGGTTCGGGTGGCCGGTGCGGCGGTAGGCGAGGCGGTGGATCAGCCACGGGTAGCCGTGGTAGGCGAAGATCACCGGCTTGTCCTTGGTGAACAGGCCGTCGTACTCGAATTCCGCCATGCCGTGCGGGTGCTCCTCGCGCGGCAGCAGCCGGGTCATGTCGACGACGTTGACCACGCGCACGGCCAGGTCGGGAAGGTGGCGGCGCAGCAGCTGGGCGGCGGCCAGGATCTCCTGGGTGGGTACGTCGCCGGCGCAGGCGAGGACGACGTCCGGTTCGGCGCCGTTCTCCGTGCCGGCCCAGTCCCAGATGCCGGCGCCGCGGGCGCAGTGGGCGCGGGCGGCGTCCATGGACAGCCAGTCGAAGCAGGGCTGCTTGCCGGCCACGATCACATTGACGTAGTCGCGGCTGCGCAGGGCGTGGTCGGCGACGGACAGCAGCGTGTTGGCGTCCGGCGGCAGATAGACCCGTACGACCTCGGGGCTCTTGTTGAGTACGTGGTCGACGAACCCGGGGTCCTGGTGGGAGAAGCCGTTGTGGTCCTGCCGCCACACATGCGAGGTCAGCAGGTAGTTCAGGGAGGCGATCGGGGCGCGCCACGGCAGTCGCCTGGAGGTCTTCAGCCACTTGATGTGCTGGTTGACCATCGAGTCGACGATGTGCACGAACGCCTCGTAGCAGGAGAACAGCCCGTGCCGGCCGGTGAGGAGATAGCCCTCCAGCCAGCCCTGGCAGAGGTGTTCGGAGAGGATCTCCATCACCCGGCCGTGCCGGTCGAGGTGCTCGTCGACCGGAAGGGTCCCCGCCTGCCAGGCCTTGCCGCTGGCGTCGAAGACGGCCTGAAGCCGGTTGGAGGCGGTCTCGTCCGGGCCGACGAGACGGAAGTCCCGGCGGGCACCGGTGTCCTTCATGACCTGTTCGAGGAGGTCTCCGAGGATCCGGGTCGGCTCGTGCAGGGTGGTGCCCGGCTTCTCGACGGGTACGGCGAAGGAGTCCAGGGACCGGATGGGCAGGTCGCGCACCAGCAGACCGCCATTGGCGTACGGGGTCGCGCCCAGGCGCCGGGCACCGTCGGGAACGCAGGCGAGCACGTCGGCGACGGGCCGGCCGTCCGGGTGGAACAGCTCCTCGGGCCGGTACGAGCGCAGCCATGCCTCCAGCTGCCGCAGATGCTCCGGGTTCTCCCGTACGCCGGCCAGCGGGACCTGATGGGCACGCCAGGTGCCCTCCACCGGCAGGCCGTCGACCTCGGCCGGGCCGGTCCAGCCCTTCGGCGTGCGCAGCACGATCATCGGCCAGTGCACGCGCTCGGCCACGCCGCCCTCGCGGGCGGAGCGTTGCATCAGGGCGATGCAGTTCAGCGCCTCGTCGAAGGCCTGGGCCATCGCCCGGTGGACGGCTGCGGGGTCGTCGCCGGTGACGTGGATCGGCTCGTGGCCGTATCCCCGCAGCAGCTGGTCGAGTTCGGCCTCGGGCAGACGGGCGAGCACGGCCGGGTTGGCGATCTTGTAGCCGTTGAGGTGCAGGATGGGCAGGACGGCGCCGTCGTGGACCGGGTCGAGGAACTTGTTGGAGTGCCAGGAGGCGGCCAGCGGACCGGTCTCCGCCTCGCCGTCGCCGATCACGCAGGCGACCAGCAGGTCCGGGTTGTCGAGGGCGGCGCCGTAGGCGTGAGCGAGCGAGTAGCCGAGCTCGCCGCCTTCATGGATGGACCCCGGCACCTCCGGCGCCACATGGCTCGGCACCCCGCCCGGGAAGGAGAACTGCCGGAACAGCCGCTCCATCCCCTGCCCATCGCGGGACACGTCCGGGTAGGTCTCGCTGTAGCTGCCGTCCAGCCACGAACCGGCGAGCACCGACGGCCCGCCGTGCCCCGGGCCCCATACGCACAGCGCGTCGAGCCCGCGCGCCTTGATGACCCGGTTGAGGTGGGTGTAGACGAGGTTCAGCCCCGGTGAGGTGCCCCAGTGGCCGAGCAGCCGCGGCTTGATGTGCTCGGGCTTGAGCGGCTCGGTCAGCAGCGGGTTCGCCATCAGATAGATCTGTCCGGCGGCCAGGTAGTTGGCGGCCCGCCAGTGGGCGTCCAGGGTGCGCAGTTCGTCGTCGTGGAGAACGGTGGCGTCGCGGTGTTCGACCTTGGACATGGGGAGACTCCGGAAGTCGTCGATTCAGGTCATCGGACGGTGGAACTGGGCTGACCGGCGACAACGCGGCGGCGCTGCCGCGCGGGGCGTCGCTGCTCACACGCTTACCGCCGGTCGGGCACTACGGCGACCGGGCGGGCCGGCAGCCGCGTCGGCAGGAGCCCGAGGTGCCCTGCCGGCGCCTGGCCCAGGCGACCATGCGGTCGGCGTCACGCGAGGCGTCCACCAGCGCATTCCGGGTGCCACCCGCACGGCGCCGTTCGGCGGAGGCGTAGTACGGCGCCCCTTCCAGTACCTCCGCCGCCTGCCGCTCATGCATCCGGGTGGGCTCCGTCAGTCGTGTGGGACGACGGCGACCGGGGCGGTGGAGTGATGGAGGACGGCGTGGGTGACGGGGCCGATGTGCGCGCCGACCGGGCCGCGGCGGACCCGGCGGCCGACGACCACCAGCGAGGCCTCGCGGGAGGCGTCGACGAGGTGGCTGCCGGGGGTGCCGTAGTGGGACTCGGCCGTGACCTCGACGTCCGGGTACTTCTTGCGCCACGGGCTCAGGACCTCGGTCAGGGCGGCGGTTTGGGCCCGTGCCAGGGATTCGTGGAGCTCCAGGTCCACGGACAGGCCGTACGCGTAGTACAGGGGCACGTTCCAGCCGTGCACCACCCGCAGGGAGGTGCGGCGGCGGGTGGCGGCGGCGAACGCGAAGTCGATCAGCTCGTCGTCCGGGTTCTCGATGTCCAGGCCCAGGACGACGGGCCGGTAGGCGGTCGCGGCGGACGGGATGCCGGCGGGGTCCGTCTCGTGCTCGTCGGCGGCCTGCTCGCCGGCCCGGACCAGGACGACCGGCCGCTCGGAGTGCGCCACGACCGAGAGTCCGACCGAGCCGACCATGAAACCGCCGATCCCGCTCAGCCCACGGGAGCCGAGGACCAGCAGTTCGGCGTCCTTCGCCTCGTCGGCCAGCGCTTCGGCGGGCCGGCCCGGCAGCTGCTCGGTGGTCACGTCCAGGCCTGGGTGGCGCAGGCGGATGCCCTCCGCCGCCTCACGGGGGACCCGCTCGCTCCAGTACTGCTGGGGCTCAGCGCCGAGCAGCGGTGCCTGCGCCATGGGTGCCGGTACGGGCTCCCAGACGTGGACCAACTTCAGCGGCAGCCCGAGCAACTGCGCTTCGCGGGCCGCCCACTCGGCCGCCGCGCGGCTCTCCGGCGAGCCGTCGAGGCCTGCGGTGACGCAGAGGGTGATGGTGCGGATCATGGTTCGACCTCCAGAATCGGTGGTCCCTGCAACGAGGGGCGACGGTCCCGGTCGGTGTCCGCCGATGCTCACTCTGGCCGCATCCGGGGGTGATGGCCGGGTGCCGAAGGTCCGCGACCATAGGGCTGAACGGCCCTGTCCACGGGGCCCGTTCGGGGGCCCTGCTCGGCCGCACGGGCCTGCACCGGCCGTGGTGCCGGCGCAGGGTGCCGGACGTCTCCTCGCCGGAGCCGAGTGGCCCGGGACGAAGGACCGAGTGGCCCATGGGCCGTCGCCGGCCGCGGGCGGACGCTGGCCGTGGAAGTGACCGCACCCCGTCGGGAGGCACGCCGTGATCACCACACCCACGCCCAGCATGCTGCGCGCCCTGCCCACCGAGCACCGGCAGCGGCTCATGCGCGTCGCCCGCGAGGTGTCCTTCGCGGAAGGGACGCGCCTGTTCGAGGAAGGCGGCAAGGCCGACCGGTTCTGGATCATCCGGACCGGCACCGTCGAGCTCGACATGCGCGTGCCGGGCCGGCGGGCGGCCGTCATCGAGATCATCCGGCACAACGAACTCGTCGGCTGGTCCTGGCTGTTCACCCCGCACGCCTGGCACCTGGGCGCCGCGGCGACGACCCCGGTGCGGGCGTACGAGTTCGACGCCACCGCGGTCCGGTCGATGTGCCAGGACGACCCGGCCCTGGGACAGGCCGTGTCCGTGTGGGTCGGTGACGTGCTCGCCCACCGCCTGCGCTCCGCCCGGACCAGGCTGCTGGACCTGTACGCCCCGTACGGCGCGGGCAGCCTCGTCTGAAACCCGACGGTGGACGTGAGAACGGTGGACGTCGACTTCGCGCTGGACGTGCCGATCGGGCCGGTGGCGTCGCCTCTGGACGCCTAGGGCCGATCGGCCCTGGTGCATCCGGGCCCGGCGGGCAATGATCGGAATGCCGAGCAGTCCGTGGTCCGCGGACCGTGAGCCACCGGAAACATGGGGGTCGTCATGACCGAGACAGGCCGCTTCACGGAGCAGCATCCGATCCGGGTGTTCCTGCTGGACGACCACGAGGTCGTACGACGGGGCCTGACCGACCTGCTCGACGCCGAGCCGGACATCTCCGTGGTCGGCGACGCGGGCACCGCAGAGCACGCCCTCGTCCGCGGCCCGGCGCTGCGCCCGCACGTCGCCGTGCTCGACGTACGCCTCCCGGACGGCGACGGCATCACGGTCTGTCGCGAGCTGCGCAATCAGATGCCGGAGCTGGCCTGTCTGATGCTGACGTCCTTCGACGACGAGGACGCCCTGCTCGACGCCATCATGGCCGGGGCCTCCGGCTACGTCCTCAAGCAGATCAGGGGCTCCGACCTGGTCTCCGCGGTCCGCACGGTCGCCTCGGGCCAGTCCATGCTCGACCCCGCGACCACGGCCCGTCTGATGCGCTCGCTGCGCGCCGACCCCGCCGAGACGCCGACCATCGCTCCCGAGCTGGCGAGCCTGTCGCCCCGTGAACGGGACATCCTCGCCCTGATCGGCGAGGGCCTGACCAACCGCGAGATCGGCAAGAAGCTGTATCTCTCGGAGAAGACCATCAAGAACCACATCTCCCGGCTGCTGGCAAAACTCGGCGTCCAGCGCCGCGTCCAGGCCGCCGTCCTGGCGTCCCATCTGGAGCAGCCGGACACCGACGACCGCCCCGGGAGGTGAGCACCGGCCGGCCACCGACAGGTTGGGCCGCCGCCGAGGAGGCGGCGGCCCACCGCCGGAACCGCCCGGGACCTACCTCTGCTTGATCCGCAGGAAGGTCACGGAGTTCGCCGGGAAGGTGTACGTGAACTTGTCGGCCACCCCCGAGAAGGTCGACGTCGCCGGGGTGACCGGCGCGTCCGTCTCGGTGTTCACCGCGTCCTGGTCGGCGGCCAGGGTGGTGACCCCGGCCCTGGAGGCGACTTTGGTGCCGCCCAGGTCGATGGCGGTACGGGCGGCCGTGGCCTGGGCGTTGACGACCTTGACGATCAGGTCACCGCTCGCGGCATCGCGCGTGACGACCTGACGGAACGGCTCGGCCGGCTTGTCGTCGGTGAAGCCGCCCCACTCCTTGCCGTCCAGGTACAGGGTGACCTGGCGGCCGCGGACCTTGATGTCGATGTCGTAGGCGCGGCCCGTCTCGATCGACCCGGCCTTGGTGATCAGCGTGCCCTTGCCGCCGTCCACGGCCTGCTCGACGGCGGACTGGGTGTTGTTCCAGCCGCCCAGGTTCCACCAGTAGTAGTTGCCGGTGTCCTTGACGCCGAAGGCGACGAGGAAGCCCTCCTTGCCGGACTTCTTGGTGGCCTTCACATGCAGGTCGTAGTCGTGCCAGGACGGGTCGCCGGCCTGGACCATGGTGTTCTCGGCGGCGTCGTCGGTCTGGACGTACTGGCCGTCCTGGACGCTCCAGCTGCCACCGCCCGAGTGCGTCCACTTCGAGGCGTCACCGGAGAAGTCGTCGCTCAGCAGCGTCGAGCCGTCCGCCGAGGTGACCTTCACGTCGTCGTACGCGGCACTGGTCGCCCATGTCGACAGGCCGACCGCACCGGTGATCGGGCCGCTGACGTCCGGCGTGGTCGTGGCCTTCGACGGGACGACCCGGTCGCCGACGTTGTTCATGAACAGCTTCTGGACCTCGTAGTTGGCCGAGTTCCAGGAGGCCCGGTTGTTGAACCAGATCAGGTCCGGCCGCCACTGGACGTAGTCCTCGTTGGCGAGCAGTGGGGCGTACGAGGCGAGCTTGACGACGTCGGCGTTGCGCTCCAGGCCGGTCATGAACGCGGCTTCGGAGAGGCCGTTCTTCCAGGCGTTGCCTTGGGAGGCGTACTCGCCGAGGAAGACCTTGGGGCCGCCGCGGTCGTAGGAGTCGTAGCGGTCGTTGTTCTGGAGGAACCAGTCGGGGGTGTTGTAGTAGTGCTCGTCGACCATGTCGACGTTCGCCTCGCGGTTCAGCTTCCAGGCGGTGTCGAAGGTCGTGCCGCTGTCGTCCGGGCCGGAGTTGGAGACGACCGTGATGTCCGGGTACTCGGCCTCGACGGCGGCGCGGAACTGCTGGAAGCGGGTGAAGAACTCGTTCGGGAGGTTCTCCTCGTTGCCGACCTCGATGTGCGTGAGGTGGAAGGGCCTCGGGTGGCCCATCCCGGCGCGCACCTTGCCCCACTTGGAGGTCGCCGGGCCGTTCGCGAACTCGATGAGGTCGAGGGTGTCCTGGACGTGCCGCTTCAGCAGCGCCTCGTCGTCGACGGCCCTGTTCTGGCCGCAGCCGGTCACCAGGGCCGGGACGACGGGCAACGGCATGGCGCCGATGTCCTCGGAGAAGCGGAAGTACTCGTAGTAGCCGAGTCCGTACGACTGGTTGTAGCCCCAGACATTGGCATTTGTCGCACGCTGCTCGACCGGGCCGACGGTGTCCTTCCACTGGTAGGAGCGCTTGCGCTGCCAGCCCGAGGCCTCGCTGTAGTCGTCCATGGAGCCGGTGTTGACGAGGCAGCCGCCGGGGAAGCGCACAAAGCCCGGGTGCAGGGCGGCGATCTTCTCGGCGAGGTCTTTGCGCAGGCCGTTCGGCTGGTTCCGGTAGGTGTCGCGCGGGAACAGCGACACCATGTCGAGGGCCGCCGCGTCCCCGGCGGCGACGGCGAGACGCCCGCGGTTGCTGGTGCGGGTCGCGGTCAACGTGGCCTTGTACTGGGCCCAGCCGCCCTTCACGGCCACCTGGCGGGCGGTCGCCAGCGAGCCGCCGGCGTCCTTGAGGGTGACGCTCAGCGTGGTGCCGCCCTCGGCGCGGGCCCATACCGAGAAGTCGTAGCGCTTGCCCTGCTCGACGCGGACGCCGGTGTTGTAGCCGGCGTTCACGACTGACGAACCGGCGCCGAGGGAGAGGTAGTTGCGGTTGCGCTCGTTGAGGCGGCCGGAGTCGTTCACGACCTGCGCGGTGCCGTCGACCGTCCAGGAGGTGAGCGGTGTGTAGGAGCCGTTGTCGGCGGTGGAGTACTCGAAGGACCGGTTCTGCACGAGTTCGGCGTACAGCCCGCCGTCCGCGGCCCGGTTGATGTCCTCGAAGAAGACGCCGTACATCGTGTCGTCGATCTTCGCGCCCCTGGCTGCCGGGTCGACGGTGATCGAGTAGTCGGTGACGTCCTCGGCATGTGCGGTGGTGGGGACGAGGCCTGCTGCCATCAGGAAGGCGACGGCGGCTGTGCCGCATCTCCAGCGCGTGCGTGACATGGATACTCCGCGGCTCGATGTTCGAAATATCAGACGATGATCAGCACTTCGAACGGCAAGATAGGGAGGGGATTCCGGAGCGTCAACGGGTCGCGCGGCTTCGAAAGGGTCGGAACGGTGGAACGGATGGGCGAGTTCTGGCCAGTACCGGATGCGCTGGGGTATCTGGCCGGGAGCTGGCGGGCCGAGCGGTCCGTGCGGGATCTCGCGAACGAGGAGACGGGCGAGTTCACCGGCACGACGGCCTTCGACCCGCTGGAGGGCGGCGGGCTGCTGCATCACGAGTCCGGCGTGTTCGTCTGGCAGGGCGTCCCGCGCCCCGCCGAGCGGACGCTGCGCTTCCTGCCCGGGAGCTCACCGGGAACGGCTGATGTGCGCTTCTCGGACGGCCGGCCGTTCCATGACCTGGATCTGACGTCCGGCCACCATGTCGCCGACCATCCCTGCGCGGCCGACCTCTACCGGGGCGAGTTCACCGTCCTCGACAACGGCCACTGGCGGAGCGTGTGGCGGGTGCGCGGCCCGGCCAAGGATCTGCTCCTGACCACCGACTACGCCCGCGAGGGCTGAGCCGGCACCCCGTCGAGGCGGAGGTTCCAGCGGCCCGCGCGACCGGTGACGGTGGTCGTCGACAGGGGACGTACGTCGATGTTCCAGTACGTCGACGGCGGCGCCTTGAGCGCGTACACGAGCGCGGCGCGGATCACGGACGGTTCGGCCACGGCGACGATACGGCCGCCGTCGTCCACGGGCCGGGTGTCCAGCCAGCCGCCGACCCGGGAGATGAACGCGATCAGCGACTCGCCGCCGTGCGGTGTGCCGCGCGGGTCCGCCAGCCAGGCGTCCACCGCCTCCGGCTCACGGGCCATCGCCTCACCGAGCGTGAGCCCCCGCCAGCGGCCCATGCCACAGTCGCGCAGGGCCAGTTGCACCAGCGGCGCATAGCCGAGGGCGTCACCGGTCGCGCGGCTGCGCGGGGTCGGCGAGCAGTAGCGCAGTTCGGCCGCGGCCAGCGGCAGCAGGTCGCGAGCGACGCGCTGCACCTCGTCCCAGCCGGCCTGGTCCAGCGGCCGGTCGTCCTCGAAGCGCTCCGCGAGCAGCGAGGAGCTGCGCGCGGCGGCGACGAACGTGACCCGAAGTGACATGCGGCGATGGTGTGTCGCGAAAGTGCGCAGGTCAAGAGGCGTTGTGCAGGTGTCACCGAGGGTTGGCGATTCCTTACCCCAGGGTCAGGATCAGGCGGACAAGTCGCCGAAATCGAGCAGTTGGAAGTTTCAAGCACCACGACTCAGAGGTAGAGCGCCATCCACTGGTCCGGCTTCTCCAACGGCGCGAACCCGAGCTTCTCGTACACCCCGTGCGCATCGTGCGTGGCGAGCAGCACCCGCTTCACTCCGTACGACCGCAGGTGGTCCCGTACGGCCGCGACGAGCGCCGTCCCGATCCCCTTGCCGCGCACCGACGGATCGACGTACACGTCACACAGCCATGCGAAGGTGGCCCGGTCGGTGATGACCCGGGCGTACGCCACCTGCTCCCCGGAAACCGACTCGTACACGCCGAAGTTCAGCGACCCCTCGATCGCCCGGTCCTGCCGCTCACGCGCCCTCCCGAGCGCCCAGTACGCGTCGGTGGACAGCCACCGGTGCACGCGCTCGCGGTCGATACGGTCGGTGTCGGCGGAGCTCTCGTAACCCTCGGCGAGGGGAGGGGTGTCGGTCATACGGCGAGGCTCGCAGGGCTACGGCGCCGACGTCGAGCGGATTTCCCGTGGGCGGGGGCGTCAGGGGTGGGTGCGGGCGACGGCTGCCCCGGACTGGAGCACCTCGTCACAGGCCGCCCGCAACCGTCGTACCCCCTCCGCGATCTCCCCCACCCCCGCCACGGCCGCGAAGCTCAGCCGCAGGTGCCCGGCCGGGGGCTCCGCGCTGAAGTACGGGCGGCCGGGGGTGAGTGCGACGCCCGTGCGCAGGGCGGCCGAGGTCAGGGCGTGCTCGTCGGTGCCGTCGGGCAGGCGGAGCCACAGGTGGTAGCCGCCGGAGGGGATGTCGGGGAGGGCGAGTTCGGGCAGATGCAGCCGCAGGCCCGCGGTCATGGCGTCCCGGCGGACCTTGAGCTCGGCCGACAGGGCCCGCAGATGGCGCGGCCAGGCGGGCGAGCCGACGAGTTCCAGGGCCGCCTCCTGGAGCGGGCGGGGCACGAAGAAGGTGTCGACGATCTGGATGGCGCGCAGCCGTTCCAGCACCGGTCCGCGCGCGGCGAGTGCGCCGACCCGGAAGCTGGGCGAGGTCGCCTTGGTGAGCGAGGAGACATGGACGACGACGCCGTCGGAGTCGTCGGCGGCGAGCGGACGCGGCAGCGGACCCGCGTCCTCGTGCACCAGCCGTCGTACGTAGTCGTCCTCCACCACGAAGGCACCGGCCTCCCGCGCGATGCGCAGCACCTCCGGGCGGCGCTCGGGGGCGAGGACCGCGCCGGTGGGGTTCTGGAAGAGCGGCTGGCACACGAAGACACGGGCACCGGTGGCGCGGAACGCGTCGGCGAGCAGGGCCGGTTTCACTCCGTCCGGGTCCACCGGCACCGGCACCGGACGCAGTCCGGCGGCGCGGGCGATGGCCAGCATGCCGGGGTAGGTGGGCGATTCGACCAGCACCGGCGCGCCGGGCGGGGCGAGCGCGCGCAGGGCGGTGGTCAGCGCGGACTGGCCACCGGCCGCGATCAGCACCTCGGCGGCGGTGACGGTGCCGCCGATCTCGCGTGCGAACCACGCACGCAGTTCGGGCAGGCCGTCCAGCGGTGGCCGGTCCCAGGCACCGGGGCGGCGGCCGGCCCGGGACAGCGCCGCAGCCATGGCCTTCTCGGGCTGGAGCGAGGGGTGGGGATAGCCGCCGTTGAATTCGATCACTCCGGGCGGCGGCGTGGCGAGACAGACGGTGACGCCGGAGGCGTCCACGGTGCGCGGTACGACATCGGCGGCACCGTCCGCGCTGAGGGCGACCTCCTGCCAGGAGGTGTCCCCCGCCGCCACGACCTCGGTGCGCGGCCGGGCGCGGAAGGCGCCGGCGCCCGGCCGGGTCACGACCAGGCCCTCGGCGGCCAGCTGGGCGAGGGCACGCGAGACGGTCACCGGACTCACCCGGAACCGCTCGACGAGCGCCCGGCTCGATGGGAGCTTTCCACCGGGAGAGTAGCGGTCGAGCTCCCTTCGCAACTGTTCCGCCAGGTCAACCACGCTGCTACGCTCTTGCATGAGAACACAGAGTAGCGCTATCGCACCGACCGGGATAGCGGTCAGCGGTCGGCCCGGGAACTCGTTCGGCACGCTTCAGGCCGCCCTCGGTGTCGCGGCCTTCTCGCTCACCTTCCCCGCCACCGCCTGGGGTCTGGAGAGCTTCGGCCCCTGGTCCCTGGTCGCCGTGCGCAGCGTGCTGGCCGCGCTGATCGCGGGCGGCTGTCTGCTCGCCGTGGGGAGAGTGCCGGTACCCGCCCGCCGGCACTGGACGGGCCTCGCGGTGGTCGGTGCCGGAGTGGTCGTCGGCTTCCCTCTCCTCACCACGCTGGCGCTCCAGACGTCCACCACCGCCCACGCGGCCGTCGTGGTCGGTCTGCTCCCGCTGACGACCGCCCTGTTCTCCGCCCTGCGCGTCGGCACCCGCCCCTCCCGCACCTTCTGGACGGCGGCGCTCGCGGGCGCCACCGCGGTGGGCGCCTTCACCGTGCAGCAGAGCGGCGGCGCCCTGACCACCGCCGACCTGTATCTCTTCGCGGCCCTGCTGGTGTGCGCGGCCGGCTACACCGAGGGCGGCCGGCTGGCCCGGGTCATGCCGGGCTGGCAGGTGATCGGCTGGGCACTGGTGCTGTGTCTGCCGCTCACCCTCCCGGCCGCCGCGGTCTCGCTGTCGTACGAACCCGTCCATCCGACCTGGCACGGTGTGACCGGACTGCTGTGGGTCGCGGCGGGCTCGCAGTTCCTCGGCCTGGTCGTCTGGTACCGGGGCATGGCGGCCATCGGCATCCCGAAGGCCAGCCAGTTGCAGTTGTCCCAGCCCCTGCTCACACTGGTGTGGTCGGTGCTGCTGCTGGGCGAGCACCTGACAGTGGCCGCCCCGCTGACGGCCGCGGCGGTGCTCGTGTGTATCGCCGTGACCCAGCGGGCGCGTGGCTGAGCGGGCCCTTACGACCCACTTCCAACCACCGCTCCACGCCGTAGACTCAAGGCCACGGACCGCTGCTCCCGCACCTGGTGAGGAGGCCCAACAGATGCGTGCAACCGTGGGCGACCAGCTTGTCCAGCACGGCAGGGTGGTCGGACAACACGACAAGGTCGGCGAGATCGTCGAGATCCTGGGTCAGGAGGGCAACCCCCCGTACCGCGTCCGCTTCGAGGACGGGCACGAGGGTCTGTGCTCCCCCGGCCCCGACACCGAGATCCGTCACAGGAATACCACGAGGTAGTCCGGCGGACCAACGCGAATCAACCCGGATCAGCCCGGATCAACGCGGATCAGCGCGGGGGAATCGCCGGCTGCCCGTAGTGGTCGGCGACCACCCGCGCCATGGCCCCGATCCGGTCGGCGGCCATGTCCTTCGCGGCGAAGTAGACGTGCCCGCGCGCTTCCGGGTGGTCCTCGGCGAGCGTGAGATGCCGGGACAGCTCGGCCGGGTCCTGCCAGGCGGCGGGCTGCGCTGAATCGCCGGCCTTGTAGAGGGCCTCGCCGAGGTAGAGGTGGGTCCTGGTGCCCCGCGCGACCTCGGCCCACCACGGCAGGAGCTTGGCGTAGTCGGCGGCGGCGAAGCCGATGTTCCAGTACAGCTGCGGGCAGATGTAGTCGATCCAGCCCTCGCGGACCCATTTACGGGTGTCCGCGTACAGGTCGTCGTACGTCTCGACGCCACCCCGGGTGTCGGAGCCGAGCGGGTCGGTGGCCGCGTTGCGCCACACGCCGAACGGGCTGATGCCGAACTGGGTGGAGGGCCTGATCCGCCTGATACCGGCCGCCATCTCCAGGATCAGCTTGTCGATGTTGTCGCGCCGCCAGTCGGCCCGGACCGCGAAGCCGCCGCCGTGGGTGTCGTAGGCCTCGTCGTCGTCGAAGCTCTGGCCCGCCACCGGGTAGGGGTAGAAGTAGTCGTCGAAGTGAACGGCGTCGACCGGGTACTTCTCCACCGCGTCGAGCATGGCCCGCTGCACGAAGGCACGGACCTCGGGCAGCCCCGGGTTGTAGTAGAGCTTGCCCCCGTACGTCACCACCCAGCCCGGGTGCTCACGGGCCGGGTGGGTGTCGGCCAGCCGGTCGAGGTCCGTGTGGTTGGCGATGCGGTACGGGTTGAACCAGGCGTGCAGCTGAAGACCACGGTCGTGGGCCTCGGCGACGGCCGTGCCGAGCGGGTCCCAGCCGGGGTGCTTGCCCTGGGTACCGGTGAGGACCTGCGACCACGGCTCGTACGGCGAGGGCCACAGCGCGTCGGCGGTGGGCCGTACCTGGAGGACCACCGTGTTCAGCCCGCATCGCACGGCCGTGTCCAGGTGGGAGATCAGCTGGGCGCGCTGCTCGTCCGGGGGCAGCCCCTGCTTGGCGGGCCAGTCCCGGTTCGCCACGGTCGCCACCCACACGCCGCGCATCTCGCGGTCCCCGTACCGACGGTTCCTGCTCGTCGCGCCCGCCGTGGCGGCACCGGCCGCCATCGCCCCGCTCGCCGCCACGACCGCCGACAGGGCGGTCAGCGAGAACGCTCGTCGTGACATCCGTGACTTCCGGTGCAGCATCGTCTTCGTACCTCCGTGTGCCGTGGTCAAGGGCCCCCACCGTGGGACAGATCCGTGCGTACCGGACTGACCCGGCGTCAGCCTTTCATGCGGCACCCGAACGATCGATCAAGCTTCGCCGAAGGTAACGTGCAGGTTTGGAGCAGGCGCCGAACAACGGCGGACCTGCCGCATTCGTGGATCAGCGAAGGGGTCGATGTGACCGGCATCTCCGGAGATATTGCACGCGTCGGTGTGGTGGGCTGCGGCCAGATGGGAGCGGGCATCGCCGAGGTGTGCGCCCGCGCCGGGCTGGACGTGAAGGTCGCCGAGACCACCGGCGAGGCCCTGGAGATCGGCCGCACCCGGCTGTACAACTCCCTGGCCAAGGCCGCCGAGCGCGGCAAGATCAGCGAGAAGGAGCGGGACGCCACGCTGGCACGGCTGTCGTTCACCACCGATCTCGGCGAGTTCGCCGACCGTGACCTGGTGATCGAGGCCGTCGTCGAGAACGAGCAGGTGAAGACCGAGATCTTCCAGGTGCTCGACCAGGTCGTGACCCGGCCGGACGCGATCCTGGCCTCCAACACCTCCTCGATCCCGCTGGTGAAGCTGGCGGTCGCCACCTCGCGCCCCGACCAGGTCATCGGCATCCACTTCTTCAACCCGGCCCCGGTGCAGAAGCTGGTCGAGCTGATCCCGGCCCTCACCACCTCCGAGGGCACGATCGCCCGCGCCGAGGGCTTCGCCGAGAAGCTGCTGGGCAAGCACGCCATCCGCGCCCAGGACCGCTCCGGGTTCGTCGTGAACGCGCTGCTGATCCCCTACCTCCTCTCCGCGATCCGGATGTTCGAGACGGGTATCGCCAGCCGCGAGGACATCGACAACGGCATGGAGCTCGGCTGCGCCCACCCGATGGGCCCGCTGAAGCTCTCCGACCTCATCGGCCTGGACACGGTCGCCTCGGTGGCGCAGAGCATGTACGACGAGTTCAAGGAGCCGCTGTACGCCGCTCCCCCGCTGCTCCAGCGCATGGTGGACGCGGGCCGGCTGGGCCGTAAGACCGGCTCCGGCTTCTACACCTACGGCTGATCACTCCAGGGCCGATCACCTCCACGGCTGATTACCGTCGGTCAGATTCCGGCCAAGTACACGGGCCCGGCACCGAGATGGTGCCGGGCCCGTGTCATTCACACACCGTGTGCGCCCCGGGCCCGCATATGCCCCTCGCACACGCTCCCCACGCGCCCACCAGGCGAGTTCACTTTCCCTGCGCATGCAAGGGATGTGAGACGACTACGGAAAGGAGCGGACAAGTGACCGCCGATCCCGAGCATCCCGTCGTACAAGGGGAACTCGCAGAGTTACGACGTCGCCTCGACGTCGCCTACGCCCGCGTGGAGGGCGGGCTGGCTCTGCTCAGCCACCGCACCGAGGAGAGCGCCAAGGAACTCGACGAGCTGAACACCCGGATCAACACACTGGAACACGCGCGCTGGCCGCTGCCCGCGGTCGCCGCCATCACCGCCGTGGGTGCTCTCGTCGTGGCGATCTGGCAGGCGGTCGGGCACTAGAGCCTCAGATGGTGCAGCATCAGTAACGCGGCCGCCATGTTGGCGGCCGGGACCTCCCCACGGGCGACCATGTCGGGGACGAGCTTGAGCGGGACCCATTCCCGGCGGTCCGACTCGAAGTCGTCCACGGGGTGACCGATGTACTCGCCCTCGTCGGACCAGTAGATGTGGTGCCGGGCGTCGGTGAGCCCGTTGGAGGGCTCCACGCTCATCAGGTGGTGCAGGGGTCCCGGCCGCCAGCCGGTCTCCTCCTCGAGTTCCCTGGCGGCCGCGCGGGCGATGTCCTCGCCGTCCTCGACGACGCCCGCCGCGAGCTCCCACCCCCAGCTGTCAGTGATGAAGCGGTGGCGCCACAGGAGGAGGACTTCGTTGGCCTCGTTGACCACCGTGGCCACGGCGACCGGCCGCAGCCGGATGAGGAAGTGATCCAGGTGCCGGCCGTCGGGCAGCTCCACATCTGCCAGGTTGACGGTGAACCAGCGGTTTTCATACACAGTTTGTTCGTTCTGTTTCGTCCACTGCACGGTTCTGCCACCTTCCGTCGAGTAAGTGGCAATATCGCAGCAGGGACTATGAGGTGTCGGTGTTCGCGTACCCGCCTGCACCGGACTACAGCGGCACGCGCAGCGCTCCGTCGATGAGTTCGGCGGCCGCGGAGGTGCCCGCGCTGCCGCTGCGCACCAGGTGTTCGCGCACCGCACGGAGTCTGTCGCGCAGGCGCTGGGACTCCATTCCCCGCGCCTGCTCGGCCATCTGCACCGCCGTGGCCACCGCCTTGTCGGCGTTGCCCTGACGCAGCTCGATCGTGCTGAGCATGGCCAACCGGTGCACCCGGCCCCGGTCATGGGCGGGATTGTCGACGGCGGCAGCGGCATGCTCCCCCGCGGCCGCCAGCTCCCCGAGACTCAGCAGCGCCTCCGCCACCTGGACGTTGACAAGTCCGGGCTGGACATAGCCCGTTTCGTCGGGTTCATATCCGCGGTGGATACGATCGGCGGCCTGCTCGGCACGCCGAATGCAGGACAGCGCGCTCGTGCCGTCGCCGAGGTGGGCGTACGCCTTCGCCTGCATCGCGTACAGGTCGGAGGCGAGCGCGGGGGTGATGTGCTTGCCGGCCGCCCGCAGCGCGGCCTCCGCGAAGGCGACGGCCTGCCGGAACTCCCGCATGAACAGCGCCTGGTTGACGAGCAGGGCGATCACATACGCACCCAGCCCACGGTCCCCGCTGGCCTTCGCCAGCCGCAGCGCCTGATGGAAGTACCGCTGCGCGAGCCCGTGCGCGTCGGAGTCGTACGCGCAGATCCCGGCGATGGCCACCAACCCGCCCGTGGCCCGGTGCAGTTGACGCCCGGTGGCGTCGGTGTAGCTGCCGCGCAGCAGCGGGGCCGCCTCGGCGTTGAGGAAACCGACTATCCGGGTACGGGTCGCTATGCCGCCCGCCTTGCGGTACATCTGCTCGTAGTGGCTGCGGGCGGCGCGCAGCATCTCGAGGTCGGCGGGGGTGACCCGGTGCCGGCCCCCGCGTGAGACGTCGACGTCCTCGGGCGGGTTCTCCCACTCCCACACCGGCATCACGGCGGGCGTGCCCGTGACCGCGGGTGCGCCCAGGATGTGGGGCCGCTGCTGCTCGTCGGAGCGCCACAGGGCGGTGGCCCGCTCCACGAAGCCGGACAGCGAGGTGGTGTGCACGGAGGCCGGTTCACCGGGTACGCCGAGGCCGATGTCGTCGAGCGTGACCGTACGGTGCAGCCGGGCGGCGAGCACCTCGCAGATCAGGTCGGGCACCTGGCCGCGTGGCCGCTGTCCCTTCAACCACCGTGCGACGGCGGTGTGTTCGTATCTCAGCGCGAGGCCACGCGCCCGCCCCGCCTGGTTCACGTGTGCTGCCAGCCCCGCGTGCGAGATCCCGGCCTCGTCCAGGATCGCGTCGAGCAGAGTGTTGGGCTGCATGTATGCCCCCCGGGTGGCTCGGTGCCGTCAGAGTAGTGCGAACCGGTTCACACGGGGTGTGAACGGAGTGTCCGAATCCGTAGGGTGCGCGCGCTGTTGCGGAGAGTTTCCAACCGGTTGACTGAAATGCCTCGCAAGAGGCCGGCCGGGCCGCCGGCTCCCCCTCGTACAGTGCGGCGGCCCGCATCCGCCGTCCGCCCAGCTGCCTGCCCGACACTCCGTGGCGGGGCGGACGGCGTCGCCGCGCCGACGCTGCGCCGGCTACGCCGGGCGACTGATCGCCGTTGCACTAAAGGTGGTTGGTCGGCTACGGGTTCGTTGTGGCTGGTCGCGCAGTTCCCCGCGCCCCTGAGGGCGTGCACTGGACCGGAGTTCGGTCGTTCCGTAGGACCAGTAGCGCCATGTCGTCCGCGGGCCGTCCTCTTGTGTGGCGGAGGAGGGCCGTGAAGAGGGTGCGCAGGATCGCCTGGGGAGTGATCGGGGCGTCGCGTACGACGCCGATGAGCGCCGTCTGCAGCGAAAAGAACCGGCCTCTCGCGTCCCTCGCGTCCTCGACGCCGTCCGTGTACAGGACCAGGGAGTCGCCGGGCAGCAGGGAGCCGCAGGGCAAGGGGGTCAGTTCGGCGGGGAGCGGGAACGGACCGAGGGGCGGCAGCGGGTCGGCGCGCGCCAGGGGTTCGACGCCTGTGCCGCTCAGCAGATACGGCCAGGGATGACCGCAGTTGAGGGCGGTGGTCTCGCCGTCCCGCCCGATCTCCAGCAACAGGACGGTAACGAACTCCTCGGCGACCGGGGTGTCGGGTTCCCGGCCCGTGGAGGGATGTTCGTCGCGGGCCCGCTCGCGCAGGTGCCGCGCCAGGGCCCGGTCCAGTCTGCGCAGCACCAGGCCCAGATCGGGTTCGTCGTGGACGGCCTCGCGGAAGCTGCCGAGGACGGCGGCGACCGTGCCGAGGGCGGCGATGCCGTGGCCGCGTACGTCGCCCATGACCGCCCGCACGCCGTGCTCGGTGGCGATGACCTCGTACAGGTCGCCGCCCACAAGGGCGCCGCGATCCGCGGAGAGCTGGGCGGCGGCGACGTTCAGCCCGTCGATGCGCGCGGGCAACGGCCGCAGCAGCGCGCTCTGCGCGGCGCCGGCGACCTTGCGGACCTGCCGAAGCTCACGCAGCAACGCCCGTCGGACGTGCACGATCAGCGCCGTACCCACGGCGAAGAAGACCACACTGGTGACCACGCGAGCCCCGAAGCTGTCCTCCTGGGCCAGCGGGCAGGCCAGCTTGTACGTGATCGCCATCGCGCCCCAGACGATGGGCAGCCCCAACGCCAGCACCTTGCGGGGAACCCGAGCCTTGATGCGGAACATGCCGATGGCCCCCCAATAGGCCCTGACAACGCAGACGGACCGACCCCGAAAGGCCGGTCCGATTCTGTCGGCAGATGGTCCGGAAGTACCAGATCACCCCGAGAAGTCACCCTATTGAGTGAGGTGACCGCAACGCGCCCCTTCAGGGGCGCGGGAACTGCGCGATCAGCCCCTCAGAACAGCTCCCGTACGCTCGCCGGCGAGGGCAACCGCCGCGTCCCTGGCAGCGGAAGCCTCATCGACGGTCAGCGTCCGGTCGCGGGCACGGAACCGCAGCGCGTACGCCAGCGACTTCTTCCCGTCACCGAGCTGCTCGTCATTGACGTACACGTCGAACAGCCGGATGGCTTCGAGGAGTTCACCCGCCCCGTCACGCAACGCGGCCTCGACCTCCGCGGCCGGCACCGGCTTGTCCACCACGAGGGCGACATCCTGCGTGGCCACCGGGAACGTCGAGATGCTCGGCGCCTGAGGCGCACCGTCACCGGCCTGCTCCAAGGCGTCCAGGTCCAGCTCCATCGCGCAGGTACGCCCAGGAAGGCCCAGCGCCTTGAGCACCCTCGGGTGCAGCTCACCGGCATGACCGACAACCCGCTCCGCACCATCGACGGTGATCGCCAGCTCGGCGCACCGCCCCGGGTGCCAAGGCCCGTACTGCCCGACCCGAACGATCAGCTCGGCCCCGGCTTCCCTCGCCACGGTACGCGCCGCCTCGACCGCGTCGGCCCACCCGGCCGGACGGCCACCGCCCCACCAGCCGGCCTGCTCACGCGCACCGGCGAGGACGACGGCCACGTGTCGCGGCTGCTCGGGCAGCACGGAGTTCAGCGCGGCGATCTCCTCGTCGGTCGGGCGGCGGTCGACCGGCAGATGACCGGCGGCACCCTGCTCCTCGCGCGGGTGGAAGACCAGCCCGGTCTCGAACAGCGCCAGGTCGTGCGAGCCCCGCCCGTCATTGCGGCGCAGCGCGCCGAGCAGACCGGGCAGCAGCGATGTGCGCAGCGCGGGCTCCTCGTCGTTGAGCGGGTTGACCAGCTTGACGACCCGGCGGGCCGGGTCGTCGGCCGCCAGGCCGAGCTGGTCGAAGACCTGCTCGCCGACGAAGGGGTAGTTCGGCGCCTCGACATAACCGGCACCGGCCAGCGCGCGGCCGACCCGGCGGTGCAGTCGCTGACGATGGGTCAGGCCACGGCCGGAGGGCAGCTTGGGCAGCGTGGAGGGCAGGTTCTCGTAGCCCTCCAGGCGGATGACCTCTTCGGCCAGGTCGTTGGGCTCGACGAGGTCGGGCCGCCAGGACGGGACGGTGACGATCAGCTCGTCCTGCCCGTACACATCGCAGCCGATCTGCTGCAGCCGCCGTACGACGGTCTCGCGGCCGTACTCGACACCCGCCACCTTGTCCGGGTGGTCGGCCGGGGTGGTGATGGTGTGCGGTCCGGAAGGCGTGACGACCTCGGTGACACCTGCCTCGGCGGTACCGCCCGCCAGGAGCACCAGGAGGTCCACCGTCCGCTGGGCGGCCGCGGCGGCCGCGGCCGGGTCGACGCCGCGCTCGAAGCGGCGGGACGCCTCGGAGGACAGCTTGTGGCGGCGGGCCGTGCGCGCGATGGAGACCTGGTCGAAGTGGGCGGCCTCGATGACGACGTCGGTCGAGGCGTTCTCCGTGTCGTCGTGGTCGGCGATCTCCGTGTTGGCGCCGCCCATGACGCCCGCGAGGCCGATCGGCCCGCGCTCGTCGGTGATGACGAGGTCTTCGGAGTGCAGCCCCCGCTCGACGCCGTCGAGGGTGACGAGCTTCTCGCCCTCCTCGGCCCGGCGCACGCCGATGGTGCCCTGGACCAGCTTGCGGTCGTAGGCGTGCAGCGGCTGGCCGAGCTCCATCATCACGTAGTTGGTGACGTCGACGGCGAGCGAGATCGGGCGCATGCCGACCTTCTGCAGACGGCGCTGCAGCCAGATCGGGGAGCGGGCCTCGGGGCTGAGGCCGGTCACCGTGCGGGCGGTGAAGCGGTCGCAGCCGATCGGGTCCGAGACCTGCACCGGGTAGCCGAAGGCGTTCGGGCCGGGCACGTCGAGCAGCGCCGGGTCGCGCAGCGGGCGGCCGTAGGCGATGGCGGTCTCGCGGGCGACGCCGCGGATGGACAGACAGTCGCCGCGGTTGGCGGTGACGGCGATGTCCAGGACCTCGTCGACCAGTTCCAGGAGCTCGATGGCGTCCTTGCCGACCTCGGTCTCCGGCGGCAGCACGATGATGCCGTGGGTGCCGTCGTCGCCCATGCCCAGCTCGCTGGTGGAGCAGATCATGCCGTGCGAGACGCGGCCGTAGGTCTTGCGCGCGGCGATCTCGAAGCCGCCGGGCAGCACGGCGCCGGGGAGCACGACGACGACCTTGTCGCCGACCTGGAAGTTGCGGGCGCCGCAGATGAGTTCCTGGGGCTCGCCGGTGCCGTTGGCCTGGCCGACGTCGACGGTGCAGAAGCGGATCGGCTTCTTGAACTCCGTCAGCTCCTCGATGGTCAGCACCTGGCCGACGACGAGCGGGCCCTTGAGGCCCTCGCCGAGCTGCTCGACGGTCTCGACCTCCAGACCGGCGGAAATGAGCTTGGCCTGGACGTCGCGCCCGGTCTCCGTCGCCGGCAGGTCGACGTACTCCCGCAGCCAAGAAAGCGGGACCCGCATCAGATCTCCATCCCGAACGGCCGGGTGAACCGGACGTCACCCTCGACCATGTCTCGCATGTCTTCGACGTTGTGGCGGAACATCAGCATCCGCTCGATGCCGAACCCGAAGGCGAATCCGCTGTACTTCTCCGGGTCGACGCCGCAGGCGGTCAGCACCTTGGGGTTGACCATCCCGCAGCCGCCCAGCTCGATCCAGCCCTCGGAGGAGCAGGTACGGCAGGGCCGGTCGGGGTTGCCGACGGACTCGCCGCGGCAGACGTAGCACACCATGTCCATCTCGGCGGACGGCTCGGTGAACGGGAAGAAGTTCGGGCGCAGCCGGGTCTTCATGCCCTCGCCGAACAGCGACTGGACCATGTGGTCCAGGGTGCCCTTGAGGTCGGCCATGGTGAGGCCCTCGTCGACGGCGAGCAGCTCGACCTGGTGGAAGACCGGGGTGTGGGTGGCGTCCAGCTCGTCGGTGCGGTACACGCGGCCGGGGCAGATCACATAGACCGGCAGCTCGCGGTCGAGCAGGGAGCGGATCTGCACGGGCGAGGTGTGGGTGCGCAGGACGACACCGGAGTCACCGCTGCCGTCCGGGCCCTGCACGAAGAAGGTGTCGGCCTCGCCGCGCGCGGGGTGGTCCGGGCCGATGTTGAGGGCGTCGAAGTTGAACCACTCGGCCTCGACCTGCGGGCCCTCGGCGACCTCGTAGCCCATGGCCACGAAGACGTCCTCGATGCGCTCCGAGAGCGTGGTCAGCGGGTGGCGGGCGCCGGCCGGTACGCGGTCGTACGGCAGCGTGACGTCCACGGCCTCCTCGACCAGCACCCGCTGGTCGCGCTCGGCCTCCAGCTCCGCCTGGCGGGCGGCGAGGCCCTTGTTGACGGCGCCCCTGGCCTGGCCCACACGCTTGCCGGCCTCGGCCTTGGCGTGCGGGGGCAGGGCGCCGATCTCGCGGTTGGCGAGGGCCAGCGGGGAGGTGCCGCCGGTGTGGGCGACCTTGGCCTCCTGGAGCGCGTCGAGGGAGTCCGCGGCGGCGAAGGCGGCGAGCGCCTCGTCCCGCATGCGCTCGATCTCTTCCGGTTTCAAGGCCTCGACCTCTACAGGGTCGTACGACTTATTCGGTGCCGACATCTCTTCCCGTGCTTCCGATTGGCTGGCGGATGGTCCCCGTACCGACTCGTGGACAGTGCGTCGTCGTTTTTGGGACACAGCGTCCTGGTTCTTGGGACACAAAGGTGCCAAAGGCCGAGTCTAACGGGGTTGAGGTAAGCGAATGCGCCCGTGGGGCCCGGTCCGGATCTCAGGTGAGATACGCCGGTGCCGCCACGGGCAACGTAAATCGGAACTGCGCGCCGCCGCCGGGGGCGCGGCCGACCTCGATGGCGCCGCCGTGCGCCTCGACGATGCCCTTGACGATGTAGAGGCCGAGGCCCGTGCCGCCGCGCTTGCTGCCCCGCCAGAAGCGGGTGAAGACGCGGTTCATGGACTCCTCCGGGATGCCGGGCCCCTCGTCGCTCACGATGACCGACGTGCCGGCGTCCTCCCCGTCGCGCGGGGACGCCGTGGCCGTGATGTCAATGGTGACCGTTCCGTCGCCGTGCCGCACCGCATTTTCGATCAGGTTGCTGAGCACCTGGTCGATCTTGTCGGGGTCGGCCCACAGGTCGGGCAGCGGCTGCTCCATGCGCAGCAGGAACCGGTCGGCGGGCTGGCCGGCGGCGACGTAGGCCTGGATGTGCCGCCCCACGGCCGCGCCCATGTCGACGGGCTGGCGGCGCACCTCGAGGCGCCCGCTGTCGATCCGCGAGATGTCGAGCAGCTCGGCGATGAGCCGGGTGACGCGGTCGGCGTCGGCGTCGACGGTCTCCAGCATGAGCCGCTTCTGGTCGTCGGTGAAGCGTTCCCACTTGGCGAGGAGCGTGGCCGTGAAGCCTTTGACCGAGGTGAGCGGGGAACGCAGCTCATGGGCCACGGTCGCGATCAGCTCGGCGTGACTGCGCTCGGTGCGGCGGCGGGCCTCGGTGTCCCGCAGGGAGACGATCACACGGCGGACGGGCCCGGTCGGCTCGGTGCGGGCATAGCGCGCCGAGACGAGTACCTCCCGCCCGCCGGGCAGCAGGAGGTTGCGCTCGGGCTGCCTGCGCCTGATGGCCAGCCCGCCGTAGGGATCGGTCAGCTGCCACCAGCGCCGCCCCTCCAGGTCCTCTAACGGCAGGGCCTTCTCCAGGCGCTGCCCGAGGGCGTCGGCGGCGCGGACGGCGGTGATGCGCTCGGCGGCGGCGTTGAAGCAGATGACGTGCCCTTGCTCGTCGGCGACGACGAGACCGTCGGGAAGGTCGTCGGGGTCGAATGCGAGCTCGTCGGGATCACCGGACCGGGACGCGGACCGCCGCCGCACCTCCGGTGCCCCCGGTGCGCTGCTCGTGCCGACAGTCATCCCCGTACCCCACCTCTCACGACGGCTGAGGGGCCCCCGAGCTGGTCACCCTACTAGGCCCTGCCGCCGGATTCCCGGCGTCCGCCCGAAGGGCGGGCGGGAATCCGGCGGCAGGGACTTAGCTCTCGGTGACGGTGCGGCACCCTCCGGAGGCGCGCTGTGCACGGGCCGACGCATAGAGACATACGGCGGCGGCGGTGGCGAGGTTCAGGCTCTCGGCCTTCCCGTGGATCGGGACGCGCACGACGGCGTCGGCCAGCGCGCGGGTCTCCTCCGGGAGCCCCCATGCCTCGTTGCCGAACACCCAGGCGGTCGGCCCGCCCATGCTCCCCTTGTCGAGTTCGTCGTCGAGGTCCCGGTCACCGGCGCCGTCGGCGGCGAGGATCCGCACCCCGGCGTCCTTGAGCCCGGCCACGGCCCGCTCGACGGGCACGCCCACGGCGACGGGCAGGTGGAACAGGGAGCCCACGGAGGCCCGTACGGCCTTGGGGTTGTACAGGTCCACCGAGGCGTCGGTGAGGACGACGGCCTCGGCCCCGGCGGCATCGGCACACCGCAGCACGGTCCCGGCGTTCCCGGGGTCCCGCACATGGGCGAGTACAGCGACGAGCTTCGGCCGGGCGGCGAGGATCTCCTCGAACGGGGTGTCGACGAACCGGCAGATCCCGACGAGCCCCTGCGGCGTCACGGTGGTGGAGATGTCGGCGATCACCTGCTCTTCGGCGAGATGCACACGGGCGCCGGCGGCACGGGCCTCACCGATGATGTCGGCGTACCGCTCGGCGGCGTCGACGGTCGTGAACAACTCCACGAGGGTGGACCCGTAGGCCGCCGCCTCCCGCACGGCCTGCGGCCCCTCCGCGAGAAACAGCCGCTCCTTGCCCCGGAAGTTCCGCTTGGCCAGCCGCCGGGCGGCGGAGACACGGGGGGAACGGGGGGAGATCAGCTCGGGGCTGGCGGGAGGCATGGGTTCACCTTGGAGTTCTGAGGTTCACGGACACAGCGGGACCCGCAGACCTCCTCGGCCTGCGGGTCCCTCAAGTCACGTCTGCCTGGGGCAGCCGGAGCTTCACGCCGCCTTGGGGGCGTTGACGTCGCTCGGCAGCGCCTTCTGCGCGACCTCGACGAGCGCGGCGAACGCGTTCGCGTCGTTGACGGCCAGCTCGGCGAGGATCTTGCGGTCGACCTCGACGTTGGCGGCCTTCAGGCCCTGGATGAAGCGGTTGTACGTGATGCCGTTGGCGCGGGCAGCGGCGTTGATGCGCTGGATCCACAGCTGCCGGAAGTCACCCTTGCGCTTCTTGCGGTCGTTGTAGTTGTAGACCAGCGAGTGGGTGACCTGCTCCTTGGCCTTGCGGTACAGGCGCGAACGCTGACCGCGGTAGCCGGAGGCCTGCTCGAGGATCGCCCGGCGCTTCTTGTGGGCGTTCACTGCCCGCTTGACGCGTGCCACTTTTTACTCCTTGTAGCGGGGCCGCGGTTGGACTCACACGGCCCGGTATCGATTGGGTCCCGGTCCAGACGTTCGGCGCTCAAGCAAAAGCGCCGCGTACGTCACTTGCCGAGAAGCTTCTTGATCTTCTTGGCGTCGCCCGGGGCCATCTCGGCGTTGCCGGTGAGGCGACGCGTCCGCGTCGACGACTTGTGCTCGAGCAGGTGGCGCTTGCCGGCGCGCTCACGGAGCACCTTGCCGGAGCCGGTGATCTTGAAGCGCTTGCTGGCACCGCTGTGCGACTTGTTCTTCGGCATAGCGCCGTTCTCTCCTCGTCGGTGGCGCTCCGGTGCCCGGTCGTGAAACCGGGCACGGTGGAGCGTCGCTCTTGTATCGGTTACGTCCTGGGGACTGTCGTCCCCCGGGATCACGCCTCGGCGGAAGCCTCGGCAGGGGCCTCGGCCTCGGCAGGGGCCTCGGCGATCTCGCCGTCCGCGGCGTTCTGCGACTTGCCGGGGTTGGCCTTCGCTTCAGCCTTGCGGGCTTCCTGCGCCTGGCGGGCCTCGGCCATCGCCTCGGTCTTCTTCTTGTGCGGACCGAGAACCATGATCATGTTGCGGCCGTCCTGCTTCGGGTTCGACTCCACGAACCCGAGGTCGGCCACGTCCTCCGCGAGACGCTGCAGCAGTCGGTAGCCCAGCTCGGGCCGGGACTGCTCGCGACCACGGAACATGATCGTGATCTTGACCTTGTCGCCCTGCTTGAGGAACCGGACGACGTGACCCTTCTTGGTGTCATAGTCGTGCGGGTCGATCTTCGGCCGGAGCTTCATCTCCTTGATGACCGTGTGCGCCTGGTTCTTGCGCGCCTCACGGGCCTTCATGGCCGACTCGTACTTGAACTTCCCGTAGTCCATGAGCTTGCACACGGGCGGACGGGCGTTCGCCGCGACCTCGACCAGGTCCAGGTCGTACTCCTGCGCAAGCTCCAGTGCCTTGGCCAGCGGGACAATGCCCACCTGCTCGCCACTGGGACCGACAAGTCGCACCTCGGGAACGCGAATCCGGTCGTTGATGCGGGGCTCGGCGCTGATGGATCCTCCTCGGTTAGCACCACACGGCAGTCTGGCGGACGGCCGCGTTTTGTCTCTTTTCGACAGACCTAACCGCGCCGAAGCACAAAAAATGCCCCGGACGATCACAGGCGGGGCTCCAAAGCACTACCGGAGCACCGCCGCGATGATCGCGGGGCGCGCTTTCGGGCGACTCCATCGTCCGTACGGAACGATGGTGGCCGCCTGACCGGGGTGACCCGCCGCCCCGTGGGACGGTCAGGTGGGAGATCGGAGCCTCCACTTGTGGGCCGGACACTCGAGTATCCAGCCGGTCGTCACACAAGGTTAGCAGCTACCCGGGGGTGGTGCGAACCGGCGGGCATCGGGCCCTATCGTGTGGGACATGAGTGACACCCCTCCTGAGTCCCCCGATTCCCCCCACTTCGACGAGATGACCCGCGACATCGCCGAGGTCCCCGCCGTCGAGGTGATCGTGACGGTCGCCGTCAACCTGATGAGCGCGGCCGCCGTGAAGCTCGGTCTGACCGAGGAGGGCGACAAGTACAAGGACCTGGACGAGGCCCGCAAGCTGGTGCACGCCCTCGCCGGGCTGCTGGACGCGAGCGCGACCGAGATCAGCTCGTTCCACGCGGCGCCGCTGCGCGACGGCCTGAAGTCGCTGCAGCTGGCCTTCCGCGAGGCGTCGATCGTCCCGGACGAGCCGGGACAGGGGCCGGGCGAGAAGTACACCGGCCCGATCTACGGCTAGGTCGTGTCCGCAAAGTCCCGTCGTCCGCCCGGAGGGCGGGCCCCGCGGCGTATGGTGCGTGCTCTCGGCGTGCCGGGCGGAGCCCCTTGTACTGGATGTACTCGGGGCTTCGCCCGGTGCGGCGAGTGGGGGCACCTCCCACGCCCTTAAGGCAGTGGGGGAGCGTGCCAGGCGTCACGGGGCAGGCGGGACTTTGCGGACACGGCCTAGTTCACCCGCGTACGTACAGGGGCTCGCCCGGAGGCGTCGTCCCGGCCGGCAGCAGTGCCAGGTCGAGACCGCGCACCAGGCGGGCCCTCAGCGTTTCGTCGGCGGCGAGCCGCTCCGCGACCGCACGGGCGGCCTCGGCGGGCGGGGCGGAGGGGTCCAGCACGAGCGCGAGCGTGCCGTCGGCCTGGCCGGGGCCGAGATGGGCGCGCCGCACGGCCGGCTCGGCGGCCACCGCGGCCCGCACCGCCGCCCGCACGGCGGGGTCGGCCAGCGGATCCGTGGTCGTACGCCCCTCGGCGAGTGCGAGCAGCGCGCGCCCCGTCAGCTCGTAGGGCACCGGCCCGGCCATGTCGAGGACGATCGTGTCCGCCTTCTCGTGCGCCGCGGCCTGCAGGGCCTGGTGCAGGGGTACGGCGACGGGGCGCGCGGCCGGGTCCCAGCGGGCGAGGGACTCGGTGGAGGTGAAGGCGGGCAGGGCGGTGCGGCCGCCGGCCTTCAGGGTGGGCACCGCCATGTCGCTGGTCTTCTCGCGGCGCAGTCCGTTCTCGTCCTCCTCGACCTCGCCGAGCACCGCGACGACCGGCACGAGCAGCCGGGCGCTCTTGAGCGCCTCCAGGACCGGGCCCTCGGCGGTGCGGTCCTCGGCCCAGGCCGCGAGCGCGGCGCTCAGCCGGGGGTCGGCGGAGCCGTCGTCGTCGGAGAAGAGGGAGTCGGGAATGTTCTTGTTCGCCACGGTCACCGACCCTATCGGGGGGATACTGCTGGGCTTGTGCGGCCCCGGAAACCTGGCGGTGACACCCTCACCGGAATCTCAGATTTCCCTGACACACATCTAACGTCCGTCTAACGGCCCGCACAGCCGCCGCCCCGACGATCGCGGGATGGAGTCCTCCAGAGTCCGCCCGCGTCACCGGCCCCTGCCCTACACCGCGCTCGCCTTCGTCCTCGTCGTCAGCGGTGCCACCGTGGGGACCGTGTATGTGAAGGCTCAGGCGCACTCGGGCGGGAGCGCCGTATCGTCGGCGGCGACGCCCTCGGCGTCGGTGTCGGTCCGGGCGGGTGGGGAGGAATCTGTGGAGCCGGTGGCGGAGCCGACCGTGGACCACGACGCACTGCTGGCCGAGGCCATGGAGTCGGTGACCGTCGAGGACGGCGCCGAGGTGACGGTGGCGGTGCTGGACCTGGAGTCCGGTGCGAGTGCCACGTACGGAGACGGCAGCTTCGACACCGCGAGCATCGTCAAGGTCGACATCCTGGCCGCGCTGCTGCTCCAGGCGCAGGACGCGGGGCGGCAGCTGACGGCGGCGGAGAAGTCGTACGCGACCGCGATGATCGAGAACAGCGACAACGCCTCCGCGTCGCAGCTGTGGCGCACGATCGGCGAGGCCGAGGGACTCGACGCCGCGAACGAGCGCTTCGGGCTCACCGGGACCGAGGGCGGCGACGGGATGCTGTGGGGGCTGACCCAGACCACCGCCGCCGATCAACTCCGGCTGCTGCGGCAGGTGTTCGGGGAGGACTCGGAGCTGAGCGAGGCCTCGCGGAGGTATCTGCGCGGCCTGATGGGGCAGATCGCCGCGGATCAGCGGTGGGGGGTGTCGGCGGCGGCCGACGGTTCCGCGTGGGCGCTGAAGAACGGCTGGCTGCCGCGTACGGCGACCGGGCTGTGGGACATCAACAGCATCGGGCGGGTGACGGTCGACGGCCGTGACTGTCTGGTGGCCGCGCTGTCGAACGGCAACACGACACAGGCGAAAGGGATTTCGCTGGTCGAGACGGCGGCGGTGGCGGCGGTGTCGGTGTTCGCCGATCAGGACGCGTCGGCTTCCGCGCCGCCGGTGTCCGCCACGGCCTCGTCGTAGCTCCGAGCCGCCTTCTAGGAACCGAAGCGTCCGCGGCGGCCCCGCCACACGACGACCGCCGACACCAGGAGCGTCCCGCCGACGCCGCCCGCGAGCCAGGCGGTCCAGCTCGTCGCGTCCTCGTCCGAGGAGGCGGCGTCGGGGCCCGAGCCGAAGTACTGCTCGCCGTACGCCGCCGGCTTCAGGCTTCCCGGCTTCAGGCCGGCGGCCTTCTTGATGGCGGCGGCCGGATCGATGAAGCCGTAGCCGCGGGAGTCGTCGCGGCCGTCGGCGGGGGCGTTGCGGGCCGTGTCCTCCAGGAGCTTCTTGATCTGGGCCGGGGTCAGGCCGGGGTGGGCTGCCTTGACCAGGGCCACCGCGCCGGAGACGAAGGCGGCCGCGGCGCTCGTGCCCCAGCCCTCGTAGTACTTGCGGTCGGGGTCCGCGATGACGACGTTGACGCCGGGGGCGCTGACCGTGGCGTACCAGCGGCGGGTGGAGAAGGAGGCGCGGGTGCCGTAGCGGTCGACGGCGGTCGCGGCGATCACGCCCGGGTAGGCGGCCGGGTAGGAGATGTGGTCGCCCTTCTCCCCGCCGTTGCCGGCCGAGGCGACGACGACGGCGCCCTTCTTCAGGGCGTACTGGACGGCCTCGTCCTCACCGGCCTCGGGGTGGGCGGACCTGGAGTCGTCGCCGAGGGAGAGGTTGATGACGTCGGCGCCGTGGTCGGCGGCCCAGCGGATGCCCTCGGCGAGGGCGTTGCCGCGGGTGCTGCGGGCCTTGGCGCGGGCGGGGTCGCCGTCCTCGAGGATGACGCGGACGGGGAGGATCTTGGCCTCGGGGGCGATGCCGAGGACACCGTCGCCGTTCCCGGCGCCGTGTCCGTGGCCGGCGATGATGCCGGCCATCGCGGTGCCGTGCCGGGCCCAGGCGCGGTCGCCACGCTCGGCTCCGAAGCCGACCATGTCCTTGCCCTGGAGGATGTTGCCGGCGAGGTCGGGGTGGTCGGCCTCCACGCCGGTGTCGAGGACGGCCACGGTGACGCCCTCGCCCTTGGTGGTCTGCCAGGCCTCCTGGGTGTGCATGGCCTCCAGGGCCCACTGCTGGGCGCGTATGGAGTCGGCGTGCGCCGCGGTGGGCGGCAGCAGGGCGAGGCCGGCGCCGAGGAGGACGGCGAGGGGGCCGGTGCGGCGGGTCACGAGGTTCTTCACAGCACGAGTCACGGCGTCGGCCGCCGCGCTGTTCATGCCGGTGTTCGTGCCGGTGTTCGGGCCGGTGGTCATGACGACTGCTCCGTGGACGGGCCGACGTTCTTGCGCAGGGCGCGTTCGACGCGGTCGGCGAGGCCCCGCGCCTCATGGCCGAGGCCTGCCTGGGCGATGGCCGTGGTGGCGCCGGACTCCATGGCCTCCTCGGCGGGCTGGGGGTCGTCGACGGTGCGGTCGTCGGCCCAGCCGGAGACGGCGAACACGACGACGGGGGCGTCGGTGAGTACCGAGACGGTCCAGGAGGCGCGCTGCTCGTCGCCGAATCCGGCGGCCGGGGTGCCCTTGGCGGCGTACGGGCGGGGCATCAGGTCCGTACGGCGGTCGAGGCCCTCCTTGGTGAAGCGGGAGTCGAGCGAGCGCATCGCGGTGGCGTCGGCCGTGGTGAAGAGCAGACCGACGGTGGTGACGTAGCTCTGGGTGGCGTCGATGTAGGTGGCCCGCAGGAGGCGTTCGCAGCCGACGGGGGCGAGAGCCTTGCGCAGCAGCGGGTCGAAGGCGTCCGCGCAGCCGGTGTCCGGTGCGACGGCGATCCGCGTCCAGGTGCGGTCGGCGCCGCCGGGACCGGCGCCCTTGCCGCTCACGGTGGGCGGGAACAGCTGGTTCACGGGGACGCTGTGCCAGAGGCTCCCGGCCTCGGCGAAGGTGTCCTGCGCACCGTCGTCACCGCTGTCCCCGACCAGCCAACTGCCGGTCAGGGCACCGCCGATGAGCCCTACGCCGAGCACGACACAGGCGGCGGCCGCCGCGATCCGGGGCCGGATGCGCACCCCGAGGGATCGAGGCCGAGCCTGCTGGTCGTACCCCTCGGGCTCCCCGAACGACACGAAGGGCCGCCCGGAACCCGGCGACATCGGGGCACTCCAGGAGTGGGAGGGGTCGGGCGAGAAGGCGGCGGAGGGCGGCATGTCCCGGGGAGGGCCGGCAGGCGCCGAGCCCGCGTAACCGGACCCGGCCGCACCGCCGGAAGGGGGCTCGTGCGCGGGGCGCATCGGAGGCAGAGGGGCGGATACGCCGGGGGCGGAGCCCGGCCGGGAAGGCGCTCCGGCGGAACCCCGCCCGGCAGCGGCGCCGCGCGCGCCGGAATTGCGGTCGGTGGCGGGCCGGTTGCCGGAGCCGCGTGACGGATCCGCCGGGATCGGGCGAAGGCGGAACGTGGTCTCCGCCGCCGTCTCGGCGGGGGCGCCGGCGCGGCGTGGCGCCGAGGGCCGCTCGGCGGCACGCGGCTGAGGGGCTCGGGGCGCCGACTGACCGGTGCCTTCGGGGCGCGGCGAGTCGGAGCGGGGCGGCATGGCTCGCGACGCCGACTGCCCAGTGCTTTCAGAGCGCGGCGAAGCGGAACGGGGCGGAACAGCCCCCGGCACCGACCGGCCAGCGCCTTCCTGACTCGGCGAAGCAGGGCGCGGCGACGTGGCTCCGGGTGCCGGCTGGCCCGGGGCCTCGGCGCGTGGTGGGTCACCGGGGTCCGTGTGGGCGGTCGTCGGCGGGGCGTCCGGGAAGCGGGCCGAGGCCCGGGGCGGGGGCGGGGCCGTGGGGGTGCCGGGGCCGGGGGCCGGGATGCGCGGGGACGGCTGAGGCTGCGCACCGGACGTCGCGGCTCCGCCGGTGTGACGGCGTGGGGCGGGCATGCCCGGGCCGTTTCCGGACGTGGGCGCCGTCGGTGTGCGGGAACTCGACGGGCCGCCCGTCGCGGCCGTGAATCCGGCCGGCGCACCGCCGGGAGCATCCCGTCTCACGCCTGCCGTACGTCTGTCAGGTCCGTCCGAAGGGTCGCCGGGAGAGTCCCGCCGCACGCCGACACCGCCTGGCACCGATCCCTCCGTTCGCGCGCCCTCGCCGGTCGGTCGTGGGGTCGCCGTGCCCGGTTCGTCCGTCTTCTCGTCCCGCTGGTCGCCGGCCCTCGGCGGGTCCGCGGGTCTGGGCGGGGCCGCAGGGCGGGGCGGGACGGCGGGCGGGGGCGGTGTAGCCGGGCGTGGGGGGATGGAGGCGCGACGCGCTTCCGTGCTCATGCACCCCCCGTTTCCTCGTACCCGGGCCCGCCCTCGTGCGCGGGCCGCCGCTGCGTTGTTCCGTCTGCCCCACCCGGCACGGACTCCTCCGACCAGGCACGCATACCCGCACCGAGGGAGCGTCATCCCGGCGCGGACGTGCGGCCGGGGACGTTCCCACGTGCGTGCGCGTCACTCTACGGGTTGAACCTGCGCGAACGGGAACCAGTCCACGACCCCGTGCACATCTGCCCGGAACGTCCCCCTACCCTGCGGTAATCCCGTCTGGCAGGCTGCGTTCATGACTGCGCGCGCCGCTGACCGGGCCCGTTACGAACGGGCCACCGCCCATCTCGAAGCCCCACTCGCGATCGTGGACCTGGACGCCTTCGACGCCAACGCGGACGACATGCGCCGCCGGGCCGGCGGAAAGCCGATCCGCGTCGCCAGCAAGTCCGTACGCTGCCGGGCCCTGCTGGAACGCGTGCTCGCGAAGGACGGCTTCGCGGGCCTGATGTCCTTCACCCTCGCCGAGTCCCTGTGGCTCGCGCGCTCCGGGTTCGACGACGTCCTGCTCGCCTACCCGTCGGCCGACCGCGCCGGTTTCGCCGAGCTGACGAGCGATCCCAAGCTCGCGTCCGCCGTCACCGTGATGATCGACGACCCGGCACAGCTGCGGCTGATCGACGGGGCACGCAACGGCGGCCGCGAAGTGGTGCGGGTCTGCCTGGAGTTGGACACCTCGCTGAAGCTGCTGGGGGGACGAGTGCGGGTCGGCGCCCGGCGCTCCCCGCTGCACTCCCCCGCGCAGGTCGCCGACATGGCCCGGGCCGTCTCGCGGCGCCCGGGGTTCGAGGTCGTCGGGATCATGGCGTACGAGGGCCACATCGCGGGCGTCGGTGACTCCGTGGCGGGGCGGCCGCTCAGGTCGCGTGCCGTACGGCTGATGCAGGCCGCCGCCCGCCGGGAGCTCGCCGAGCGCCGGGCCGAGGTGGTGCGGGCGGTGCGGGCCGTGGTGCCGGGGCTCGAGTTCGTCAACGGCGGCGGGACCGGCAGTGTGCAGTTCACGGCCGCCGAGGACGCCGTGACCGAGATCGGTGCCGGGTCGGGGCTGTACGTACCGAGGCTGTTCGACAACTACACGTCGTTCAGCGGTCGTCCGGCCGCGCTGTTCGCCCAGCCGGTCGTGCGCCGGCCGGGGGTCGGCGTGGTGACCGTCCTCGGGGGCGGGTATCCGGCCTCGGGCGTGGCGGGGCAGGACCGGTTGCCGGTGCCTTATCTGCCGGAAGGGCTGCGCTACGACCCCCAGGAGGGGCCCGGCGAGGTGCAGACACCGCTGCTGGGCTCCCCCGCCGACGATCTGCTGATCGGCGACAAGGTGTGGTTCCGGCACGCCAAGGCCGGTGAGATGTGCGAGCGGTTCGACGCGCTGCACCTCGTCGAGGGCAACGCGGTGACGGCGACCGTGCCGACCTACCGGGGTGAGGGGCACACGTTCCTGTAGCTCAGTTGGCCGTGGACCGGATGCCCTGGGTGAAGCGGTCCATGTCGGCCAGCGGCGGCCCGTCCTCGCCCGCGTCGAAGACATAGCGCACGACGACCGGCGACTCGGTGCCGACGCGGGACGGGAAGGCCAGCGACTGGACGTAGCCGCCCGGTCCCTCGGCCGTCGTGACCCGCCAGCGCACGAAGTAACCGGCCCGCCCCGACACCGTGACCGGGCCGGATCCCAACACCTGGTGGGACTCGATGCCGCCGAAGGGGCGCCGGCCGACGAAGTCGCGGTCATAGGCGTCGCCGGCCGCGTCCTGGATGTCCGCCTTGGCGATGGCCTCCGGGGAGGTCCCGTCGTCGGCGGTCGCCGTGCGCGAGCTGACCTTGCCGTGCCGGCAGTAGCCGAAGTCGGCGGGGCACTCGTAGGTGCCGTCCGTGGTCATCAGGACGTCCGCCTCGGTGAGGTTGCGGGGCCTGACCCAGCCGGCGAGCAACGGCAGGGTGATCCCGTTGAGCTGGTCCGTCACCACGGCCGCCTCGTCGGCGGCGGGCTCGGAGGCGGAGTCCGACGGGGTGGGGGTGTCGGAGGCCGGCTCGCGGTCCACCGGCGCCGAGGTCCCGAGCGTGGGCGCCGTGTCCACGCTCGCGTCCCCGTCGTCCTCGCCGAGGACGATCACGCCCGTGACGATCGCCGTGAGCAGGACGGCCCCCGCGGCGACGAGGGCGACGACCTTGGGTGCCCGCCCGGAGGCACCGCCGGCGGTGGGCCGCCCGGGTGTCATCGGCACGGTCGTATGCGGCGCGTACCCCTGCGGACCGGGCACCGGCGGCGTCGGGGACGGCGGTGCCGTCGCCTCGGGGGCGCGCCGGTGCTCGGTCCAGGCCGTTCCGTCCCACCAGCGCTCCACATGCGGGGCGGAGGGGTCGCGGTACCAGCCGGGCGGGGGCGTGATGCTCATTCCGGCAACTGTAGGGCGGCCTACAGCGGCGTGACGTACGCCCCCGAGATTCCGCCGTCGACCAGGAAGTCGGTGGCGTTCACGAAGGAGGAGTCGTCGCTGGCCAGGAACGCGACCGCGGCGGCGATCTCCTCGGCCTCGGCGAAACGGCCGACCGGGATGTGCACGAGCCGGCGTGCGGCGCGCTCCGGGTCCTTGGCGAACAGCTCCTGGAGGAGCGGGGTGTTGACCGGGCCCGGGCACAGGGCGTTGACCCGGATGCCGTCGCGGGCGAACTGCACACCGAGTTCGCGCGACATCGCCAGGACGCCGCCCTTGGAGGCCGTGTACGAGATCTGCGAGGTCGCCGCGCCCATCCGGGCCACGAAGGACGCCGTGTTGATGATGGAGCCCTTGCCCTGCTGCCGCATGTAGGGGATGGCGGCCTTGCAGCAGAGGTAGACGGAGGTGAGGTTGACCTCCTGGACGCGCTTCCAGGCCTCCAGGCCGGTCTCCAGGATGGAGTCGTCGTCGGGCGGCGAGATGCCGGCGTTGTTGAAGGCGATGTCGACGCTGCCGTAGGTGTCGTACGCCGCCTTGAACAGCGCCTCGACCTGCTCGGGGTCGGTGACGTCGACCTTCACGAAGATCCCGCCGAGCTCCTCGGCGGCCGCCTTGCCGCGCTGCTCGTCGATGTCGCCGCAGACGACGTGGGCGCCCTCGGAGGCGAGCCGGCGGGCGGTGGCGAGGCCGATGCCGCTGCCGGCGCCGGTGATGACGGCGGTACGGCCGACCAGTCGGCGGCACACGTTTTCTTCGGTCACTGTGCGGGGCCTTCCGTGCTGATGAAGACGTTCTTGGTTTCGGTGAAGGCGGTCAGGGCGTCCGGGCCCAGCTCGCGGCCGATGCCGGACTGCTTGAAGCCGCCGAAGGGGGTCCAGTAGCGCACGCTGGAGTGGGAGTTGACGGACAGGTTGCCGGCCCGGACCGCCTGGGAGACGCGCAGGGCGCGGCCGACGTCACGGGTCCAGATGGAGCCGGAGAGGCCGTAGTCGGTGGCGTTGGCGAGGGCGACGGCCGCCGCCTCGTCCTCGAAGGGGAGGACGACGGCGACGGGGCCGAAGACCTCCTCGACGGCCACGCGGGCGTGCGGGTCGACGCCGGTGAGGACGGTGGGCGGGAACCAGAAGCCGGGGCCCTCGGGGGCCTTGCCGCGGATGCCGTCGAGGTCGTCGGTGACGTACGAACGGACCCGGTCCAGCTGGGCCTTGGAGATGAGCGGGCCCATGTCGGTCCCGTCGTCGGCCGGGTCGCCGACGGTCACGGCTTCGATCGCGGGGCTCAGCAGCTCCATGAAGCGGTCGTATGCGGAGCGCTGGACGAGGATGCGGGTGCGGGCGCAGCAGTCCTGGCCGGAGTTGTCGAGGAACGACATGGGCGTGGCGGCCGCGGCGGCTTCGAGGTCGGCGTCGGCGAAGACGATGTTGGGGCTCTTGCCGCCGAGTTCGAGGGTGACGCGCTTGAGGAGTGCCGAGCCCTTCGCCAACACCTGTTTGCCCACGGTCGTTGACCCGGTGAAGACGATCTTCGCGACGCCGGGGTGCTCGACGAGGGCGTTGCCCGCGACCGGGCCGTGACCGGGCAGGACTTGGAACAGTCCCTCGGGAAGTCCCGCTTCCAGGGCGAGTTCCGCCAGTCGCAGAGCCGTCAGCGGGGTCGTCTCGGCGGGCTTGAGGATGACGGCGTTGCCCGCCGCGAGCGCCGGGGCGGTGCCCCAGGCCGCGATCGGCATCGGGAAGTTCCAGGGGGCGATGACGCCGACGACACCCAGCGGTTCGAGGATCGTCACGTCCAGGCCGCCGGGGACCGGGATCTGACGGCCGGTGAGCCGTTCCACTCCCCCGGCCGCGTAGTCGAGCAGATCCCGGACGTTGCCCGCCTCCCAGCGGGCGTTGCCGACGGTGTGCCCGGCCTCGCGGACCTCCAACTGGGCGAGTTCCTCCACGTGTTCGTCGACGGCGGCGGCGAACCGGCGCAGCAGCCGGGCGCGTTCGCCGGGCGCGAGGGCGGACCACACGGACTGCGCCCTGGTGGCCCGTACGACCGCCGCGTCCACGTCGGCCGCGGTGGCGGCCGGGACGGTGGCGACGACCTCTTCGGTGGCCGGATTGAGTACCTGGAGCTGGTCGGACAAGGAGGGCCTCACATGCGTTCGAAGGAGCGGCGCAGCTCCCAGTCGGTGACCGCGGCGTCGAAGTCGTCCAGCTCGACGCGCGCCATGTTGCGGTAGTGGGCGACGACCTCGTCGCCGAAGGCGGCCTTGGCGATCGGGCTGTTCTCCCAGAGCTCGGCGGCCTCGCGCAGGGTCGTGGGGACGTGCTCGAAGTCGGCGGCGTAGGCGTTGCCGGGACAGGGCTCGGGCAGCTCCAGTTTCTGCTCGATGCCGTACAGACCGGCGGCCACCAGCCCTGCCACCGCGAGGTGCGGGTTGACGTCGCCGCCGGGGAGGCGGTTCTCGAAGCGCATCGAGCGGCCGTGGCCGACGACGCGCAGGGCGCAGGTGCGGTTGTCGTACCCCCAGGCGACGGCGGTCGGGGCGAAGGAGCCCGGCTGGAACCGCTTGTAGGAGTTGATGTTGGGGGCGTAGAGGAGGGAGAAGTCGCGCAGCGCGGCCAGCTGACCGGCGAGGAAGTGCCGCATGACGTCGGACATGCCTCCTTCGCCGTCCCCCGCCATGGCGTTGTCGCCGGCCGCGTCCGCGAGCGAGAGGTGGATGTGGCAGGAGTTGCCCTCGCGCTCGTTGTACTTGGCCATGAAGGTGATCGAGACGCCCTCCTGGGCGGCGATCTCCTTGGTGCCGGTCTTGTAGATCGCGTGCTGGTCGCAGGTGACCAGGGCGTCGTCGTACCTGAAGGCGATCTCGTGCTGGCCGGGGTTGCACTCGCCCTTGGCGGACTCGACGGTGAGCCCGGCGCCCGCCATCTCGTTGCGGATGCGCCGCAGCAGCGGTTCGATCCGCCCGGTGCCGAGCACCGAGTAGTCGATGTTGTACTGGTTGGCGGGGGTGAGCCCACGGTAGTTCGCGTCCCACGCCTGCTCGTAGGTGTCCTTGAAGACGATGAACTCCAGCTCGGTGCCGACGTTCGCGGTGTACCCGTGCTCGGCGAGGCGCTCCAGCTGGCGGCGCAGGATCTGGCGGGGCGCGGCGACCACGGGCGAGCCGTCGTTCCAGGCCAGGTCGGCGATCAGCATGGCCGTACCCGCGTTCCAGGGCACGCGGCGCAGCGTGGCCAGGTCGGGGTGCATGGCGAAGTCGCCGTAGCCGCGGTCCCAGGACGACATGGCGTAGCCGTCGACGGTGTTCATCTCGGTGTCGACGGCGAGGAGGTAGTTGCAGCCCTCGGTGCCGTGCTGGAGTACCTCGTCGAGGAAGAAGCGGGCGGCGAACCGCTTGCCCTGGAGCCGCCCTTGCATATCGGGGAAGGCCAGTACGACAGTGTCGATCTCACCGCTCGCGACGAGGGCGTGCAGCTCCTCGACGCTCAGCGGGGGTGTGCGGTCTGCCACGGGAGAGCCTCCATACGGCTGCTTCGGTCGGCCGGGAGCCATAAGGTATTGCGCAGGACCATTGATTGGGAAGGGGGTCCGGCCATATGTCGCAGGCGGAAACGGAGCACGGGGCGCCCGGAGCCGACGACCGGCTGACCTCGGTGCTGCGGCCGGTGCGGGCCGGCAACGGCTTCGAGGAGGCCCTGGAGCAGATCCTCCAGGTGGTCCGGCTCGGTCTGGTGCCGGGCGGCGAACGGCTGCCCGCCGAGCGGGAGTTGGCGGACCGGCTGGGGATCAGCCGGGTGACGCTGCGCGAGGTGCTGAAGGTCCTCCAGGACCAGGGCCTGGTGGAGTCGCGGCGCGGACGCTACGGCGGAACGTTCGTGCTGCCGCGCCCCGTGACGCCCGGCGAGGAGGAGCTGCGCCGCCGTCTGAAGCACGTCGACGTCGAGGACACGCTGCGCTTCCGCGAGGTCCTGGAGGTGGGCGCGGCCGGGCTGTGCGCGGCGCACGGGCTGGACGAGGAGCAGACGAACCGCCTCCGCGAGGCCCTGGCGCACACGCATGACGCCCCGCTGGCCGAGTACCGCCGCCTGGACACGCTGCTGCACCTCACCCTCGCCGAACTGTCCGGCTCCCCCACGCTCACCGCCCAGTACGCGGCCGTACGCGCCAACGTGAACGACCTGCTCGACTGCATCCCGCTGCTGGTCCGCAACCTGGAGCACTCCCAGCGCCAGCACACGGCCCTGGTGGAGGCCGTGATCGAGGGCGACGCCGAGGAGGCGCGGGAGATCATGCGCGAGCACTGCGGGGGCACGGCGGCGCTGCTGCGGGGCTTCCTCGGCTGAGCGCGGCACACAGCCCCCCGTGAGCGTGGATTTACCACCGATTAACGCAGGGGTATTGCGTTCGAGCGACCGACACCGCAAAGGTATGGATCCATTCCATTGAACCGGAGCCCGGTCGACCCCACCGTGCCCGGAAATGCCCGGTGTCCACCGCACGTGGGGAGTTGGTCCATGTCCCTCGAATCCACAAGCACACCCGCCGCCGCCGAGGCGGACGACTATCTGGAGCGCAGAGCCCTGCGCCGCGGCAGCGCCGGCTGGGTGCTGCTGACCGGACTCGGTGTCGCCTACGTCGTCTCCGGCGACTACTCCGGCTGGAACTTCGGCCTGGCCGAGGGGGGCTTCGGCGGCCTGGCGATCGCCATGGTGCTCATGGGCACGATGTACGCCTGCATGGTCTTCGCCCTCGCCGAACTGTCCTCGATCCTGCCGACGGCCGGCGGCGGCTACGGCTTCGCCCGCCGGGCCCTGGGCCCCTGGGGCGGCTTCCTGACCGGTACGGCGATTCTCATCGAGTACGTCCTCGCGCCCGCCGCCATCGTCATCTTCATCGGCGACTACGTCGAGTCGCTGGGCCTGTTCGGGCTGGAGTCCGGCTGGCCGATGTACCTGGTCTGCTTCGCGATCTTCCTCGGCATCCATCTGTGGGGCGTCGGCGAGGCCCTGCGCTTCAGCTTCGTGGTCACCGGCATCGCGGTGGTGGCCCTGATCGTGTTCGCGCTGGCGGCGCTGCCGGACTTCTCCCTCGGATCGCTCGACGACATCCCGGTCGACACCTCGGCGGCGGGGTCGAGCTCCTGGCTGCCCTTCGGCCTGCTCGGCATCTGGGCGGCGTTCCCGTTCGGCATGTGGTTCTTCCTGGGCGTCGAGGGGGTGCCGCTGGCCGCCGAGGAGACCAAGGACCCGGCCCGTACGCTGCCGAAGGCGATCCGCTGGTCGATGGCCATCCTCGTCGTCCTGGCCGTGGTGACCTTCTTCGCGGCGGCCGGCGCACGCGGCTCGGCGGCGGTCCAGGAGGCGGGCAACCCGCTGGTCGAAGCGCTCCAGCCGGACGGGAAGGCCACGACCCTGAGCCGGATCGTGAACTACGCCGGGCTCGCGGGCCTGGTGGCGTCCTTCTTCTCCCTGATCTACGCGGGCTCGCGCCAGCTGTTCGCCCTGTCGCGCGCGGGCTACCTCCCCCGCTTCCTGTCCCTCACCAGCCGCCGCAAGGCGCCGTACCTGGGTCTGCTGGTGCCCGGCACGGTCGGCTTCCTGCTGGCGGCGGTGACGGGCGACGGCGCGCGGATGCTGAACATCGCGGTCTTCGGCGCGACCATCTCCTACGCGCTGATGTCCCTGTCGCACATCGTGCTGCGCCGCCGGGAGCCGGAGCTGGCACGGCCGTATCGCACGCCCGGCGGGGTGCTGACGTCGTCGGTCGCCCTGGTGCTGGCGTGCGCGGCGCTGGTGGCGACGTTCCTGGTGGACGTGACAGCGGCGGTGATCGCGCTGGTGGTGTACGTCGTGGCCCTCGGTTACTTCGGCCTGTACAGCCGTAAGCGTCTGGTGGCGACCGCTCCGGAGGAGGAGTTCGCGGCGCTGGCGGCGGCCGAGGCAGAGTTGGCACGGGACTGAATGTTCGAGTTCGAGGAGTTGCTGTGGCCAGGCCGCTGATCGGGGTCAGCACCTATCTGGAGTCCGGTGCGCGCTGGGGCGTGTGGGAGCTGGAGGCGGCACTGCTGCCGGTCGGCTATCCGCGGCTGGTACAGCGGGCGGGGGGCCTGGCGGCGATGCTCCCGCCGGACGACCCTGAGCAGGCGGCGGCCGCCGTGGCCCGGCTGGACGGGCTGGTCATCGCGGGCGGGCCGGATGTGGAACCGGGCAGGTACGGCGCGCAGCGCGAGCCCCGCACCGGGCCGCCCGCGCACGAGCGGGACGCGTGGGAGCTGGCCCTGATCGACGCGGCGGTGACGGCGGGCGTCCCGCTGCTGGGCATCTGCCGGGGTATGCAGCTGCTGAACGTCGCCCTCGGCGGGACGCTCGTCCAGCACCTCGACGGTCACGCGGAGGTCGTGGGCGTCTTCGGCAGCCACACCGTCAAGCCGGTGCCGGGGAGTCTTTACGGCGGTCTCGTGCCGGAGGAGACGTCCGTGCCGACGTATCACCACCAGGCCGTGGACCGGCTCGGCGAGGGTCTGGTCCCGTCGGCGTACGCGGCGGACGGCACGGTGGAGGCGGTGGAACTGCCGTCCGGGGGGTGGGTGTTGGGGGTGCAGTGGCATCCGGAGATGGGGGCGGATGTGCGGGTGATGCGGGGGTTGGTGCGGGCGGCGGCCGGCGGCTGACGGGCGTTTTTCGCCCCCGCCGCCCCTACCCGTCCCATCCCCAGGGGCTCCGCCCCTTCGACCCCGGCCAGGGGGCTCCGCCCCCTGGACCCCCGCTCCTCAAAC